>JAYSTY010000282.1:0-18321 GCA_043719385.1 Blastocatellia bacterium | reverse complement strand
GAGGATGAATTGTTCACGGATTACGAGCAATTATTATTTACGCGTGCTGTCGCTGTCGCAGAAAAAATGGGCAAGGAAATCAAGCTGCTGGTTGTGCCCGCGAGTGATGCGTTTCAGGCAACAGTGATGACGGCGATCCAGTTGGAATGCTCAACGCTGGTGGCAGGTGTTTCGACAAAAATGTCTGCCGACCAGCAGGCCAAAACTATTGGCGATATGTGGGAATCAATTCAGCACGAAAATAAACGCAAGCTCCGTGTCCTGAAATTGATTAATCCCGATGGGACGGAGCAGGCGTATGAACTCGGCGCACATCGTCCGAAAATTAAACCTGAAGATGTCGAAATTGTGCATCGCCTGTGGCTTCAGTTGTCCCACGAAAAAATTGACTTACATCACAATGAGGTTGTTTCAGTAGCCTTGCAACGACTGGATCATGACCTGCTTGGCGAACAGCGCGGGGAAGTCATTACGCAACTAAGGAAGTGATGAATTGTAAATTCTATTTACTCTTTCAGGCTCAGGCGACCTGTCTACCAATGCCACATTTATCTGTCATAGTGATGTATTCATTTGGCGTTTTTCCCAAAAAATAAACTCACAAGGAGAATTTCACTACATGAAAAAAATTATCTTAAACATTACGCTTCAGGCGCAGGGAAAGCCTGCTCCCAAGCCCAGGCCAGACCCCAAAAAGTAGCCGTACCAGGCTTCGCAAAAAGCCTGTGAGCAAAACAATGTCACAGGCTTTTTGTAACATAAAATTCCTTTTCGCAATGTCCAAAATAGAAAGTAATCTATGCTGAAAATAAATAAACTACTCATTTCATTGGTGAGCTTACTACTAGCGGCGGCGCTGCTCAGTCTGGCGCAAGTGCAGGCGCAATCACTCTCGCCCGGCGCAACCGAGGTCGCCAAAGAAATCGGTGTCACGCCATTGCTTGAGCGTCTGATGAAATTACCAGACAGTGAGCGAGGAGTTGGTGGTGGCGTGATGAGCGCAGAAGCGTTGAGCCTGCGCCAGCAAATCACCGAAACGGTCGTCAGTGCTTCACTCGAAATTGATGGCACAGTCGCGGAAATTGACAGCGAACTCGGACAAATTGCAGCGGTACGATCCGTGCTGGAAGCTCGTCGTGACCGCGCTCTGGCCATTGGAACGATAGCCAATATTGTGGCAGGCGGCGCGACTGGCGTGTTAGGAACAGCGCTGCAATTCAAAGACACCACCGCAAAAGCAGGCAATATTATTGGGGTCGCAGGTGGCGGAGTCGCAACTTTTCTTTCGGTCATTGGGATCAGACAACAACGCGGCGGCAAGCAGGCATTAGGCATCGCACCAAATATGCTGGCGAAATTTTTTGATCGTCCCGCCGAATTTCACAGCGAATACCCGGAAGAGATTTGGACATATCTAACCGCCATTGCCCCAACCGAAACCAGCAACGAAACGCGCCGCACACAATTGCTGAAACAGTGGATAGCCACGGGAAGAATTGATGATGGCACTTCTCCCAAATCAATCAAAAAACTGGAATTACTCACCAGCGGAGTTTCACAACAACGCAAGCTGAGCCTTGATGTACTCGCGGATCGCGCTGCGATGCTGAATGATGTCCGCGCTAAAATTTCCCTGATGAAACGGGATTTAAGTAAATTAATGCTGGCGCTCAGAGCTAAATAAATAGCCTCAGGCTGAAATTATGAAAGAATTTTTCCGTAAATTTGCTGAGCAAACCGGTGAATTCTGTGGCTCTCCCACAGGATTTATCCTTTTCGTTCTAACGATAGTCATTTGGTTGATTGTTGGTTTCGTTTATGATTTTTCTGAGACCTGGCAAACTGTCTTTGACATCGGCACGAACATCCTTTTCCTGCTGCTTTTATTGCTCATGCAGAATACCCAGAATCGAGAGAGCAAGATTATCCACCTCAAGCTCAATGAATTGCTGCGAGCGATTGAAGGGGCGCGAACCGGAATGGTACATCTGGAAAATCAAACCGATGAGGATTTGGAACGGCTGGCAGAGGAATTTGCGCGTAATCATCCAGAGGGTTAAGGTGCGAGGTTTTCATCGTCCCGGTAAATAGCACCAGCATCGAGCGGCCTCTGCTCGATGCTGGTGTTTACTAACGCACTCAAATTCCCCTGCTACTGAGTACGCAGTACCTGCTCGAATCAGCCATAATTACTGAATCGAAATTATTACTTCGTTAGTACGAATGATATTGCCCTGTCCGTCATTCACCTTCACCAGCACTGTGATCGCTGCTCCGGCGGCTACATTGTCCGGCAACTTGACGTTCACCTGTTCCACACCAACGAAGGGAGAAGCGCCCGCATAATCCACCTGCGCTTTGACGCCACCAATTGTGACTTCGACATTTTCGGCGACGCCATTCGCGGGGTTGCCATCGGAGTCAGGAGCCGCTTTATAACCCGTGCCATAAATAATCAGATAGATTGCTTCACCCGCTTTACGCACGATGGCGGTTGGCACAAATTGGCGCTGAGCCGCGTCATATTTGTGGATCGCCTCGTTGCTCTGCTCACCGTTAGCTTTGACGCGAGTCACATAGCCAGCGGGAACACCTTTGCCATCACTATTGAAGGAAAAGACGCTGGGCGAAACGCCCGGCAAAACAATTGTGCCTTGCGCGACGACCGTATTGGCGCGGACGACTTCGACTTTGGCTGAGCCAGGTGCTGTGCCAGCGGGAACTAAATAGTTGATCTGAGCTGGTGAGACGAAGAACAACTGTGCGGGTTTGCCGTCAACCAGAACGCTGACGCCACCTAACGATTTAGGCAAAGGCAAACTCGTAGCAACAACAGTTGTCGTGGCTAAATTACTGCCAAAGGCCGCAATAATTCCCTCGGATGAGCTTTCGGCCTGATACCCACCAGCGTTGACCGAAGTCACACGATTAAGCGTTGTGATATTGCTGTCGCGTTTGACCTCAATCACCGTCGCATCAATGGAGCCGTTCGCCTGTAATTGTCCTCTGACTTCGACCAGCACACCAACCGCCGCCGCACCGTGTTCGCGCTTGATAAAGGTAGTAGCGTTCACGCGCACAGTACGACCATCCACCGCCCAGTCACCGACTAAATTTGTAGTCGTGGGTAAGGTCGTAATTTTGCCCAGGATTTCGATGTAGGTCGCGTTGACATCGCCGGTAATCGTATTGCTCTTGACTTCGATTTTTGTCGCGTCAATTGAACCATCGGTTTTTTGATTGCCTTTGACTTCAACCAGTGCGCCAACGATAACTTGTCCGCGTTCCTGTTCAATAATTGTCTTACTGGAAACATGAACCGTTTTGTTGCCGACAGTCCAATCACCGATGAAACCTGCGGCAGAAGGCACGCTCGTGATTTTGTCGTAGAAGCTGACAAAACCCGTGTTATCTCCACTCGCGGCGCTATCGGTTTTGACTTCGATTGAAGTAGCGTCAACAGAACCGTCCGTGCGTTGATTGCCTTCGATTTCGACAAAGGCATTGACAGCAACTTTGCCTTTGACCTGGCTGATGCGTGTCGCGGCGGCAACGTGAATCGTTTTGCTGCCCACTGTCCAGTCACCAGTAAAGTCAGCCGCGTTGGGCAAGGTTTTGATCGTGCCGAAAAGTTTGACATAGCCTGCGCTGTTGCCAATGCCTTTGACTTCAATGCGCACGGCTTCCAGGCCACCAGCCTTTGCAATCGCCAGACCTTCCACCAAAGCGCCCACCGCAATCGCACCTTTTTCCTGTACGAGCGTAGTCGTGGACACGACATTCACTTTAATACCGCCGACAGTCCATTCACCAATCCAGCCCTGCGTTGTGGGCAACACTTTAATCACGCCATAAAACCGGCAGTACCCAGGCGTGGTTTGGATCGGTGCGGATGGCTGCGATTCGACTTCGACATTCTTCGCATCAATCGAATTATCGGCCAACTGATAGCCTTCGACTTCAACGATTGAGCCAACTCGCGCCGGACCGTATTCTGACGTGATTTTTGTATCGGCTTTGACGTGCAGGGTACGTCCACTGACGCGCCAATCACCGACCAGATTTGCCGTACCCGGCAACGCTTCAACCGTGCCGCGCAATTCAATTTCTTTCAGTTCAGCTTGTGGTGAAGCTTTCGTTTCAATCTGTGTCGCGTTGAGCGAACCATCCGCCTGTGCGATGCCTTCCACTTTTACGATGCCACCCAAAGCAATTGGGCCATCGTCCTGATTTAGTATCGTAGCAGCACTGACATGAACGATGCGCCCGCTGACTTTCCAATCACCAACACGATTGATGGCGCTTGGCAAAACTTCGACCTTGCCAGTTAATTTGGCTTCCCCACTCGCGTTTGTTTTGGTTTCAATCGTGATCGCGTTGAGCGACAAATCCGTCTGGACAGTGCCCATGATTTCGACACTGACGCCGACTGCTACTGGTACTTTTTCCTGATTAATTTTGGTGGTCGCGGTGACGTGGATAACCCGTCCTGCGACTTTCCAATCACCAATGCGCCCCGTCGTGCTGGGCAATTCTTCAATCGCACCTTTGACCTCGGACGATGAGCCGCCATCCGAAGCCAGTTGCACTTCGATTTTGGTTGCATTGACTGAACCGTCGGTTTGCAGTGTCCCCTTGAGTTCGATGTATGCGCCCACGGCTGCCTTGCCACTTTCCTGATTAATAACTGTGGTGGCGGTGACGTGAATTGTTTTGCCACCGACTGTCCAGTCACCAACTAAATTCGCCGTTGCGGGCAACGCACTGATCGCGCCATTCAATTCAACGTTGTTGCTGGCACTGCCTTCAGCAAAAACCGGCAGGGGTGGAAACATTCCCAGCACCAAAATTATTATGGCCAGGAATCCTTTATAAATTTGCGCTTGCTGATTCGTAATTTGTGGTTGTGTCTTCATATTAATACCTCTTAGTAGCTTTCATATCTAACGGATTATCATCGTGCGTTCGCACTTGCCCAATTGCTATTTCAATCGCTGTGCCATAGAAAAAACGAGGTCGGAGAAAGCGACTAAGTGTTAGTAAATCGTATGAGTTAGTCCACGAAAATACCCAAAGTAATACTTCCATCAAAAACCTGCGTAGTGCGAATGAAACTTCGCGCTAATCTTGAAAAACGTTTCGCAGTCAGCAAAATAATGCGGTAAAATATTAGAAGCAAAGGATTTGCCTTGATGCGCGAAAGACAATTCGCACTGCGAAATAGAAGTCGCATTCCAATTCGCACTGCGAAAGCTCCTGCGGGGTTGGCGGTTAAACCTCGGTAATCTTAAGTACATTATTTACGGCATTTATCCTGCGAGAGCAGCAGGCGGCAGACTTGCACTAACTTTCAAAACGCCTCTGCAAGCTGCTGGCACAGAGCTTGCACTTTAAATTTGATGTAGACTGAACAACTTGTTTGCGCTGCGGAATATTCAGCAACCTGAAAACCAGTCAGAGCCAAAAATATCAGGCCAGTTAGCCAATTCGAATGAAGGTGAAAAGGATGAGATCAAGAGTTTTTATTACGCGAACTGTTAGTCAATTTTTGCTGGTAATTTTATGCCTCGGCAATTTTGCCTGGCCCAATACCAACGCGCAGGATCGCACCCAAAGACAGCCCCGTACAACGGGACGACGCGGCGGTCAGGCACGTGTTTCCACGCAGGAGAATGATAAAAAAATTTCCGAGGACCTCAAAACAAAGGTCAATACCGCTCCGACTGAGCGCGTCAAAGTTGTCCTGCAATTAAAAGGGCAACCGGGGGCAGCGACACAGGAAATTCTCAGCCGTGCCGGAATCATCATCAAAGACAAAGATAAGTTTGAAAAGCTGGAATCGCGCACCGTTGAATTGCCGGCAGCGACTGTCCGTGAACTGGCGGCACAAACGGAAGTCTCGTTTGTTTCACCCGAACGCGAAGTCAGATCGCTCGGACATCTTTCGGCGACAACTGGCGCCGATGTCGCACGTGGTTTAATCAATGGCGCAACCAGCGCCGGACTGGATGGCACAGGCATCGGCATTGCCTTTCTTGATTCGGGCATTGACCGCGAGCATAAATCTTTTTTGGATCGCAACGGCAAACGGCGATTTACTTTTGGCATAGATTTCACCGACGTTGAGCTGGAAAATCCTGAACATGATCTTTATGGACACGGCACACACGTCGCTTCGGTCGCCGCTGGCAATGGGCGCGTCGCCTCGAATGCTTATCTTGGCATTGCGCCAAATGCCAGCATCATTAATTTGCGGGTGCTGGACGACACAGGCAAAGGCACAGTGACCAATGTTTTGCGCGCCCTGGAATGGTTACTGCTCAATCGCGCAACTTACAATATTCGCGTCGTTAATCTCAGCCTCGGAATGCCTGCGGTGGATTCTTACCGCAATGATCCAATCTGCGTCGCAGTGCGAAAATTAGTTGATGCGGGTGTCGTTGTCATCGCCGCCGCAGGGAATAACGGCAAAGATACGGACGGCAAAAAAGTGTATGGTTTGATTCACTCGCCAGGCAATGAACCCTCGGCAATCACGGTCGGTGCGAGCAACACCTTTGGCACCGACTCGCGCAGTGATGATACCGTGACAACGTATAGCTCACGCGGCCCGACACGCAGTTTTTATACCGATACCAGCGGCATCCGACATCATGACAATATTCTCAAACCTGATCTGGTTGCGCCCGGCAATAAAATCATCGCCGCCGAAGCAGCGATGAATAATCTCGTCAAAGAAAATCCTGCGCTGGATGTCAATATCAGTCCTGATGAAGAGCGCAAAATGATGACGATGAATGGAACTTCAGTCGCCGCTCCGGTCGTCACAGGCGCAGTTGCCTTAATCCTTCAGGCGAACCCAGCGCTCACACCAAATTTAGTCAAAGCGATTTTGATGTACACCGCGCAGCCCTTAGCCGGATCCAATTTATTGGAGCAGGGCGCAGGCGAATTGAACATTGAAGGCGCAGTGCGATTAGCCAAATTGGTGCGAACAGATTTGAATGCGAATACACCGCTTGGTGATCCCTTATTAAAATCGTCGGATAATTTGCTTCGCGCGACAACGATTAATGGCTATAGTTTTCCCTGGGCACAAGGCATTTTGGTGGATCATACGTTTGCCACCGGCGCTGATCTCATTACAAAATTTCAACGAACCTATACACTCGGTGATTTATTAACCAATGGCATTATTTTCAGTGACGGCATTATTTTCAGTGATCGCACGCTATGGTCAAGCGGCATTATTTTTAGCGACAGTCTTAAAATCAGTGATGGAAATTCGCTAGGTAACGGCACATTTTTCTGTGGAACAGGCATCATCTTTAGCGATGGAATTATTTTTAGTGACGGAACCGTCACGCCTGATGGAATTATTTTTAGTGATGTTTTCTTACAGGCGCAAGGTCACATGAAAAATGGTGATGCAACAAATACGATGCCTGTGATTTTGGATGACGGAAAGGACAACACAGGTTATTAAAACTAATGACGAATCGTTTATCGCCGCCCCAATCCACTGCGACAAAGCAAAAGCGCTTGTTCACTCCTGCTGCTCTTTCCGCCACCGAATCAGCCGGTGCGAAGTTAGAGAAAATTCGTTTATTACTTGATCAGGGACAAGCCAGCACTGCCCAACAAATTATTGAGCGTATTCTCAAGCCTGGTCAAACGCGCAATTCTTCACCATCATTTATTGCCAAACTTCGCTGTGCGCTGGCGCTTACGCTGGAAATGCAAGGGCGTTACCGTGAATCGTTAGAGGCAATTGCGCGTTATGAAAATATTGCAGATCGTGCGGCGCTTGATGCTGATGCGCTTGCCTGTGTGCGCTTACATTTGGGACTGGCATACAACTATACCGGCGACCATCCAAAGGCCGTAGCAATGCTTAACATTGCTTTACGAGAGGCGACTGACAATGAATCAGACGCACAAACCGGGAATGTTTATGTGGCGTTAGCACGTGTCTATCGCAGTATCAACGAATACTCTATTGCGCGTGATCATGCACACAATGCGCTGGCACATTTTCGCAACACAGGCGACTGGCGTGGGATGGCTGAAGCTTATTTCGGACTGGCATTAGCACATGTTTTCGCTGGTCAATGGGAAGCAAGCCTGGAAAATTTAGAACAAGCGCGGGATTTGATCGGAGACCGTCCGGCGGCTTATTTATTGGGCAAAATCCATACGAACATGGCAGGTGCCTGCTGGTTTCTCAAACGCCCACAGGAAGGCATCGCCCATTTAGAAAAAGCCATTGATTATTACGAACACACGGAACACAAAGCCAATGCGATGGATGGCTATAATAATTTAGGCGAAACATTATTGCTCGTTGGTGAATGGGAGCGTGCGCAATTCGCATTGGAACAGGCATTAACCCTCGCAAATGAAATTGACAAACGTCCCGCCGCTGTCGCTGCCATGCTTGATTCGCTGGGAAAATTACAGTTGCTGCGGGGCAATCTTGCTGCCGCTCAGGCATTATTGGAACGCGCTGTCAAAACCGCTTCAGAACACGGCAACAAATGGTATGAAGGGCAGGCACTGCGCACATTGAGCCAATGCCATTTGGCGCTGAATGAAACGGAGCAGGCTTTGCGCGAAGCTCAGGATGCGCTGGTACTCGGAGAAAAAATCGGTGATCGGCAGGCAATCTGTGAAGCTAAATTATTATTGGCCGAAGCGCATCTACAGGCAGGAAATCGTACAGCCTGCGCAGAAGAATTAAAATCTATTACGGATGAAACGAAAGACGCTCCGGCAGATTTAGCGATTGCCGGCAACGCGCAACGATTGCACGGGATGATGGCGTTAGAGCAAAGTGATTTCAGCAAAGCTGCCAACCATTTTGGGCGCGCCATTTCAATTTTTGAGATGCTTGGTGATGTGTATAAAAGTGCGCGTGCTCATTACTGGCTCGGTCGGGCTTATCTCAAAACGCAGCCGGAACGCGCCGCCGAACATCTCACCCAGGCCAGCAAAACATTTCAGAAACTGGGTGCGCGCCTGGCGTTGACTCAGGTCGAAGAAGCACTGGCTTCAATTGATCGCAATGCACCGGCGCGGCAGGAAGAAATCGCCACGCTGATTCAATTATTGACCTTACGTTTGAGCGAAGCCGTCGCTTCCCGCGAATTACTTTTCCGCGAATTAACCGCCGTAATTCGTGAAGAAACTAATGCTCAACGAATATTGATTTGCGAGCCAGCAGAAAATACGCAGGCAAAAATTGTTGTAAACAATGGCTGGACTGAGAACGAAGCAACAACCCTGATGCAGGAATTTTCTGCGGTGCGCGACGAAAGTGAAAGCACAATTTTTGCGACTAAAAATAACCTCACAATTTTCTCGCTCAATCCGGCCAGAGCGCTTCCGGCTCAGCTTATTATTTCTCCACGCGGAGCGGCGACATTGCCGTTTGGTTTATCAATTGATTCCCTGTTGCGGGTTGTCGAACTTGGTCTGAATACCTGTGCGTTGCACGAAAAAGATCGCACGGGATTTGACAGCCAGGCACAAACAATTGCTCCCAATCCAAATTTATTGAGCGGCTTCATTCACTCCAGCCCGGCGATGACGCGCGTGGTGGAAGAAATTCACAAAATTCGCTCTTCGGATGTGACGGCGCTGGTCACAGGCGAATCCGGCACGGGCAAAGAACTGGTGGCGCGTGCGATTCATTCGTTGTCTTCGCGGCGTGCCAAAGTTTTTGTGCCCTTCAATTGTACTGCTGTACCGAAGGAACTTTCCGACGCTTTTCTGTTTGGTTATAAGCGCGGCGCATTCACTGGCGCAGTCGCCGATTCCGCCGGCGTTATTCGGGCGGCAGAAGGTGGGACATTATTTCTGGACGAAGTGGGTGATTTGCCACTGGATATTCAGCCCAAACTTTTGCGCTTTTTGCAGGAAGGCGAAATTCAACCACTGGGTGAACAGCGCCCCATCAAAGTTGATGTGCGCGTCATCGCGGCAACAAATTCCGAGCTTGAAGAAATGGTCGCGGCGGGCAGATTCCGCGAGGATTTGTATTATCGCCTGAACGTGATTCGCCTGAAGGTTCCACCGCTCAGGGAACGCCGTTCAGAAATTCCCGCCATCGTAAATTATTATCTCAAACATTACGCCGAAAAATTTGGACGCCGCGCCGTCCAAATCAATCCGCAGGCTTTGGATTTGTTGATGGTCTGTGACTGGCCTGGCAATGTGCGCCAGCTCACCAATGAAATTCAGCGCATCGTCGCCCGCTCCGAAGATGGATTAACGATTGCGCCTGATCATCTTTCGGCTGAACTGCGCAGGAATGCCATGACGCTTCCGGCGCAATCACCATTCAACTCTGCCGGAACCATCAGTGCGCAGTTCTGGGAAAACTTAACGATGAATGAAGCCGTAGACCAGTTTAAATCGCATGTGATCGTCGAGGCGCTCAGGAAAAACGGCGGGAATGTTTCGCGCACGGCCCGTGAGTTAGGGATGACGCGGCGCGGCTTGCAGATGATGCTGGTGCGCTATGAAATCGTGGCTCGATGAATTGCCGCAACTCTTAGTCATAAATTATCGTGACTTTTACACTTATCGTCTAAACAGTTTTGAGCATTTCCTTGACCTCCCTGGAGATGGTCAATATACTGTCGCCTCAAACGAAATGAGTGATGCAAAACCAAACCAAATTATCGAAGGGGCATTGCGAGCCGAGGGCTTGCGCTTTGCCATTGTCGCGAGCCGTTGGAATGATCTGATCGTCAGCCCTTTAGTCGGCGGCGCCCAGGAAGCCTTACGAAGACTTGGCGCCAGTGAAAATGCGATTACTACAGTTCGCGTTCCCGGTTCTTTTGAAATTCCGCTGGTCGTCAGGAAACTGGCTCAAAGCGGCAAATATGATGCTATCATCGGCGTTGGTGCAATCATTCGGGGGGAGACACCGCATTTCGATTATCTCGCGGCGGATGTCACCAGGGGACTTTCGGCGGTTGCTTTGGAAACCGGAGTTCCTGTCGCTTATGGAATCATTACTGCTGACACGGTCGAACAGGCACTGAATCGGGCGGGCGTGAAAGCAGGCAATAAAGGTTTCGAGGCAGCGATGACTGCTATCGAAATGGCTAATTTAATCAAAGAGCTGTAACCAGGTTGGCAATTTATTTTTTATTCTGACCTAACGCCCCGCAATTGACTTCATCAGTTTTAGCTCTATTTTGTTTATTGAAAATTATGGGTGCTCGACGCAAAGCGCGTGAATGCGCGCTGCAAATGCTTTTCCAATATGATTTATCTCGTCAACCAGTTGATGAGCTGATCAAGACCTATTGGGGCGAATTAGCCGAAGCCGGCGAAGATGTGCAGGAATTCGCCAACGAATTGACTGCCGGAGTGATCGCTCACATTGCTGAGTTAGATGAGCGGATTCGCCTTCGTGCTGAGCACTGGCGCATTCCGCGCATGGCTATTGTTGATCGCAATCTGTTGCGCCTGGCTGTGTATGAATTCGTCTATCAGGCCACGACGCCTAAAACTGTCGCGATTAACGAAGCGCTGGAAATTGCTCGTCGGTTTTCCACCCACGAAGCGACGCAATTTGTGAATGGCATTCTGGATGCAATCAAACGCGATATGGAGGCCAATCCTCCTCCTCTCCCTGAACCAAATGACGAGTCTTTAGCCACAACAAACAGCGCCACCTAGTTATAAGGATTTTCGGGTTCTCCCTGATTTTATTATTCAACTGCAAATAAGCGCCATTCCTCGACCAGTTTTGGAATTTTACACATCCCCCGCTCCACAAATCTGATGCCTGATCCGGCCACCAAATCTTTCACCGGATTGGAGACCAGCACTTCCCCTGTCCGCGCTTCACTTGCCACTTGAAAACTGATTTCCACTGCTACCCCGCCTACTTTTTCTCCTAGTAAATCGCATTCGCCGGTATGCACTCCAGTTTGAATCGGGATGCCCATTCGTTTAGCGGATTCGTTGATGGCGAGAGCGCATCGAATAGCTCTGGCTGGTCCGTCAAACGTCGCAATCAAGCCATGCCCATTCAATTCGCTTTCGCGTCCTTTGAATAATTCAATTTCTTTGCGCACATACGCGTAATGACGGTCAACTAATTCCGGCCAGAACTTGTCCGCCTCAGGCACATCAGCAAGGCGCGTGCAAAGAACCGTTGCCAGCACGCGGTCGTGTTCGGGAGCGTGCCTCACTCCCGTCAGAAATTGTTCGATCTCATCCAGAATCGAATCCTGATCGCCAACAAAAGGGAGGTGGTCTATGCCGGGTAATTCGACAAATTTCGCGCCCGGAATTTTGTCTGCCATATAACGCCCTTCTTCAACTTTCAAACAGGTATCGCCGGTTCGATGCAATACTAAAGTTGGAATGCGAATCGTTGACAACACAGGACGAATATCAATTTCCGCATTCATTTTAGTGAGTGCCAGCGCCGCGCCCGGACTGGCTCCCATCCGCAGATACGTTGCCCACCATTGCCGAAATCTTTCATCATTCATCAAACTTGGAGCGCGGTCTTCAATGCCGACCGGCCCACCCCATTTTTCGATGATCTCTTTGAAAAAATGTTCACGCTCAGCCTCTGTCGGCCCCCAGGGATAATCGTCATCCCGGAGCCTTCGGGCGTAACTGCCAATCGTGACCAGCGCCGTTGTTCTTTCGGGATAAGTCGCGGCGAAGAGACTGCACATGGGGCCACCTTCTGAAACTCCGCACAGCACTGCTCGCTCAGAACCCACGGCATCCATTACCGCATGCACATCTTCCATTCGCTGTTCGAGCGTGGGAAGCTGATTTAACGGCACTCGATCCGAAAGACCGGTGCCCCGTTTGTCAAATAAGATCAACCGCGAAAACGAAGCCAAACGATTGAGAAAGTAGGCAAACGACGGGTCTTCCCAAAAATAATCAAGATGTGAAACCCAGCCCATCACAAACACTATATCAATTGGCCCATCACCCACGACCTGATAGGCGATATTCACATCGCCGCTGAGCGCATAACGAGTTTCCAGCGTTCGGCGCATTGGCGGCAGCGCTGGCCTCATCGGCGCTGGCGGCAGTTCGAGGATCGGCTGCCTGCCGGAAAATGACAGGTCATCATCCTCGGTTTCCTCGACAATAATTCTGGCGCGCATTCGTTCACGGATTTCCAGCCCGCCAATTTGATTATTCGTTTCCTGCACCGGCACAACAAAGCGGTAGCCAAGTTTCGGCACCGTTTCAATAAATTTTGTGGCGTTGATGCCTTCGCCTAAAACCTTTCTGAGAATCGAAATGTTCTGCGCCAGATTGGTTTCCTCAACGAAGCTGTCAGGCCAGATTCGTTCCATCAGCCCTTCCTTAGACATCACGTGACCGCTGTTTTGTACCAGCAGCAACAACGTCTCAAAAACTTTTGGCGCGAGCGAAATCGAAAAGCCATCGCGGAGCAACAGACGCTCTTCAGGGTTAAGGCGGAAATTGCAAAATTCGTAGAGTGACATAGCTGTAGTAGTAGTAAGCATATTGGTTTCAGACAGTGATTTAATTTGAACCTGGATTTTCGGGATAACAGCAAAACTATTACTCCTTTCATCAATTATAAATCTTCAAAGACTTCTCTGATTTTTCTATAAGAAGTTAAGTCATTGGGAATCTTCGATTTACAAAATAGTGCAAAAGCTTTTTCAGCGATGCTCAGTTTGGTGTTTCTGCTCTGAAGAGGTTCGACAAACTGCGAGGTACAGTACCGCGAGTCGTAGCGAGCCGGGTTCGCCAGGAGCAGTTCGCGTACCCTGCATCACCCCGTCGCTACGGCTCCGGGTACAGTACCTGGCAGCATTGTCGGACACCTAAAAATTTCCAGAGAAAAACCTCAAAAAAACCTCAAGCGCAGCTTAAGACTTTTCTTTTGCTCCCGCCGTATCCTCACGTCAGCTTAACCGCATCGCTATTTGAATGACTCGAAACGTAACCCGTCGCTACCGCTCACGGTACTGTCCTGCGAGCCGGAGCGAGCCGGGTCACTGCTCTAAACAAAAACCATTACCCAAAGGAGAAACCCTTATGACTCGCAAATCCATGTTATTCACCAGTCTGACCCTGACCGCGTTCGCGCTGCTCATCGGACTGACCCTGTTCAATTCATTGAGCAATCCCCAGCAGGCCTACGCCAAAACCGCTCCGGGCGCGGCAGCCGATCAATGCGCCATTCCGATCAGGGTCACTGACGCCAAAATTGTGAAGGGGGCAGTCAAACCTGGCCTTCTCCCTTTCAAAGCCTTCCAAAGCGTGCTGGTGAAATTTGATCCCGGCACATTACCGCCCTGCTTCACCGTGACGCAATTCACTGTCAAGGTGCAGGTGCTGTTCGATACCGGCGCGAAGGAAACTACCGTGACTGTTGCCGGAGATAAGCGTGAGGTGATAGTACCAATCGCCAACTTTATCCAGGCCGCGAGAAATCCACCACAGGTGATTCGTGCGGAAGTCAGCGCCAGCGCCACGAAAACAATTACCGGGAAGGATGACAAGACCGTAGATGTCAACGGCTAATTGCCCTGTCTTGACTGGGCGAAAGAACGGTCAGCCGTAATGGCAAGCTGCTTTTTCGCCCCACTATATCTGCTTTAGAGAAACCACCATGAAAACTAAACGATTGAAAATTATTGTCGCAAAGACTGCGTTGCTGTGCCTGCTCATTGTGATGAACGTCGCAACTTTCGCACAAGGCAGCCCTAAGGTCACAGTAAACCCGACTTCACTGGATTTTGGTTCGGTTGAATTCGAATCAGGTAAGACGTTGCCAGTGGAAGTGACGAATACAAGCAACAAGCCCATCCGCATTGGGAGCGCCAATGCGAACAATAACTTCGCCTTTACTATTCCGCAAAACAGCCAGCCACTAAATCCTGGCGAAAAAAGAATCGTCAACTTTATCGCTACTCCAAGAACAACGACCACGATCACTGTGACGGGCATTATCACGGCTGGATTTGTCAATGAAACCTTAAAAAGGGTGGCGGACGTAGCGCTAAAATGTACAGGCGTTGATCCTTTTTTCAGATTTAATCTCAAGATGGCAAATGTTGGGTTAATTGACGCTGTTAAGGTCCAGGTGACAGGTGATCCCATCATCTCGCAACTGAATTGTGCGGCTCCAAATGATCACGATCCGTTTTTCGGTTGCGACATGCGACTCCGAAAAAACGCAAAAATAAGCCTGCAATCCAGTTCAGCTAATTTTCAAGGCTTTATCAGTGGTACTGGCGCGGCTTCTGTGTGTGGCGGGAAATCGCCCTGCGCCTTTACGCTGACCGCCAATTCTGAGCTGACTGCCAAGTTCCAGCAGCCCGCGCCGCCGCCGCCGCCGCCACCGCCAACCGACCTTAATGTGAAGGTGAAGAAGCTTGGACCTGGCAGTGGAAGTGTCGTGATCGCTCCCAAAGGAGGCCCGGCGATCAGTACAGATGGAATCCAAAATGGCCAGTTTTCTACCGGAGTTTTCCCGCGCGGCACAAAATTATTATTAACCGTTACACCCGCTGCTGACAGCACTGTCAGAAACATCATCGTGTCAGGCAATGACCCCAATGCCAGCGCCTGCAATGGCAAAGCGCAATGCACCTTTGTCCTTTCAGGCAATGTTTTCGTGGAAGCAGGATTCAATAAAAAGTAACCCATCCTGAAATCAATACCGGAGGATTTATGAAACACACAGTTGTTTTTTCTTTCTTGACAGGGTTGCTGCTGGTTATTTTCAACAGCGTAATAATGGCGCAACCCACACAACAATTGCCCGACAAAACCCTGAATCCGATTGATCCAACAACCGTTGTTGGCGCACCGAAAATTACTGTTACGGAAGTCAAATTTGCGGGCATTACAACCGGCACACAACCGAAGCAATTAATCCGCACAAAATGGACGGCACAAATTCCGAGTACAACCAAAGTCGAAAATTTCAGTGTAATTTTGCGCGCAACGTTTCAGGATGGCTCAACGTTTACGTCTACATTAAATGCTTCAGACACTGCCTGTGAAGTAACGTTTCAAGCGCCCATCAAAGGTGTAGCTAACCCATTGAAGACTTTTCAGGCAGTTGTAGAGTCCGTTTTTACCACCATTCTGGTGCAAAAAATTGACTTCAACAGCGCCGTAAATCTGAGTAAGAGTAATGGGCTGGTGGCGACGAATACAGGGGCCAATCAGCGTGGCGAAGGCATTACCCAAATCAGCGTAGTGCCCGGCACACAATTAAAGAATTACGAAATTAAATGGAGCCTGGGCGCACCGGCCAGACCCGGGATACGCGAACAAAATTTTAAAGTAACGGCCTCCTTCAAATTCAATGAGGTGAACGTGACGCGCACTGCGACAACCACCGTTGGCCCCGGTGTGCGACAAACCATACTAACCATCAGCGATCCCCCGAAACTCAACAATGGCCCCATCATTGATGTGACCGCGAAGGTCGAATTCTTTTTCAAGATACTGCAACGCAATGAAGCTGTCCTGAATGGCAATTTCTAACCACTACAAATCAGGAGAAACAACATGAAACGTTCACTTACCATTACCACCATCGCACTCGTCGGACTCTTCGTCTTAGGGCTGACCACAGCTCGCAACCTGAATGGAGTCGTACCAAACGTACAAGCACAAAGCGCAGAGCAGTCATCACAAAACGAGCATGAAAAAGAACGTCATAACCGTTGTTCGCCACGCACGATGAGAGGTACACACGGGTATTCGTACAGCGGCACAGTGATGGGCGCAAACATCGCTGCTACCGGGCCAATCACATTCGACGGATACGGCAGTTTGCATGCAACATATAACGTTAATCTCGGCGGTAAATCATTCAAAGGCGGATTCACCGGAACATACATCGTCAATGACGATTGCACGGGAACCGTGACATTACATCTACCCATTCTTGGCATCAGCTCCAACGGCAGTTTTGTCATTGTCAACGATGGCACAGAAACATTTTTCACTGGCACAGACACTGGTGTGGCAATTACAGGCGCAACGAAGCGTCTGTAAAAATTGTCACGCTACTTTTCAACGACACCTAACTTAAGGAGAACACCATGAACACTAAATTTATGTCCAAATCACTTTCACTTTTCAGCGCCTTAGCCGTCCTCGCACTTTGCCTGACATTCTGGGCGCAAACAAAAGCCAGCGCGAAAGCGGCTCCGGCAGCACCTGCGCAAGTTAGCGGCGGGACTGGTTCCAACAATCCGCTGGGCAACATCACGGTCTCACGGATTGGTTTCACGCCCAATAACAAAGCCTTCGGTTTAGCCGACACAGTCGAAGTCGCGTGGGAAATCGGTGGGGCGAATACTTGTGTGACACCTAACGGCTTCACGGTCAAGGTGACGGTTTTCCGTGACATCGCCGGAAGTAGCACAAAAACTTTGAACGTGAGCGGTGGTGCACGCGCCGCGACATTGAATTTTGGCACACGCTTTTTACGCGGAGTGAAGTCCATCGAAGCGACTGTCACGGCGACGGCTGACCTCAAAGCAGAAAACAAGAAGAGCCAGAACTTTTAAGAAGCTGTTTGAAAATTTTCTTCTGCCGCGAAGCCGCAGCAAGATGGTAGCCAGACGTAATACGTCTGGTGACGAAATGTGAAGTTAACGCGCCCTGAAGGGGCGCACAGAATCCTCGCGTCCCTTCAGGACGCGGAAAATTAATGGTTCGTACCAGAGGCGGCGCCCGTTTGTAACGGTCTTGCCACTGGCTACCATCTTGCTGCGCCTTCAGCGCAAAGACGCTTGGAGTTTTCAAACAGCTAAATATTTTCGCGGAGGTGACAAATGAAACGCAGACTGGCATCAGCATTACAAAAAATACTGAACGCAACCTCATACAGTTTGCTGGTACTCATCATTTGTGTGGGCGCAACAGCACAAACACCTCCGCCAACATTAACGATGACCGCAAGCTTTGCTGGGAAAGAATCTGTCGCGCCGACTGAGTTGATCGAATTCAAACTCAGTCGTGCATTACAAGCCAACGAAAAAATAGCCGTGCTGATTGGACAAACCGACGCCACTAATTTATTCACGATTAACAATGACAGCCTGAGCTTTTTGCCCGCACCATTTGCGCTGCCTGTTGGAGCAACGGAAATTTCAGTTTACCTGATTGCGGCAAATGACGAATGGCAGGAGCTGGCACGATTTCCACTTCAGGTGACGAACTTAACAAATGCTTCGACTCCGACAACAACAGCAACCAACAATTCGGCTGCTCCGTCACAACCAGCGCAGGAAAAACGCCGCCGATTCGGAATGGATCGGC
>JAYSTY010000281.1:0-7332 GCA_043719385.1 Blastocatellia bacterium | reverse complement strand
CATCACCAATAAAATCCCGCTGCGTGAAGAAGTGTTATCTCAGCTTCCCGACCTCAAATTGATTGTCGTGGCGGCGACTGGTTACGATTGTGTAGACGTGAATTTTTGCCGTGCGCATAACCTCGCTGTCTGTAATGTGCGCAACTACTCCAGCCAATCCGTAGCTGAACATGTGATGATGATGTTGTTCAATCTGGCGCGTAATTTTCCGGCGTATCAGGTAGATGTCAAAAATGGAGAATGGCAACGTGCTTCGACCTTTTGCCTGAATACGCATGCAATAAAAAATTTACGCGGCAGTACACTCGGCATCATTGGCAACGGCGCAATTGGTCAGGCCGTCGCGCAACTCGCCTCCGCGTTTGGGATGAAAACTCTCATCGCAGAACGCAAAGAAGCGATAGAAATCAGAGCCGGACGTGTCAGTTTTGAAGAGGTCATGCAAACGAGCGATGCAATTTCCCTGCACTGTCCGTTAACCGCCGAAACGCGCAATATGATTGGCGAAACTGAATTTTTGCAAATGAAACCGACAGCGATTTTGCTGAACGCTGGACGCGGCGGGTTGGTTGACGAAGACGCTTTGGTAGCGGCTTTGCAGGCGCGGGAAATTGCTGCGGCTGGCATTGACGTATTAACAAAAGAACCTCCCGCCGCAGGCAATCCGCTGCTTGAAATTAATCTGCCCAATTTAATCGTGACGCCGCACAATGCCTGGGCCAGCGCGCAATCGCAACAAATTTTAGCTGAGCAGATGGTAGATATTTTGGAATCGTTCAGCGCAGGAAGCGCCAAAAATCTCGTCTGGTGAGATTTTGCCGCCAGTAAAATTTGCACTATTTGGTTGCCTGCTATTGTAATCGGTGCACCTCTAACATCTGGGCTGCCTCGTCGCTTTTAATGGTGTCTTCGGGAAATTATAAACGGCGCTATCCTTTTGGAGATTTGCGGACTCTATCTATTTGTAACTTCGCAGTCACCAGGTCGCTACGGCTCCCTGTACTGCACCGATTCGTATCTCCCAATGATGTCGGTCGTCTATTGGTCTATCCGTGGAGTAACTGCTAAAGTGAAACGTTACAACCAACCAACCTGAGGTTATGAAGTGGCAGAAAAGAAAAAGAAAATTAACTACTCCGAAGCGTGGAACGAAGCGCGCGTGATTGTCTGGAATAATCGTTTTCGCCTGGCGCTCGGATTTGTGCTGATGCTGGCAAATCGTTTGGTCGGGCTGGTGTTGCCTGCTTCGTCAAAATATGTGATTGATGAAGTCATCGGCAAAAATCGGGCGGATCTATTAATCCCGTTAGCATTGGTGGGAGGCGCGGCGACGCTGGTTCAGGCGACAACTTCTTTTGCACTGTCGCAGGTGCTAGGCGTCGCGGCGCAACGCGCAATTACGGAAATGCGCAAGAGCGTCATGGAGCAGGTCACGCGCCTGCCCATCAGTTATTTTGATTCGATGAAAACGGGCAAGCTGATTTCACGCGTGATGAACGATGCCGAGGGGATCAGAAATCTGGTCGGAAGTGGGTTAGTACAATTACTGGGCGGGATTGTAACGGCAATCATTGCGCTGGGAGTGTTGTTTTATCTCAATTGGAAACTGACTTCGATCACGATTCTGGTGTTAGGAATTTTTGGCAGCGGGATGGCGGTTGCCTTTAATAAGTTACGGCCCTTGTTTCGTGAACGAGGCGAAATTTATTCGGAGATCACCGGACGCCTGACGGAATCAATCGGCGGCATTCGGACGGTCAAAGCCTACACCGCAGAAAAACGTGAAGAACTTGTTTTCGCTCGTGGGGCGCATCGTTTGTTGCGCAATGTCGCCAAATCTATGACCGGGGTTTCAGGGACGATGGCGATGTCTACCGTGATTGTTGGCATCATTGGCGTGCTGATGATTTTGGTTGGCGGCAATTCAGTTTTGGATGGCACGATGACGCTGGGCGAATTATTTATGTACGTCTTTTTCACCGGACTGGTCGCTATGCCGTTAATTGAAATCGCCAGTATCGGCACGCAAATTACGGAAGCCTTTGCCGGCCTTGACCGCATTCGTGAAATCAGGAAAATCGCTACGGAAGATGCCGGCGATGAAAATCGTGCGGCGCTGGGCGAAATCAAAGGCGAAGTAGCCTTTGAAAATATCAGCTTTGAATATTCTGAAAATGTACCTGTCCTGAAAAATGTTTCGTTTCGCGCTCCCGCCGGAACGACGACGGCTCTGGTTGGTTCCAGCGGTTCCGGCAAAAGCACCTTGATCGGCCTGGTGATGAATTTTAATCGTCCATTGCATGGGCGTGTTTTGATTGATGGTCAGGATTTATCGCGGATTAAATTGCGTGATTATCGCCGTCATCTGGGCGTTGTGATGCAGGACAATTTTTTATTCGATGGTACGATTGCGGAAAACATTCGCTTTTCAAATCCGCATGCTACGAATGAAGAAATTTTTGCCGCCAGTCGGATCGCGCATTGCGAAGATTTTATTCAGGGCTTTGATGATAAATACGACACCGTGATCGGCGAGCGCGGCATCAAGGTTTCCGGTGGTCAGCGGCAACGTCTGGCGATTGCGCGCGCGATTTTAGCGAATCCCAAAATCCTGATTCTGGACGAAGCGACTTCAAGTTTGGATAGTGAAAGCGAAGCAATGATTCAGGATGGTTTGCGGTCGTTGCGACAAGGGCGCACTACGTTTGTGATTGCCCATCGCCTGTCAACCATTCAAAGCGCCGATCAAATTTTGGTGCTGGAAGGCGGAGAAATTGTCGAGCGCGGCACACACGATGAATTGTTGTTATTGCATGGCCGTTATAAACAGCTTTACGACAAACAATACAAATTTGAAAAAGATAGATTTATTAACCCCGGCGAAGATTTTACGCCCGAACCGACTCCCATAGAGTTAACCAAATCAAACCAAACAGCAATGTGAATTGCAGGAGAAAAACATGCCCGAAACGCCCCAGAATTTTCAAAACCATACGCGCTATCACGCCCCGTTTCACTTCGTCTTAGCGCCGTTGTTATTGCTCAATTTGTTATGGACGCTTTATTCGTTATATCACCACCCGGATTGGAGTCACCTGCATTTATTGTTGATTGCAATCATTTTATTTGTGGTTGGATTTGTTGCTCGCACCAGCGCATTGAAAGCACAGGATCGAGTCATCAGGCTGGAAGAGAAATTGCGCTATCAAAGTGTACTGACGCCAGAATTAGCCAGGCGTGCTGAAGCCCTTACGACAGGACAATTGATTTCGTTGCGCTTTGCTTCGGACGAAGAACTGGCGGATTTAGTGCAACAGACACTGGATGGAAAATTCGCCACCAACAAAGAAATCAAGCAGGCAATTAAGAATTGGCACGGCGATTATTTGCGCGTTTGAGGAAGCTGGATCGGTTTCAAGTCAGTGTATGGCGCAGTAATCCACGTCGCTACCGCTCCGGGGACAGTACCGCGAGCGGTAGCGACCGGGTGGTCCCTCCATGCATTTATTTCCCGCTCAACCAATTTACAATCTCCACCTCAGTTAATTTTCCCGCCTGCGCTTTAAAGTCAATTTCTTTGCCCGCCCTGCGATAAAGCTCTGACAATTGCGCTGCTTTAAAACGCTCTCCAGTGTTATGAATGAGCAATGAATTCAAGGCTGAAAGCGCTACTGCCGTCGTGAAATCTCCGGCGCTACGAATACCGGGGATCGCCAGGCGTTGCAAAAAATCTGCTTCCCCTGAATTATCAAACTGGGCGGCATCCACAATCATGCGATCAATGTTTGGCGCTAAGCCGCGTGCCAGCAACGCATACAATCCGGCATCTTTCAGCCCGATGACACTTAACTTTGCCGTGCCTTTATTTTTGTTGAGGTAAGCAATCGCGGTCAAAATATCCTGCATTCGATTGGCCTGATCGGTGCGGTTATACGTTGTCAGGAATTTATATTTGTCGGCTTCTTCGCCAATATTTCTGCCGGGGAAACAAGTCAGAAAAGCTACGTTGTGCCCCTCTTTGAGCAGTTGGTCAATTAATTCTTTGGCGCCGGAGGTATATTCGCTGTCCGGTGAGGCAAGCAAAACATAAGAATCCAATTTTTTCTTCGCCGTACTTTTGACAATTTTCAGGCTGATGAGATCGCCTTTGTTGCGCCGCGAAATCATCGTAATGCCCGGCGGATTCCTGACCATCGAAACCAAATCTTCTGACCTGGGATATTCCGCCATTAACGAATATTTCAGGGCTGTCCCATATTGTTTTCTGAATTTTTCCAATGACGCGGCATCAGTTGGCAGCGCCGCCTGAAACTGTTTTTTTCTGGCTTCGATCAGTGACTCTGTTAATTGATTTTCGGTTAATTCATTATTCGGGCGCGGGATTCCGTAAAAGACTAACAGCTCTGTCAACGTTGGGATGCTACTTGATTTTTCCTTGATCGGCGTTACCTCTGCGCGTCCCTGTAACCAGTGCGCGAACCAGCCATACACGGCTTCGCGGCTTTCCTTGTGATAATTATGCGGCGAGTCGAATTGCGCCGATTTAATTTTGTCGGCAGCATCAAAAAGTTTGTAGATGTTTTGCAGCGCAGGGAATTCAACCGTTGGCGTATTTTTAGTCCAGTCGCCAGTCGCCGCAATCATCATCAATGGACGCGGAGCCATCATCGCTCCGATTTCCATGTTGTTTGTATCAATCCGCAGCAACGGCGCATTTTCGCATACGCTGCCGCCCTGCATGATTGACGAAATCATATTGACAGGCGCGGAAACTTTTATCCGATTATCCACGGCGTACAGCAAAAATGTTTGCGTCCCGCCGCCTGATTCACCCGTTACGCCTAAACGCTCGGCATCAACATCCGGCAGCGACAAAATAAAATCAGTGGCACGAATTGAATTCCAAAGCTGCAAGCCCAATAAATTTATGCCCCATAAAGATTCACGCACCAAACCTTCACGATGATTAGCAAATGTGTGGGGTACAACGTTGCTGTCGTTATACCCAACCATGTCCCAGACAAAAGCGACATAACCCTGACGCGCAAAATTCGCTGCTCGCGCCGGGCCGGAATTGAGTGGCTGGTTTTCGAGCCGCCCAAACGCCCAATGCCCATGCGGCAGCAGCACCGCCGGATATTTTTCACCTGCAGTTTGCGCCGTAGTTTTTTTCGGCCTGTATAAATTACCTGTCACGTAATGACCGGGAACGCTCTCGAAATACACTTTCTCAACGGTGTAATCACCCTTATCGGTTTTGCCGAAAATCTTAGCGTTCAGCGGAGTTTTTTCCGGCATTGGCAACAATCCGGCGGCAAAGAGAATTTGCTTGCGCAAAAATTCGGCGCGGGCTTGCCACTCTTCTTTTGTTTTAAAACTCGGCGCGTCGTAAGTCAGATCAAGATGTCGCAATTCAGTAGCGCGGCGATCTGTCTGCGGAATTTCCTGGGCCATAACGAGGGAAGTGATGAGCAGCGTGAGCAACGCCAGTGCTAATATCCGGTTTCTAACAGCTAATATATTTTTCATATTCGAGTCATTAAAAGGGCTGTTGCGATGTAACCAACGGCTTCCAGAACACCCGCACCAACGTTTTTGTCTTCGGCAATTTCGTGATCCAGTCTGCCATTATACAAACTGAATCCGCCACCGAGCATCAGCATTTGCACGACGATTTGACGCACGGGATAAAACAGCAGCGTCAGCAATAAAAACAGGCCAAAGCTGATGAAGCCTTCTCTGTAACCCGTGAATGTTCCCGCGACTGAATAGCCCACCATCATTCCTACTGCAATCAGCAATCCGGCAAAGCCGAGCGCTGCCGCAATGTTGCCCTGACTAATCAACGCCGCATCATCATAGGCTGTAAGCAGGCGGAACAAATGCGTCAGCACAATGATTGCGCCTAACCCCGCCGCCCAAAACACGATGGTCGGCAACAACTGACCGCCATCACCGGTCAGAATGCCGCTGGTCAATCCGCTGACGGCTAAATATGCGCCTGCCGCTACAATCCCCGCCGCGACATTGCCCTGACCGATTTGTTCTTTCAGGTTTGTTCCCGTGAGCGTGCAATACCAGGTAAAAACCAACCCGGAAATTGTTAGTACGACAATGCCTGCGACGCCGTAGGCAGCGACGTTTGCCAGATCATTCCAGAAAGAATGCCGGGGGCCGCCGAAGACCGGAATGATGACCTGAATCACGCCGAGCAAAAAGCCTGCCAGGGCAATCGCCGCCGCCTTGTTATCGTGGTGAATCAGCGCTTCGGTCATTGAAATACCGAGCACTAATTGATACACGCCGCGTGCGATGACGAGCAGCACGACGGCGGCCAGCGCGACAAAACCGATGGTAGTTGCGTCCATATAGTTCTCCTTCGATACTCAACTTGTTTGGTTGAGGTTGGAATGTTGTGATCCTGCAACTGCAATGCCGACCGCTTGCCGTTGCGCTACTTTTTTGCAGTAGTGAAGTCTTTTAATATTTCGCGGGCAGCATTATATCCCGCCGCACCCATAACACCACCTCCCGGATGCGTTCCAGCGCCGCATAAATACAAATTCCGCAGCGGCGTGCGGTAATGCATGCGGTGCTGAAATAATTGCGCAAAATTCATTGCGCCGTGAAAAATATTGCCGCCTGTCAGGCCATATTCCTGCTCAATATCGAGCGGCGAAATCACTTTGCGATCAACCACGATGTCTTTGATATTCGGGGCATATTCGGCCAATGTATTTATACAGCGATCCGCAAAATTATTTTTGGTCGCTTCATCCCAGACGCCTGAGGTTAATTTGTACGGCGCGTATTGGGCGAAAACGCTCATCAAATGTTTTCCTGCGGGAGCCAGCGAATCGTCATACGCCGTCGGGATGCCAAGTTCAAGCATTGGGTGTGTAGAAGGGAACCCGTTACTTGCTTCATCCCACGCCTGATCTAAATAATCCATCGAATGCAAAATGTGCATCGTGGATTTATGTGGCAAACCGGGTTCCTTACCACTGGTCGGGTAAGCAGTGAAATTCGGCAGCCCATCCAGCAGTAAATTTATTTTTACAGAGACGCCTTCGCATTGAAAATTTGCGATTCTAGTTTTGAATTCTTCCGGCAAATATTTTGGTGGAACCAGCGTCGCAAAAGTTCGTTTTGGATCGGCATTGGAAATCACGAAGCGAGCTTTAAGCTCTTCACCATTTTTAAGCACTACGCCAAAAGCCCCGTCATCATTAATTAGAATTTGCTCGACTATCGTATTGGTGCGAATGGTTGCGCCGTGAATTTGCGCGACCTGAGCCAGCGCATTTGAAATTGCGCCCATTCCGCCGCGCA
>JAYSTY010000029.1:0-4435 GCA_043719385.1 Blastocatellia bacterium | reverse complement strand
AGTCGTGCGAACCGGGACGATGGCTGTCGGTCAAACGGTAAGACTGATGCGCGAGTTACACAACTAAAAAGGAGAAAATAATGCTCACTAAAATCATCCGATTAACCTTGCTCACCATGCTGGCACTGGCAATCAACATCAATGCGCAAACGACAGAAAATCGTTTTGAGAAACAAGTGCAAGTTTACGAAGCTGCCGACAAAACAACACCGCCGCCCAGGAATGCGATCCTGCTCGTCGGCGATTCGCAATTCTTTCGCTGGAAAACGCTCGCCGAAGATTTACCCGATTTCACCATCATCAATCGCGGCATTGATTCGTTTCAGTTCTCTGACATTTTGAATTTCTATGATCGCCTCGTGACACCTTACAAGCCGCGCATGATCGTATTGCACGTCGGCGGCAACGACGTTCACAATGGCAAATCAGCAGAGCGCGTGCTGGCAGATTTCAAAACGTTTGTCGCCAAAGTGCGCGCCGTTAAGCCCAATATTCCGATTGCCTTTTCCAGCACGACGCCGGGGCCGGGACGCTGGGATGAAGCCGACAAGCGCAAGCAAACGAACAAGCTTTTGAAAGATTACATTGCGACGCAAAAGAATTTGCATTTCATTGATCTCTGGGATGCGATGTTGACGAAAGAAGGTCAGCCCCGCGAAGATTTATGGGTCGCGGATCGCATTCATCCCAATCACGACGGCTATCTGGTGCGCGTAAAAATTATGCGATCACTGTTGGGTAAACCTGACAAGAAACTTCGGAAATAATCCTGAGCAAAAATCATGTATCGCTTTAGCATCGAAGACCATCCCAACAGCGAAGACGTAGCAATTCTTTCACAAGGATTAACTGCACATTCGCTGCCGCATACGCCTGCGCCCGGCTTTCAATCTATCGCATCATTTATGCGCGATGAAAATGGAAAATTGGTTGGCGGTATCTGGGGCTACATCAATTGGAATTGGTTGCAGGTTGGGCTGGTGTGGCTGTCAGAAGATTTGCGCGGCGGCGGCTACGGCAAACAATTATTGCTCGCGCTGGAAGGCGTAGCGCGTGAACGCGGCTGCGAATTTGCGCACCTTGATACGTTCAGTTATCAGGCGCGTCCGTTCTATGAAAACCTGGGTTATGAAGTTTTTGCGACGCTGGAAAATTATCCGCTGGGACAACAGCGATTTTTCATGAAAAAAGTATTAAGCTAATGCCTCTTGCAGAAGCCCACACGAAGTAAGGGCGCAGTCGCACAGGGAAAACACAGTTGCTACGTGCGTGTTTCTGTATTTGGTCGCGCATCAAAATATTTGCAGACCTGCTTAAAGCCAAATTTATTCAAAAGGATTTTCAATGACTCGAAAACAACATTATTTTTGCACATTTTTCATCATTGCTGCGCTCGCGTTGTTGCCTGCGCCAACCTTTTCGCAATACGAATCAATGATCAAAGAATGGAATCAGCCGTTCAAGCCATTCAACATCATCGGCAATATTTATTACGTTGGCACGAGTAGCCTGGGATGCTACATCATCAAAACGAAATCCGGCTTGATCCTGCTCGACACCGCGATGCAGGAATCTGCTCCGATTGTACGCGGCAATATTGAAGCGCTTGGTTTCAAACTCAAGGACATCAAAATTATGATCTCCAGCCACGCGCATTTCGATCACGTCGCTGGACATGCCGATATGAAAGCGGCTACGGGAGCGAAAGTTTACGCAACGAAAGCGGACGCTGAAATTATGGAAAGCGGTGGGCAAAAAGGCTTCCATCCGATCAAGCCTTTTTACAAGCCAATCAAGGTAGACAAACTTCTCAAAGACGGCGAAACGGTGCGCCTGGGCGAAGTCGCTATGATCGCGCATCTGACGCCAGGTCACACCGAAGGCAATACCGCGTGGACGATGGTGGTGGAGGAAAACGGCAAAAAATATAACGTAGTTTTCACATGCAGTTTGTCCATTAATCCCGGCGTGCGAATGGTAAATAATCCAACGTGGGCAGGCGTGAAAGAGGCTTACGCCAAATCTTTTGCCATCATGAAATCGTTGCCGTGCGATGTATTTTTGGGGCCGCATACACAATTTTTTAATATGGAAGAAAAAGTAAAAAAACTTGGCACGCAGCCGAACCCGTTTATTGATCCGCAGGGCTTACGCAATTTCATTGAGACGAATGAAAAAAGCTATTTCAGTCAAATTCAACGCGAACGCGATGAGAAGTAAGAGACTGTACTTACTCTTCGTTATTTTTGCTGTCCTTGCTGGTACAGCTTCTGCCGCGCATCCCGAAGTTATTGTGACGCCAGCGTGGGTGAATTCTGTCCAGCAATTTCACGCCAAAAAAATTACGGCACGTCCGGCGACTTATAAAAACAAACGCTTCGTCATTCTCGAAACAGGCTGGGGCAAATTGTCCGAAGCCACAGATTATCGCATCGGGCATATTCCCGGCGCAGCGTATTTGAATACGGACGAATGCGAGAACGGCTATCCGCGCTGGCAGTTGAAGCCCGTCAGCGAATTGCAAGACGTGATTGGCAAGCTTGGTATCACGCCAAACACAACGGTGATTGTGTACAGTAAACAAACTATCGCCGCCGCACGCATCTGGTGGATTTTGAATTACGCGGGCGTGGCTGACGTGCGAGTTTTGGATGGAGGTTTTGCGGCGTGGCAGGCGGCAGGCTTTGCCAGCGAGACAAAAATTAATACTTCGCAACCAACAACGTTTCACGTGCAGCCCCGTTTGCATTGGTTGGCGACGACAACATACGTGCAAGAGAGTTTTGACAAAGGCAGCGTGTGGTTGGCTGATGCTCGCTCGTCAGCAGAATATCGCGGTGAAGTCAGCGGCTACGATTATTTGCAACAGCGTGGGCGCATTTCTGGTGCGTTGCCGATTGGTGATGCTGACGACAAAGCGTTGTTGTATCAAACTGCGGATGGGCATTTTTTGCCGCCGACTGAAGTTTCTGCGCGATGGAAACAAGCTGGAATCATCCCTGCAAAATCCGGCGATAAATTTGCACGCGAAGTAATTTTTTATTGTGGCAGCGGCTGGCGTTCGAGCCTGACATTTTTATACGCTTATATTTTAGGTTATAAAAATATTCGCAACTACTCCGACAGTTGGAGCGGATGGAGTACAACCTACAAGCAAGACGCGAACGAAAAAGGTATTACGCCTGGATGGAAGCAAGAAGTGTCAGGGCGTCCAATTGCGAAGGGAAAAAATTAGGAGGTGAAAAATGAAAACGCAGGAAGAAAAAGGAATAATTTTTCGTAAGCTTCACGAACAAAAGAATGCTTTCGTAATTCCGAATCCATGGGATGCGGGAACGGCGCGGATTCTCGCGCAGTTTGGCTTCAAGGCGCTCGCAACCACTAGCGCCGGACATGCGTTTTCCCTCGGACAACAAGACAACACAGTAGGACGCGACGAAACAATGGCGCATTGTGCCGACATCGTAGCTGCTACGGATTTGCCAGTCAGCGCCGATCTGGGTAATGGTTTTGGCGACGCACCAGAAATCGTAGCGGAGACAATTCGCCGCGCTGCTGCCGCAGGATTGGTCGGCTGTTCCATCGAAGACGCGACCTATCGCGCTGACGATCCGATCTATCCAATTGAATTTGCCGTCGAACGAATTCAGGCAGCGGCGGAAGCTGTTCGCAAACTCAACTTTCCCTTTATGCTCACGGCGCGCGCAGAAAATTATCTCGTCGGACGACACGACCTCGACGATACGATCAAGCGCTTGCAAGCCTATCAGGAAGCCGGAGCCGATGTCCTTTATGCGCCGTCGCTCACGAGTAAAGAAGAAATCGCCACCGTCATCAATTCCGTAGATCGCCCTGTCAACGTCCTGATGGGAGCGTCCGGCGCAAACACCGTCGCAGAACTTTCCGCGCTCAGAGCCAAACGCATCAGCACCGGCAGCGCCCTCTCTCGCGCAGCTTATGGAGCTTTTATTCGCGCCGCCGAAGAAATTGCACAACACGGCACTTTTACTTTTACGAATGAAGCGGTGAGTTTTCGAGACATCAGTGCAATGTTCGATGAGCATCATTGAACGTAGCGCAACCAGCCATGGTTGCGACAGACTTTGCACTTCGCAGCGACTAATCTATAGCTCAATCGCAGTACTTCGATAACCAAGCACGGAGCATGAACAAAACAATCTCAAAATCGCAAATTGATCGTTTAGGCGAGCGATTGAAAAAAGGCAAAAGCTCCGAAGCGGATTTACAGTTGTTGGAGCAATATCGTCAATCTTTTGGAGCGGCTTACGAAATTGTGCGTAACGCCATTCGTGAGAAGTTGTCATTAGAGACAACAGGAAGACAAAAGACGACACAATCAATTGTAGATAAATTACGCCGTGAGAGTATCCGGCTTACGCAAATTCAAGATATTGCAGGTTGTCGGTTGTTGGTT
>JAYSTY010000280.1:0-7346 GCA_043719385.1 Blastocatellia bacterium | reverse complement strand
GAATGGCAAGTCGCGCAATTTCCTTTGTCTTTATTATTGAAAACTTTCATTCCTCGAACGGCGGCGGCGCTCATAGATTTTTTATCGAAGACAGAATTTCCACTCAACAATGTTCGCTCAAAGCTGGCGATGGCTTTTTCAATTTTGTCCATTGTGATCGCACCGGCGCCAAAGACTTTTGCAAATTCTTCGCGGTATGTCTGATTCGCATTTAGTTTGGTGACACAAGCCTGGTGCGGCAAATTCATTTCTATGAGATTGGCAATCGGCTGACTTGCTTGTTGCTCAAGGCTCGCGGCGCGGCCATCTAAAAATTGTAAACTATTGTAAGTCGCATTCAAGAGCGACGGGGAATTGCGTGTGCCTGATTGTTCTTTGATACCTTTTGCTACTGGCAATCCATCGGTGAAATACAGCGCGGGATTGTGGCAACTGGAACAGGAAATCGTATTGTCGGCGGAAAGTTGTGGATCATAAAAAAGTTTGCGACCGAGTGCGATGGCTTCGGCTGTGGGCGGATTATTTTCAGGAAAATTTACAATTGGTAATCCTGATGGAGATTCGATTTTTATTGGTGTACCGAGCGGGCGAAAGATTTCTTCCAAATGATTTTGCCGACCGCACGAAAAGGCAGTCAGCGTCAAAAACAAAATAAAGAAAACTCTTTTTGGCATAGTCAAATTTTTGATCAGGCAGTGTTAATTGTCGCATTTCAACTGAGCTTTACCAAATTACACAAATCGGGCGACATTGAATTTGCCTAAAACCACCTCAGCGATAAAGCAGGAAGTGAAGAGAAAAAGAATTTGTTCACGCGAAAAAGCATAAGCTTATTCTGTATTGTGGAACTTTACTCAATCCTTAAATTTTCAAGAATGCGCTAAGTCTAAGTAAAATCAATACCATTGTACTGCATTACGGAATCATATCTTTTCAGGCCTTACGATTTGCAATGATCATAAAGAATGCATATCATTACCTTTCCACCATCCTGGTATTGAGTTGAAATTTACATTCACGTAGTTTGCGGTTTTCTAAATTAAAAATTTGTTTAAGTTTTTTCGATCAAAAAAATCAGATGGACATTCTGTCTGTCGTCAGTTGTATCCTAATACGCGTTACTTATTGTGATCTATTCCACGAAGATTGGTTCTTCTGTGTTAGCAAAAGGGAGTCTTACAACAAATGAGACATCGAAAGTTAATTAAAATTTTGGAATTATTATTTCTGCTGGGCTGCATTGCAGGTTTGAGCAGTGGGCTTTTGGCGCAAGGCGGTAAGCCTGCGGACTGGCTCACGGATGGCGGAGATATTGAACGAACCGCGTGGCAGCGCAATGAGAAAATTCTCAATCCCTCGAACGTCAAAGACATGAAATTGTTGTGGAAGACGAAGCTCGATAACGAGCGAAAACAAATGCACAACCTCTTGCCCGTGCTGATTGCCGGACGTGTCAATACGGCTGATGGACCAAAGCAGATTGCGGTTGCGACGGGGGTGAACGATAACATTTACGGGCTTGATGCGGACACGGGAAAAGTGCTTTGGAAAACGCATTTTGAGACTTCGTGGGTCCCGCCAACTGGTGGACGGGGAGCTTATGTTCTTTGTCCCGGCGGCATCACCGCTACGCCTGTGATTGGGCCTACGGATACGCCAGGCAAATACACATTATATGCAGCCGCATGGGATGGAACGTTGCGACGCCTCAATGTGGCGGATGGAAAAGAAGTCGCTCCGCCGGCAAAATTCATGCCTCCGAATGGCAAGCCCTACGCGTTGAGCTTGCGCGAAAATGTAATTTACACGCATACAGCACAGGGCTGCGGCGGTAATCCGAATATGGTGTACACCTACGATTTGGCGACTGACAAAGTTGGATCGTGGGGGCCTCCAGGTGGTGGAATGTGGGGGCGAACTGGCCCGGCGATTGACAGCAAAGGCGTAATGTACACGGGCACAGGCGATGGCCCCTGGAATCCTGAGAATGGAATTTTTGGCAACGGCATTATCGGCGTGAAGCAAAACCCGAAAACGAAAGCGGTTGAATTGGTTGATTATTATGGCCCGTCCAATGCTGAGTGGTTGTGGAAGCGCGATCTGGATATGCAGGTCACGCCCGCAATTTTCAAATACAAAGGCAAAGAATTGATGGTGGATGCGAGCAAGGAATGCCGCGTTTACCTGATGGATACTGATTCGATTGGTGGCGATGACCATCGCACGCCGGTCTTTCGCACTCCGTTGATTTGTAACGAAGAAGTGAATTTTGCTTCCGCTGGAATTTGGGGTTCGATGGCAGCCTGGAATGAACCTGATGGAACGCAATGGGTGTTGACTCCGTTCTGGGGGCCAAAGCATTCCAAGTACAAGGCGCCGCTTGAGTACGGAGCCATTAAATACGGCGCAATTGCCGCCTTCAGAGTTGGCGAAAAGAATGGCAAAACGGAATTGATTCCCGCCTGGCTGTCACGCGATATGAATCACGCCGAACCGCCCGTCATCGCCAATGGAGTAATTTTCGCGTATGGCAACGGTGAGGATACGGATCAAGCCGCATTCGACATCGGACTTGCTTACAACAGTGACGCCAATCGTATTAAAAATTCAACGCACGCAGTGTTGTATGCGCTGGATGCGAAGACCGGCAAAGAACTGTGGTCGAGCGGCGATCAAATCACTTCGTGGAGCCACTGGGGTGGACTCTCGACGGCCAACGGTCGCGTTTATATTAATACATTCGACGGCATGCAGTATTGCTTTGGAATCAAAGGCTCCGGCGAATAATTCTCCGAGACAGTTTTTATAAATAAATTTGCCATAAAACCCGAAGGAGTTTCTGGAATGAAAAGATTAGCTGCTGTAATCATCGTCGCTTTGAGTTGTGCTGTCTTGACTGGCACGGCCTACGCTCAGCGCGATTGGATGACTGAAAATGGAGATGCGCAACGTTCGGCCTGGGTCAGGTCGGATGGAAAGATTTCTAAAGAGTCAATGTCAAAACCGGGCTTTGATTTTCTTTGGAAAATTAAGTTCAAAAACGAGAGTAAGCAATTGAACTCCGTCACTCCTGCCGCCACACTCGAACGGCTGATTGGCTATCGTGGATTTCGCATGCTCGGATTTTTCGGCGGAAGCTCAGACAGCATTTTTACGGTCGATACCGATCTGGGAAGAATAGAGTGGGAGAAGAAATTTACCTCCAATCCTCCGGCGTTCAAAAGCACCGTAGCGTGTCCCGGCGGAATGACAACCAGTGTTGTGCGCCCGACTATCACCGCGATACCTTCTGTCGCTGGCGGCGGCGGTGGCGGTGGTCGTAGCACTCCTGCAAAAAGTGGCGTCGGCGAACCCGGACAAGGGGCAGTGACATTAGCGAATGTTCGCCCGAATCCGCCGACAGTAGCGCCTCCCCCGGCTCCTCCTCGTCCGGCACGAACAAACGCCGCAGCGCCTCCAGGTGGTCAGTTCGGCAGTGGCCCATTCCTCGTTTATGCGTTATCAGGCGATGGGATGCTGCATGCGATGCACCTTTCAAACGGTCAGGATTTTGAATCGGGAATTCCGTTCTTACCGCCGAATGCAAGTCCGAAAGGTTTGATCGTGACTGATCGTTTTGCTTATGTGATTACGGATCAAAACTGCGCCGGAGTGCCAAATGGTTTGTGGGCACTTGATCTGGATTCCAAAAAAGTTTCTTCGTGGAAAGCCAATGTCACGGGATTGGTTGGAGCGGCTTTCGATGGCGACGGAAACATTTATGTAACGACCGGAAGCGGTGGCGAAAAGCCAAATTCCATCGTGGCGCTTGATCCAAAAACATTGACTGTCAAAGGTGCATATTCGGCTGGCGCTCAGGCATTTTCGACCTCGCCGGTGCTTTTCACTTTCAAAGGAAAAACGTTGATCGCGGCAACCACGAAAGATGGAAACCTTCATTTAGTGGACAGTGGAAATCTCAGCGCAGCCTTGAATACCGCTGCGGCAAAAGCATCTGATTCTGCGCTGGCAAGCTGGCAGGATACAAATGGAAATCGCTGGGTTTTAGTGCCAACCGCCACTGCTGTAACCGCCTGGAAAGTTGTTGAGAATGGCGGATCGTTCGCGTTGGAATCAGGCTGGACTTCACCTGCGCTGGTTTCGCCGTTACCCCCGACAGTTATCAACGGAATCGCGTTTGTGACTTCCAGCGGAGAATTTCGCGGCAACGCCAAAATGAATGCAGCGCAAATCGCTAAACGCTCATCCAACGCAGTGTTATACGCGCTTGACGCGACGACCGGAAAAGAACTTTGGAATAGTGGAAAGACTGTTACCGGGTTCGCGCACGGCGCAGCCATTTCCGGTGGAATGGGTCAGGTTTATTTAACCACGAACGATGGGACGATGTACGCCTTCGGGATTCCGATGGAACATTGATAATGTATGGCGGGTAGCTTACCCGCCGACCTTATTTAGACATTTTGGAGTTGTATTGAGCCTATGTCTTCACTTTTGACTAAGAAATTAATCTTGCGCTCCGTTTTACTCGGCGTAGCGTTGGCTTTTTTCGTCAGTACGACGGTGCTTAATTCTTCTGCGAATCAGGCGAAGCCGCTGCCAGATGGGCCAGGGAAAGCTGAGACGCAAAAGCTTTGTGGGAGCTGCCACGATATAGAAAAGTCAGTTTCACTCCGTCAGGATCGCGGCGGCTGGCAGACTACAATTGAGAAAATGCTCGCCTTTGGAGCCAAAGCTTCGGACGAAGAATTCAATGCTACACTGAATTATCTTTCGACCCATTTCGCTGCGGATGAAGTCCCGAAGATCGAAATAAATAAAGCGACGGCGCTGGAACTCGAAAGCGGATTATCGCTCAAACGCTCGCAAGCGAAAGCGATTATTGAGTACCGCACAGCCAACGGCAATTTCAAATCCATTGAAGATTTGAAAAAAGTTCCCGGCATCGAAGTCGAAAAAATTGAAGCGAAAAAAGATCGCCTGATTTTTGACGATGAAAAATAATTCGCTCAAAATTTTACTGGGAGTGATTGCGCTAGCGTTAATTCTGGCGGCACGTTCGCCACAGGATTGCGCTGCGGTCGCCGCCGCCTTTGAACAGCGAATGGAAGCGCAACGTCATTATTTGATGGACTGGGCTGGACTGATTCGTTACGGCAGCGAAAATACAGAACTGCCGCGCCCCAAAGCTGCCGAAGATCGCGTTGTTTTTTTAGGCGATGAAATCACTGAATTCTGGGCGAATGATTCATCAAAGTTTTTCCCTGGCAAGCCATATTTGAATCGTGGCATTAAAGGTCAAACGACGCCGCAAATGTTAGTACGCTTTCGGCAGGATGTCATCATGCTTAAGCCGAAAGTTGTCGTAATTTTAGCTGGTACAAATGACCTCGCCAGCGTCACCGGCCCGATTACGCAGGCGATGTTTGCAGAAAATGTCATGTCCATCGTCGAACTGGCGAAAGCCAATAACATCAAAGTCGTGCTGGCTTCGATGACGCCGATTTGCGATTGCTACAACAATCAATCACTGCTCAGACCTGTCGGGAAAATTATTGGAATGAACGGCTGGCTGAAAGATTACGCTGCGCAAAGCGGCTCTGTTTATCTCAATTATTATTCGGTATTGGCGGAAGGTCGAAATTTCAAAAAAGAATTTACGAACGATGGACTGCTTCCGAATGATGCGGGCTATGCTGTGATGGCTCCGCTGGCAGAAAAAGCCATCGCACAGGCGTTGGGCAAAGTTCAATAAACTTTAGTTTGTTGTCCTCTTTCATCACTGCCTCTTTTTTGAAAAGCCTCAACAAACTGAAGTTTGTTGGACGTTCGATAGCTCCGAAGAAATCTAATTTTAAAACTACATTATTAATAGGATCAAATTACTTATGTTGAATCAATCGCAAATTCAGGGCGCTCTTGACGCGGGAGCAGGGATTTTTCGGCTTGAACCTTGCTGGGTTCCGCGCTCTTTCCTCATTCCGGGCAGGAGATTAAAACTCCATCCAGACGATCTGTATGCCTTCGGCGGACATCGCGGCGGCATTGATGAACGCTGGTTTTCTTCGACTACCAAAGCCTCCAACGGTGAACATACGCTGGAAGACGAAGGTCTGAGTTACGTGCGCACGGATGATGGAAAACATTTCCTTTTGAAGGATGCGATTGAAATTGCCGGAGATCAAATTCTTGGCAGTGAGACCATGGAAAAAGTTGGCGGCTGGGGAATGCTCTGCAAATTCTTCGATAACCTGGGGGCCATTCCGCATCACATGCATCAGAGCGATGAACACGCAAAAAAAGTAGGACAAAAGGGCAAACCCGAAGCGTATTATTTTCCTCCGCAATATAATTCCGTCGTCAATCTTTTTCCGCACACTTACATGGGACTTGAACCCGGCACGACGAAAGAAGACGTTGTTCGCTGCCTTGAAAATTGGAACAAAGGCGATAACGGAATCCTGAATCACTCACGCGCCTATCGTCTGGAACCTGGTACAGGCTGGCAGGTCAACGCCGGAGTTTTGCATGCTCCCGGCTCGCTTGTGACTTATGAACCACAAGTCAACAGTGATGTTTTCGGGATGTTCCAATCTGAAGTCGAAGGTCGCGTCGTTGATTGGAGCCTGCTGACGAAAGACGTTCCGAAAGAAAATCACTACGATTTTGAGTATTTGGTCGGCATGCTGGATTGGGAAGGAAATGTGAATCCAACGTTTGCGGCTTCCAACAAAATTTTCCCGAAACCTGTCAAAGAAATTGAAGCGATGACGGCGGAAGGCTACCGCGAAAATTGGATCACATACGGCAATCGTCATTACTCCGCAAAAGAATTGACCGTGTTTCCTAAACAAACAGTGACGATCAAAGACAGCGCCGCATACGGCATGATTTTGACGGAAGGCTACGGCAAAATTGGCAATCATACGGCGTCAACTCCGGCGATGATTCGCTTCGGCCAAATGACGCAGGATGAATTTTTTGTGACGCTGAATGTTGCAGAAAACGGCGTGAGCATTACGAATTTAAGCGAGACCGATCCGCTGGTCATGCTGAAACATTTCGGCCCCGGCAATCCCGATGCTGAACCTTTAGTGAAGCAATAATTTTAGTCAGTACCACCTGCGGTAGCGGGTGGGTTTCTAAGAAAATTTATGAATCAATTTCCCAAAGTACACAACGCAACCTGGCCAGGCTTGGTCGGCAAAGGCGGCCCCGATGCAGAGCCTTTTATTGAATTTGAAACGATGTTGGATATGACCGCCGCCGCTGAAGTCAACGGTCAGAAATTCGACGGCGTAGATATTTTTCTCTCGCTTCCGCATACCGATGTTGATTCGACAGAC
>JAYSTY010000279.1:0-3031 GCA_043719385.1 Blastocatellia bacterium | reverse complement strand
AGCTCCTTTCTTAGGTTTACAGGCCGCGAGCGCTGACGGGGTTTTCAGCATCGGTGACGCGCTCGAAAAACAGTTCGGGGTTCGCAGCAGGAAAAGTTCACAGAAAAGAAGTTCGCAGTTCGCAGTGAAAACCGTTCATCAGATTCTTGCTGCGAACCACGAACTGCGAACTGCGAACTGCCTTTTTACACTATCACGGCGATCCGATCCGGCTCAAATGGCAAACTGCGTCCAAGCGTTTGGATGACATTCAGAGCGCGTCCATCTGCCGGGCCAATATCAATTAACATCACCTGATCTTCGCGGTGATTGAGCAATGGTGTCAGGGCTTCGATCAACAAAATCCGTTCGACCGGAGACAGTTGACAGCGAAACACCGAATATTGCAACGGATCACCAAAGCCGCGCATTTTGCAATACACCCGCCGCAACCGCTTCGGGTCAGAAATGTCGTAACTAACGATGTAAGTAGAGCGCATAGGAGTAGTTCACAGTTCGCAGTTCGCAGTTCGTGGTTCACTAGCCACAAGTGAAAGCTCACCAGTTACGGTTGAAAGCTTGCAGTTCACCCTCAACTCTCTATCATTCGCCAGTTCACTGTCCAACGTCCACTGTTGACAGTTCACTTTCCACCTTCTATTGCCCACCCTCCACCATTTACAGATCACTATTCACCCTCCACTATTCACTTTCCACTAATTGAAAGTTCATCGCAGGACATTCGCAAGTATATTCTTCACTGCGAACTGCGAACTGCGAACTGTTAGCGAGTAACAAACGCCGGATACTGCGGAATTTCTTTCGCTAGAAATCTTGCCAGTAAGCGGGTTTGAATTTCAAAGATGCGGCGATAGCTCACCACATACCCGAAAATTGGATGCGTCACCAAAGTATCAAGCCTCCGCTCAAACGCTTCGATCACGCGCTTGCGTCCACTGTCCGTCAGGGCGCAACCGTGTGCGCGCGTAATAAAATCCTGCGGACGAATTTCACCGTTATTAATCAGGCTGATGACGACGGAATCGGCAATGAGCGGGCGAAATTCTTCCATCAAATCCAACGCCAGAGCGGGTCGCCCATATTTTGGCTGATGGTAAAAACCGAGGTACGGATCAAAGCCGACTCCGATGGCGGCGACGACCATTTCCTTGACCAATAATGAATACAAAAAAGACAGCATCGCATTGACCGGATCACGCGGCGGACGCCGATTGCGTGAAGTGAATTCAAACGCGGTCACGTTTTCCGAAGATTTGAACATCAACGCAAAATTGGCGAAGTAATCACGCGCCGCGATGCCTTCCAACCCCAATAAAGTTGGCAGGGAATCGGCGTGTTCGGCTTTGCGTCGCCACTCTGCCATGCGTGATAAAACTCCGGCGGGCAAGGCTTCCGCATTGCGCCGCAGCAGTGTTCGTTGATTGCGAATTTTGCCCACCGTGAAGGCGCGCGCAATTTGCAACGATAATTGTTCATCATCGGCGACCTGAAATTGACGACGACGCAGTTCAATATTTTTATGGGGCGGTGGTGTAGTAATCGCCGTCAACCAGCCCCCATACGATAAATGCAAAATCGGGATTTCGCGTTTGGCTAATTCGCGTAAAGCCTGCGCCGTCAGTTGGACATTTCCAAACAGAGAAAGCTGCGAAGCCTCCATCAAACGGGCTTGATTGACGGTTTTGCCTTTGTCGCGGATTTCCAGCACATCGCCTTTTAAGCCGAGGCTGAAACCCTGCCCCTGCACATACACCGGCAAACAATCATCCCGCGCCGGCATGAGGCGACGGACTTCTTTTTTGATCGGTTTGAGATTTTCATCCACGAGAATAGCGTCGAATTGAATGAAGTCTTCAACTGGCGGAGTCGCTACGGCGAGCGCATTCACTTCATCTGGCAAGCAAATCGCGGCGAGCGAACAACGCGGACATTTCGGAGAATCCACGAGTGGCGGCGGGATTGTGCCGGATTCCATCACCGCCCGCGCCTGCTGAATCATCGCATACGTCAGCGCAATTAATTCATCCGTAAAATCCACGGTGACACGCGTTTGCGAAGCGGCAAAATACAGGACGCCATAATCACATTGATAGCCTTCTTCGCGCAGCAGCAAGCCCTGAACACAGACCTGCACCCGTTCAGGATCGTAAGCTCCGGCGGGCACGTAGCCCGCATTCGGAGCCGCGCCGCGCTTATAATCCACCGGGATGAGCCGCCCATCATCCGATTCCAAAACATCAATGCGAGCAATCGCGCCGAGCGCATCGGAGCCGATGAGGACAGAGCGCGAATGAAGTTTTGGTTCTGCCGAAATTTCATCGGGGACATCTCCGGCCTCACGATCTACACGACGGTGAACAAAGCGTCCGTCAATCGTGTCAGCAGAATGCGCAAATTCCTGCTGAATATATTCGAGGTAAAAGAGACGCGGGCAATAGGTGAATTCATTGATCATCCGCGCCGGAAGCTGCGTCAACATTTCCGGCGGAGTCGAAGGCTGAAGCGTTTCTGATGGAGTGAGTAACATGGCTGATTCCTCAAAACTAACGTAGCGCGGACTGCCAGCCCGCCAGCCGAGATTAACGACACAGAGCTTTCTCGAAAAAACCTTGCCCCGAAAATCTCGAACGCAGACTGGCAGTCCGCTGTACATAATTTCAGTATTGCGGTACTGGTAAAAATAACCCAAGCCCGAAATGACAAGAATCACCTACAATCAACGGCCCGGAAACTGGCGAATCGAACTTGACACGTAGACGAAAGCCCGGACGCACCCACGAAGTCCGCGTTGTATCTCTGGAAAATCTTCTATTGCGAGTTTCGTGCAAGTTCACCCAATCCGATTCCTCCAAGTCGTCCAGTAGAGTGACCTGAGATTCGGGCTTACCTTCCTTCTGAAACAGCCAAGTCAGAATGCGTTCGGGAGATTCCCCAGGGCGCTCGCGTCCATTCTTCCTGAAGCGGTGTCGTTCAGCCGGAGGCACAAATGGTGTGGCGCTTTCCCAGACGCAGGAAGCCTTAAGCAATTCCG
>JAYSTY010000278.1:0-7368 GCA_043719385.1 Blastocatellia bacterium | reverse complement strand
CCGTCTTCGCTCGTGTGAAAGTCGTAGTAATCGCCGCCGACTTCCGAAGCGGTTTTCATATACGCGGCAATGTCGAGGTGTGGCAGGTTGGGCAATTTTTTTGGCAGCATCGAAAGCTGCAATTGGCGGGCTTCTTCCAGTTCGTGGGCGCGGCGGTCGTTTTCGGCTTTGACTTTCTCGTGTTCCAGCGCTTCGGCAGAGAGTTGTTTGACCTGTGCGAGTTGTACTTCAAGGTCGAGGCTCATGCGAGCGAAGCGGCGCGACAGGAAGATAGAAGGCGGAAGGATAAAACCGAAGACGCCAATGCCTCTCAGTGTTAGTGGCGCAAGTACTCCGTTTGATAGATAGAAAATGAGGATTAATAGCACGATTCCAGAGAGCAGCATTCCGATCCCCAGAATCCAGGCTCCATCTATCTTTTTCCTGATGGCACGAATCACCACGCGCAGCACTTCAACCAACACCAGCGCGAGAAAAATCATATTTTCCCGTTGCAGTAGATTGAATAGAGCGATAACCCCAAAGCAGGCAGCGACAACGCCCCAGAGCCAGAACAGCCGGGGCAGGCGAAGTGAGAAGGCTGTATAAAAGAAGGCCAGCAGGAACACCATGCATAGCTGAAACGAAAGACTATTCACAACATGTAGGAACATGATCCCATTCGCCCCGTAATGACCGACATGCAGAAGATACTGAGAGGTGAGCGGTACTAACATAAAGCAGGCAAACAGGCCGAGATAGAGATTGGCACGCTGGCCTGGATAAAACCAGTACAGCAGCAGATGTAACAGGCCGATGGCGAGCGCCAGGCTGCTGGCGTAGAGCGCGAACCCCCTCCCGTTCGGCGACTTCAGCAGATCAATTTTGGCTTGCGCCTGCTTCAATTCCTGCAACGCGATGCCAAAGCCCGCGCCAAATTCAGTGGTGCGATTCGTATAGGTTTTCAAAAGCTGTCTGCTCGCCAGCCGGTGCAGCCAGCGACTCCACCACGAACTTAAATCCCGCATCGCCATGCACGAATGACGCACGGCAATCACATGCTCGCCGTGCCCATCCAGCACAATGCCGAGCGGCACGGCATTCGGGTTGTATTCCACTTCGGTTTCCGGCGTCGTCCCGACCGTGCCAAATCGTTCGACGAGTTTGCCGTCCAGATAAACCTCAGACGCGCCGTAATGAACCATCACCAGTGCCAGCGGCTGATTCGCCAATGCCGGATCAACTTTGAAGCGCAATCGAAACCAGCCAATGCCGCGCCAGCCGCTCTTGGGAATGTTGTTGAGCGTGATGGCTGTGCCGTTCAAGGTTTCCCACGCGCTGTCATCAAACTTTGGTTCAGCCCACGCCACATCATCGCCAGATTGATATTTCCAGCCGAGCTTATCGAGTTCGACAGATTTGCCGTTTTGTAATTGGTCGGCAGTTAGGTTGAAGGCAGGTTGCGCTCGTGCTGAAAACGTCAACAGCAACAGCGTTAACAAGGCGACCAGATAATCAGGCAGCAGTTTCATTGATTGCCTTCTTTCGAGTTCTTGCCGCGTAGTGAGCGTGCTTTTTTCGGCAATGGCGCGAGTTCCGCTTGTGCCAGGTCATAAAATTCGCGCAGCTTAGCTTGCAACAATTTTTTATCCGGTAATTGCAATTGATACTCGGCAATCAAGGCGGGCGAGAGCGAGCGGCTCAAGGCATATTCGACAACTTCGTCATCTTTTCCCGCACACAGCAACACACCAATAGAAGGACGTTCGTGCGGCTTGCGAACATCGCGGTCGAGTGCTTCCAGATAAAAATTTAACTGCCCTAAATACTCTGGTTTGAAGTCATCAATCTTTAATTCAAAATCTACGAGGCACTGCAATTCACGGTGATACATCAGCAAATCCAGGCGAAAATCTTTGCTGCCAACCTGGACTAAATACTGCTCACCGATAAAGCAAAAATCGCGTCCGAGTTCGATCAGAAAACGGCGTAAGTTGGCGACCAGGCTGCGCTGCAAATCAGCTTCTGAATGTTGTTCAGGCAATGAGAGGAAATCAAGCAAGTACGAATCCTTGAAGATCGTTTCGACCTCAGTATGTAATTGTCGCAGTGCGGCTGAAGCTTTGGGCGGATTAAGAATCGCTCGTTCAAAGAGCGCGGCTTTCAATTGGCGTTCCAGTTCACGCTTGCTCCACTTCTCGCGGAGGCAAAGACGCAAATAGAATTCGCGCTCTTCGGGCGATTTGCTGCGCCCCAGAATTATCAGATTGTGTGTCCACGATAATTGTCGCACCAGTGGTGCGACTTTTTCGTCGCCTTGATAGGTTTCATAAAACTGTCGCATCCGAAACAGACTGGCACGAGTGAAACCTTTGAGATCAGGATGTTGCGCGGCAATGTAACGAGCAAGTTGTTCGACCACGCCTTCGCCCCACGCGGCGCTGGCGAGTTTGTGGCTGATGTATTCACCGACGCGCCAATAGAGATCAATCAACTCTGTGTTGACTGCCTGCAATGCACGTGCGCGCGCCTGTTGAATCAGCGCAATAATTTCGTCAAACGACGCGGTTAATTTCTTTAGCTGAGCGGGGGCAATGGCTTTTTTGCGATTCATAGATGAGTTTACTTTTGCTGTAGAAAAACGTACACGCCTTTTTTATTAGAAGTAATCACATCAGGCAATTTATCGCCGTTCATGTCTGCAATTGTGAATTGTGTGCCGACGCCGGAATCGTTATCAATTTCGTGTTTGATCCATTTCACTTCACCTTTTTCGCGCTGCAATTCAAACCAGACAACTACCGCCGGATCGCTCGGATTAATATCGCCGGTCGGGCCGTGCGCCCAATATCTTTTGCCAGTCACAAAGTCCATCAATCCGTCGCCGTTAATATCCGCCAGCATCAAAGCGTGCGTTTGCGTAAAAGAATTATCTATCTCGTGTTTGATAAATTCGATTTGCCCATTCGCGCCTTTTTTCTGCTCAAACCACCAGATGCCAACTTTATGCGCGGCACTGGTAATCACATCATTCAAGCCATCGCCGTTCACATCGTAAACCTGCATATTCGCGCAATCTTCGCCGAAATCAGTCTTGACGAATTTCCACGAACTTGCAGTACGCGGATCAACCGGAGCTTCCCAATAGCCTGTGTTTATTAAGACATCGTTGCGTCCATCGCCGTTGATGTCGCCCACGCCAAGCCCGTGTGAATAGCGAAATACGCCATCAGCCTTCGCTGTCTCTTTAGAAGATTTGATGCTGATCGGATGTTTGATGAATTCACCATTCACAAGCTCAAACCAATTCATTTGCGCATCGTCTACGGCAAAAATCAGCACGGGTTTAGTATTCGTCGTTTGGCGAAAATCTCGTTTTTTCAACTTTTGAAAAATGCCGTGCAAGCCTCCACTTCCCAGATCGTTCGCGCCAGGTGCAAGCATCAACTCTCCCAATGCAGGACTTTCATTACAGGCATTCGCGGCGATTTTATGCGTCGCCCACACACCCTCTTTTCCACCAGGATTTTCACGCCACAACACGGGAGGAATCCCCGGTGTATCAATCAAAATTTGATCAATCCAGCCATCGTTGTTCACATCCCATGCAAAATTTACGAATGAATTGCTGTAGCCTTTCGCCCCATCGAATTTCTGCACCGGAGCGATTTCATGCGGCTTCCAATCCGGCGCTTCGTACCAGATATTTCCCGCCATCACATCCATTTTGCCATCGTGATTGATGTCACCGACGGCGACGCCTTCCGAGCGAAACTCTTTGTCGAGCGTGAATTTTTGAAATTTAACTTCGCGCTTGTCCTTCACCGCAGCGTCTGAAATAAACGCAAATTTTGTGAGCGCGAAGACACTTCCAATAACAATTAAAGACAGTAAAAACCAGGTTTTCTTCATGACTAAAATCTCAAATGTTTGACCGTTTGTTTATCGTGAATAAGTTGTTCGAGGGAATCAATCCCAATTTTCAAATGTAAATCTACGAAGCCCTGCGTCACTGACGTATCGCTCAGCTCTGTTTTCACCCCTTCAGGAACCATCGGTTGATCAGAGACGAGCAACAACGCGCCGACCGGAATTTCATTTTTGAAAGCGGTAATAAAAATCGTCGCCGTTTCCATATCAATCGCCATCACGCGAATTTCGCGCAGGTATTCTTTAAATTCGTCGTCCCATTCCCACACGCGCCGATTTGTCGTGTACACAGTGCCTGTCCAATAATCCTGCTGGTATTCGCGGATCGTCGTAGAAATCGCTTTTTGTAAGGCGAAGGAAGGCAGCGCGGGAACTTCAGGCGGGAAATAATCATTGGACGTGCCTTCGCCGCGAATTGCGGCGATAGGCAAAATCAAATCACCGAGATTATTTTTTTTCTTCAGCCCGCCGCACTTGCCCAAAAACAAAACTGCTTTCGCCTCAATCGCCACCAGCAAATCCATAATCGTCGCCGCGTTCGGACTGCCCATGCCGAAATTGATAATCGTGATGCCGTTGGCGGACGCGCTGCGCATGGGGCGATCTGCGCCAACAATTTCGACGCCGTGCAAGTCGGCAAACATCTTGACGTAGTTATCAAAATTCGTCAGGAGAATGTAGTGATCAAAATCTTCCAGCTTTCTGCCCGTATAACGCGGCAGCCAGTTGCTCACAATTTCTGCTTTCGTTTTCATCTAGTCCTCAATTGGTCGCGGCGGATTCGCCCAATGTCCACGCGGGTCGGAGCCGCTGACAATGACCCCCTTCGCGTGCCAATCCAGATCAGCCGGAAATAAATTACCAGACGTAATGATACTTGCCTAGTCGTTGCAGCTTATTCTAATAACTGTTGTTGCTGGTGAGGGAATCGTCGGACTATCAGGCGGGGTGATGATGATAAAAAAACCGTTCGGAATTTTGAGGTGAGAATATATGGATGGAACTACATTAGTGCAGCAGTTTTACAAGCGGCATTTGGCATTTGGCTTTCGTCTTTTAAAAGCGTAGTGAAAAGTGATTTCAAGCGCTCACCATTTTTAAGAAATAATTCGGCAGCATCTTGCTCAACAGGTTTAGAGAAATAATAGCCTTGTCCATAATCACAACCGAGGTTCCGTAACTGACGCAGTTGCTCAAACGTTTCAACGCCTTCCGCAATCACTACCATTCCTAAACTTCCAGCCAACGCAATAATGGTGCGGACGATCTCTATATTCTCTTTCTCGTTCATGCTCATCACGAAGGAGCGATCAATTTTCAACGTATTGAGTGGGAACCGATGCAGATAACTAAGTGATGAATAACCTGTGCCAAAATCATCAATACTCAATTCTATGCCCAGGGCGCGAATGTCCATTAGTTGCTTAATGGCGGCTTCAACATTGTCCATGACAGCACTTTCTGTTAGCTCGAGTTTTAAAAACTGTGGCGCAAGCTTTGTTTCATCTAAGATGCTGCTGATTTGGGCGATGAGGTTTGGTTGAGCAAACTGCTTACTCGAAAGATTCACGCTCATTTGCAGAGGGAAACTGGGTGGGTAAACCTTGTACCATTCACGCATCTGGCGACAGGCTTCATGCAAAACCCAGTGTCCGATTTGTACGATCAGTCCGGTTTCTTCAGCCAGCGGAATAAACTGCGCAGGCGAAACCAATCCTCGTTCGGGATGTTTCCATCTAATCAGTGCTTCAAATCCTGCCAGCCGCCCTGTTTCCAACTCGACAATAGGCTGATAGCAGAGAAAGAATTCTTGTCGTTCAATGGCGCGCCGCAGATCGCTCTCCAGCTGTAAACGATTGACCATCTGTAAATGCATGGTTTGGTCAAAAAGTTCAAAGGATTTTGTGCCGCGCGATTTGGCACGATACATGGCAGTATCGGCATCGCGCACCATGTCCTCTGGGTATTCGTACTCTAAAGAACTTTCGGCAATACCAATACTGACGTTGACGTAGACATCGTTTCCATTCAGACTAAATGGCTCCTCCAGTGCTCGCTGAATGCGGTTCGCCACTTCAATTGAATCTCTTTGATACTGAATGTCTTCGAGCAGGATAGTGAACTCATCTCCGCCCAAACGGGCAATTGTATCACCGGAGCGCAAACAGTTTTTGAGACGGCCTGAAATCGCTTTCAGTAACTGATCACCGACCGCATGCCCCAGACTGTCATTAATGATCTTGAAGCGGTCTAAATCCAGAAAGAGAATGGCCAATTGACGGTTGGGATTCCGTTTCCGACGTTCCATCTCTAGTTTCACGTGATCCAAAAAAAGTGCGCGATTAGGCAAACCTGTCAATCCATCATGAAACGCATCGTGTAACAACTGTGCCTCGGCCCGCTTACGGTCAGTTATATCCTGCCACTGGAAGATCAGACGATGCTCCTTAGTAGCCATATCACGCACGAGCGAAACATTCCAAATTACCCAGATTGCATGACCCAGTTTATGAAGGCACTGTTGCTCTAACTGAAAGGAAGGAATGTGGCCTTCGAGCAATTGATGGATCTGCATCAAAGCTGCTCCTAGTCCATTCGTATGCACAAGTGAATGAAAAGATTTTCCTACCAAGTCCTCGCCCTTATAACCAACGATCTGACTTAATGCTTGATTGACTTGGAGCCACCGTCCTTGTGGATCAACCAGCGCCATTCCGACGGCAGAATAATCGAACGCACTGCGGAACCGTGATTCGCTTTCCTGCAATTCAGCCAAATGTTGCTCCGCCGCTTCAATATTTTTCAAATAAGGCCGCATGGCCAGGTAACTGGCTATCATCAGCGGAATAGTCAAAGTGATAGCCCAAAATCCGAAATGATAAATCAGGGCATTCGCCACACCTGCCATGACCACCCCTGAGATCGGTGTCACCAGCACCCAGGCATAGTTATCATACCAGGTACGGAGGATCGGCTGACCTGACTTAATTGTGATCACCGGGGTCAGTAAAAGAGTATTAATGAATCCCTGCGCAACCGCAAAAAACAGTAACCCGGTAACATAGAGGAAAAACGTCTCGCGCCGATGCGCCAGCAAACGCAAATCGCCAAAAGTTATATTAACCAGCAGGCAGGCCAAAAACAGTGAAAAGCAAATCACTGCGACATTGGTAGCCAGCGTGATCCAGCGTTTGGCGTGCCGCGCTGAATCACTGATTGAGGCCGCAGCCGCTACCATAACTCCGGGGTAGGTCCCAAAGAGCAAGACCGTCAGAAAAATGAAAGTATCAGAAATAGTGACTGCATTTTTGGCGTTGGGAATGCGTGCCGCTGCAATCTGACTGACGATTACAATAAAGACACTAATCCATACCCAGTGTGAATCAAATGGTATCCGAAGCAGATGCTCCGATGAACTGATAATGCTGACTGCGCCAAGCGTAATCAGCATCAATTTGT
>JAYSTY010000277.1:0-7369 GCA_043719385.1 Blastocatellia bacterium | reverse complement strand
TCGTTTCAATGGCGGCACCAACCATCTCAATAATCTGACATGGGCTTGTGCTGCCTGTAATCTGAGCAAAGGCCGAACGAATGCTCGACAATTTATCAGCCAAATGCAGCGGCGGCGGTGAGTGTGATGAATGCATGGGTTGGCGCATCTTAGTGGTTACCATGACTGCTAAAGGCTTGTAATATTATTCGTGTGATTTAGTGTGCTCCAACGGAACAGGTATGATAGGTTTTGTACTTTGATACTATAGGTTAGGGAAATTGTTCAACCCAAGAACAATTAATGGCGACTTTAAGGCTGATTTTTTCGTGTGATTCAATGCAATAAAATTTGAATCTTTAAGCATTTTTACTCCTACGGCCACGCCTGCCAAAATCAGGCCAAGATCGACAAAAAATAACCCTAAGATTATTATATTTCCCCAGTCACAAGCATTTACGTTAAAGCAAGCGGTACAAAGCGCAAGGAAGGCAAAGAGGATAAAGATTCCAGACCGTGCCACAGCGGTAAACCGAAGCGGTAAGGTTTTATTCTTCTTATGAAATGATTCCCATCCCCAAATATTGTGATTAAGCTGATACCTTCTAAGGATCAGTAGTTCAGTTTTAATCCGTTCTACGTAGTCCCCAATTTTGTATACGATCAATTCATCATTCCATTGAGTGAATGTTAGAGGTAAGGAAAGTATAGGATAGATGAGCATTCCATAGATGAGGGGAGTATGAAACTCTGGCGAACCATTCTTCAGCGATGCGAATAAACCACCGACAATTCCAGCCAAAACCAGTACATTGTAGTGGATTAACTCCAAAAAGTAGAATCACCCATGAAAACTGCTTCTTCCAGCGCTTGATCGGCGTGAAATATTTCGGCTGGCGTGTGATTTCCGGCGGCGATGGCGGCGAGAATTTGTTGCTCGCTTCGTCCGAGTCCGTTGCCGCTGGAAGGGAATTGTTGCAGGTGACGCCGCAGCGCGTTTTTCAGAAATGGCAACGCTGAAGTATCACCGGCAAGCAGCGTGGTGATTTCTGTCGGATCACTGGCGGTAAAGGCCTGCCACGCAGTAAGGCCTGATTTTATTTGCGCACGCGTCAGCAATTTGCGTTGCGGATAGAGTGCCGCCAGTTGATCGGAATTCAATTGACCAAGCCCAAAAAAAGACTGCACACCGGGATATTCACCAATGCAAATCAGCTTGAGTTTGGTCGGAATTAACAGATCACAGGCGGCGAACCAGGCCAGAATCTGAATGAGTTGCAATTGATCGTAAAGATCATGCTCAAACCACAAAACCACTTCGTCGTGTTCCTGAAAGCGGGAAATTATTTGATCGCGTTCGGCAAAGCTTTGTGCTATCTCTCGGCGGTTGCCCCAGCCCTGTGCAGCGATAAATTCAGCGCGGATCTGACTTAAGTTCGCAAGCGACAAATTGTTCGGTACAGGGCCTTCATGCAAAACGTCGCGCCAGGCAAGGATTTGCCCGGAAAAGACAGCGTCTTTGATGGTTTCAGCCGCGCTATCGCCATTTGTGATGTGGAGCATAGGAAAGATTATGAAAGGCACGGAGCGCTAAAGCAAGGTAAGAGAGAAAGCGTCGGTGGTGATGGAACGGCTTGCACGACAGGCCTCACAACCGCTATATTTTTATTTTCCCCCAATTGAAAATATTGCTAAAGCATTTGAGATTATTTATGGCAGATCAAAATATTACTGCGACTGAAACCCGATTTACGGCTGATGGCGCGACCGCTTCAGGCTATCTGGCGCGACCCGCGCAAATCACTTCGGCTCCAGCACTCATTCTGATCCAGGAATGGTGGGGCTTGAACGATCACATCAAAGACATTGCGCGACGTTATGCAGGCGAAGGCTTCATCACCGTTGCGGTAGACCTTTATGACGGCACAGTCACCAAAGATGCCGCCGAAGCCGGAAAGCTGATGGTCAGCCTTGATCCGGCGCAGGCGTTGCAATATTTGCAGACGACGATCAATTATTTGCGTTCGTTACCGGAAGTAACGAGCGTTGGTGTCACGGGTTTTTGTATGGGCGGCGTGTATACAATCCTCGCGGCCTGCCATAATCCGGTTGATGCGGCTATTTCTTTTTACGGAGTGCCGGATGACCTTTCGGTACTGGCTAATTTAAGTTGCCCGCTCCTGGCAATTGGCGGCGAAAAAGATCAGTGGATTACCATTGCGAAAATGGAGCGTCTGAGCGAGACGCTCAAACAATACGGTAAAGACGGCGAGGTGAAAATTTATGCGGGAGCCGAGCACGCATTTTTTAATGACACCCGCGCCGAAGTTTACAGCCCCGCTGATGCGCAGGATGCCTGGCAGCGGGCGTTGGGATTTTTCCGGCAGCATCTGAAATAATTTATGCTGAAGGATAAAGTGGCAATAATTACGGGAGTTTCGTCAGGAATTGGCGCCGCAACGGCGCTGGCCTTAGCGCACCGGGGAACGAAATTAGCTTTGCTCGGGCGTTCTGCCAACCGCCTGGAAAATCTGGTCGAGAAAATTAACGCCGAGGGACTGACAGAAGCACTGAACCTGGCTTGTGATGTGCGCGATGAGGCGCAGGTTGAGTCGGCGATCAGACAAACGCTGGAAAAATTTGGTCGCATTGACATTCTGATCAATAGCGCCGGATTGAGCCTGAATGGCGAAGTTGACGGATATTTGTTAGCGGATTGGCGCACGGTGATTGACACAAATTTGACGGGCACGTTTCTTACTTGTCGAGCGGTTTTACCGGCGATGAAAAAGCAGAACAAAGGACAGATTATCAATCTTTCTTCGGGCGCAGGTCGCAATGGAATTAAGCACATGGCGGCTTATTGCGCGGCAAAATTTGGCGTCATCGGATTTACCGAAGCGCTGGCGTTGGAAGTTCGCAACGACAATATCCGGGTCGCCGTCCTGTTGCCTGGTTCAGTTGCGACAAATTTTTCTCAGACCGCGCAACGTCAGGAAACTGCTGATTTTTCTGGTTACGAAAAGCGTGAAATCGGTTATTCTTTAACACCGGATGAAGTTGCATCGGTGATCATCTCAATGCTTGAGCAACCGCCTCAGGCTTGGATGAGTGAAGTGGTGTTGCGCCCATTAAATATGGATTTGCGACGAATCATCAATTAGCCCCAAATCGCACGAGGTCTTGCCAGCTATGGCTACCAAGCAAAGTTACTCCCCTAATGACCAGCCAGTTACGACGCCTGTTCCCACACTGGATGAATCATTGGCGCAACTTGAAGAAGCCCTGGATATCTTCGCGTCAAATCATGACCCAAAACAATATGGTGAAGGAGCCGTATTGACGGAAGCTTCTGCTCAGTCTTCCACTCAACCTGCCGCCAAACCGTTCCGGTCGGTGGAGGACGCGACGCTTAATGAACAGAAAGAAGCCGAGGTTAAGGCACTCAGGGAATTGACTAAAAAAGCAGCCAGCGAGCAGCCGGTAAATATTCCGCAATGGTCAGGTGGCGAAATGGTGGCCTTACAGATCGAAGATGACGATGCCCCTAAACGCCGCTTTCCCGTTTTTACTGATGCCCGCCTGAAAATGATTTTATTGGTAGTGGGGTTAATCGCCTTCTTCGCGTTGATTGGTTATTTGATCTGGTGGAAACAGAAAAGTGATGCGACAAAACTGGCAGCGGCAAAACAGGAAGAAATTGAATTACGGGTACCGCTGGCAACACTCCCACCGACAGCCAATGATGATCCGACTCCCGCGTCTGCACCTGTCGAAATAACTTCCGGCGACAAAACTTTGGCGGATAATATCAAACAAATTTTGGTAGCCTATAACCCCAATGCCGTTGGGACTCCGTACCGGATTGAGGTCAAAGATGGCATCGTGACCCTGCATGGTGAAGCGCGTAGTCAGATGGAAAAAGACGGAGCGGAAAGTGTTATCAAACCGCTTGCGGGGATCAAAAAAATTGTCAATAACCTGAATGTCAAAGCGATGTCAGGCGCTCCGGGTGGTCTGATTGTTGCCTCGGGTCCGAACGGTCCTGTGATGTATCCGAAGGTCAATGATGCTGAAGCCAGAAAATTGGATGAGGCATATTTACGCGAGCTGCAGGAAAATACCAAACGCGCGAAAGATGAGGCCAGTCGTCTCAACGCCTTAAATACCCCCGCCAATCCTCAGCGTCCCGATGACGATTCAGCAAAACGGGAAGCTGAAAATGTGCGCCGTCAGCAAACAGCTACCATTCAAAACGAGGAAACGGCCAAATTACGGCAGGAAGCTGAAGCTCGCTTGAAGCAGGAGAAAGACGATTACGAGAAACGGATGGAAGCCGAGCGCAAAGCTGAGGCCGAGCGCCGGCAACGCGCCGAAGCCGCACGCCAGCCGAATGAATTACGTTCCGGGACAGTGACCTGGAGCGGCGTAGTGAAAGGTGTTGAGGACATTGTGATTGTCGGTTCTTCTGCCTCTGTCAATCATGTTTCGGGTGAGGCCGGAAGCAACATTCGAGCGTCATTCAGCGCACCCGTTCCCAGTTCGCCGGTCGCCGTAAAATTAGTTGCCTCAAATGGTCGCGCCCCCATCAGGATTGTCCAGCAACCAAACGCCGGAAATAATTATACGACTATTGTGCGAGTCGGTGATGGCGGCAAGGCCGATGGTAAGCCGCACTCATTCTCGTTGCGCTGGTCGGCGCAGTAGTCCAGTATATTCCTCCCCTAAAAATCGCACTCACATCTCCCCCCAAAAATCTCAAAAGAAATTAACTGTCTGCTAAGCTGCTGGCTTGTCGTGGACGTGGCGTAGCAGCTTGCAATGAAAACTGTGGTGCCGTCAGTCCGCCGACAAGCGGGCAGCATTGTCGGACAGTCACGCGACATTTTTACCACTGCTTTGCAAGACTCCTGCGACGCTGAACCAGTAATTTAGCAATTGCTGGCGGCAGTTGATTTATAAACTACGCTTCATCCGCAACCAGCAAAAAGTTTTTGGAATTGCCCCGGAATTGAATGTTTAAATAACCCGTTAGGTGATTACTTGAAAAGTTCCGTTTGCCCTAAGCCGCTGGTGCAGCCCCGGCACAACCCAACAAGCTGATAATCGCGTTTGGAAAGATGATTTGACGAAGGGAAATACTATGAAAAAGTTTGTTGTTTTGTTCGCCTTTATTATCGCCAGCTTTGGCGCCTCATTAACCGCATACGCCGATCCCGTGACAATGCAAATCACGGGTGTGAATAGTGCGACGCAAGGTGGTTTTCATGTTGGCCCTGTTCAGGGAACGGCAAATGGCACACCGATCACGATGGTTTGTAATGACTTCGCGCATCACGTTTCGGTTGGACAAACCTGGACGGCAACGATTAGTACGTTTAGTGATTTAAGTGGCACACGGTTTGCCGAGCTTGCCAAATATCAACAGGCGGCCTGGTTGTTCGATCAATTTACGATTAATCCGGCGGCAACAGGTGACATCCAGTTTGCGCTCTGGACTATTTTTACGCCCGGCACACCTGCCAGCGGTAATGCTTCTTATTGGATTAATCTGGCCCAGAATCAAAATTTTGGCAGCTACGATTTTTCGAAATTCCAAATCTATACGCCAACCGATTGCAGCACCACCAGCCCGCAGGAATTCATTGCGAAAATTCCGGGTGCTCAGGTTCCTGAACCAGCCAGCCTGGTTTTATTGGGCAGCGGTTTAGCCGGACTTTCATCAATGCTGCGCAAGCGAGTTAAAAAACAAGATTCGGTAAACAAATGAAAGTTTACTGAACTACCGAAAAAGCAGGGGCTGATTTGATGTCAACTCAGGTCAGCCCTTTCGGTTTAGCAAATTCTTTCTGCCATAAAATCAAAGCCTTGAAGATACTTGCTCTTCAAGGCTTTGATTTTTTTTAGCTATCCCACTATCTTTTTTCGTATGTCTCGTCTCTAGTCAAATGCAGAAACGAGGCACCGATGATGACTGATCCCAGGCTCGAAACTTTACCCGATGAAATGCTGGTCGGTTTAGCGATTCTGGGAGATTTGCCGTCGTTCGATGTTCTGGCGCTGCGCTATCGCGCGGCAGTGTTTCGCGTGGCACAGGTTTATGCGAATAGGGAATTGGCGGAAGACATTGTGCAGGAAGCCTTGCTCATTGCTTTCAAAGCTTTGCCTGGTATTGATGAGCCAGGCAAATTCGCTTCGTGGTTGTACGCGATCACGCGTCATGCTGCCATGCGGATCAGCCAGCGTGCCCGCAATGAACAAAAAAGACTGGTTGATCTGGATGATGTGCTGCTCGAAAAAAGTGCCGCGCTGGTTCGCCCTTTTGCGGACGAAGATGTTTTTGAAACTACCTGGGTGCGAACTGCGATTGATGAATTGGAAGATGAATTCAGGTTAATTCTCAAGCTGCGTTTTTATGATGAGATGGCACTGAAAAGTATTGCTAAATTTTTAGCATTGCCGCTGACAACCGTGAAATGGCGGTTACATCGCGCCAAAAAATTATTAAAAGAAAAGCTCACGCCGGCACTGATTCCGGCGCAAAAAGGAAAAGTTTTACAGAGGAGATAATCTATGGAACGTGAACAGGAATTACGCAAATTAATTAATGTGTTGCATCGTATGACGCGCACGGCGGCACGCGTGCAATGGATGGGCGCAGGCGAAAACGAAGCGCGTTTTGCGGTATCAACGTACAATAAAATTCTTGGGCGACTGAGCGAAATTGACCCGAATATCAAAGGCGTTTTCGATCCACTCGCCGAAGACAGTACGCTGACAGTCGTGGCGATGGCGGCGCGTCAGGTTGTTTCTTATTACGAAGACGAAGTGAAAACCGAACATCGGCATCACGAACGGCATGATCCACGCGGTTTTGGTTTTAATTTCGGAAAAGGCTGTGGGGAACTTAACTTTGAGGAAATTGGTAACTGGATTCGTGATCGCATCAATGAAGCACAGCGTCACGAACGCGAACGCCGCGCCGAAGGTAAACATTGCGGGTAAGCAAAGTCTAAAAACACAAGCGCAAAAAGCGCGGAGCGTTTGGAGTGCGGAGGTTTGGACGCCGCTTTGGCGGTCGCCGCTAAAGATTCGTAGTACAACGGAAACCTCCCGCGACGAACACTAAAGCTACGCCGAGCCGTAGCACTCCAAACGCTCCGCGTCCGCACGATTTTTATGTAAACAATCGCGGCTGCCAATTTTCCAATGCGTCAATAATCGCCCGATCTGCTTTGCCAAAACTGTACTTACTCATTTCTGCCCGAGCTACCCACTTCATTTTTAATTTTGATTTCAGCTTGCCCTGATGAATTTCGCAGGCAAAGGCGCATAACGTTAAGTGAAAATGTGTGAAGGTTTGTGTTGCGTGTGTCATCTCTTCACCGAC
>JAYSTY010000276.1:0-18486 GCA_043719385.1 Blastocatellia bacterium | reverse complement strand
AGAGTAGTTAACTCCTCCAGCGATAGAGTTGTTTCTGCCAGCGGCATCATAGGTAGAGGCGACTGAATCTGAAGTAATATTTCCGGCAGCGTCGTATTGTGTTCCAGTCCGCCTACCGTTCGTAAAGGTGTCAGTAAAACTATCATCCGTACTCCAATATTTTCCACTGCGAACGGTAGTCTGTCCCCACACATTGTAAGTATGATTTTGGCGATAGGGCACAGCTAATGTCGCCGGGTTGCTAACTTGATTGTTGAAGTTTCGGGCTTCAATGCCTGAATAGGCTTCGGAAATTCTTCCCTGATGGTCATAAGAAAAAGCGCGGTCAAATTTTTCATCTAATTGATTCTGGGAAAACTTGACCGTACTGTTTTGATGAAACTGCGCTTGCGACCACGCCGCAACCGATCCACCAGAGGTAGCAAGCTTATATTCGTTAAGCTGTTGCCGAATATCGTAATTGGTGGAGAGGTTATATCCATCGCCATAACTGGCTGATTTAATTGCTCCAGAAGTTCGGTATTGCATCCCTGTCGCATATTGCGTGATACCGCCAAATCCGGGCGTTGTGATTGAAGATAATGCGCCATTTTTGTGGTAGCCATAATTCACGGTTTGATTGTTACGAACATCCACCAGGCTGGTAAGCTGCCCTGCGAGGTTATAGCCGTAATTAAGTTGCCACGCGCCTGTCACGCCGTTAAATGTTCGTGACTCTGAGGTTAGCCGCGACAAAGTGTCGTAGCTATAATTGGTTTGCCCCTGACCATCTGCCATCAAGGTGCGATTGCCCACTGCATCGTAAGCAAAAGCAACGCTGGGTGTTGCCGCGACACCAGAAGGTACGCCATACACAATGCTGGTTTTTAAACCGCGAGTATTATAAGCATAGGTCGTTGAAGCTCCCCGTGCATCGGTAACAGTCAGTGGACGGTCAGCATTGTCATACGTGTAGCTTGAGGCATAACTCTCAATTGGATATTTACTGGTTTGTAACCGCCCGTATCCGTCGTATGTCATCAGGATTTCCTGAAAGGTTCCGTTCGTGCCTTCGTACTGTTTGATGTTGGTAGCTTGATCCCGAATATTGAAGGAACTGATCGTAGTTGAATTCACTGTGGTCGTGTCCCACTCAAAGGCCTGGTCCTTGAAGGTACGACCAAAGACATCCTGCGTGGTTTTCTCCTTACGACGTTTCAGGATGCCATTCACCATTTGTCCCTCGTCTTTGACCGTGACTTCCGTGCTACCAGCACAGCCGCAACTACTATATTCAAGGGTTTGTTGCGTACCGTCCGTGTTGGTGCGCACAGTCGGGCGACTATTCCAATCGTAGGCGATCTGTTTCCAGACATAAGTTTGATCGTCACCCACGGGTGTCCAACTCCCATTAATCTCCGTGGGATTGGATTGCATAGAAAGCCGCCCCATATTGTCATATACATAGTACACAGATCGTTGTCCGCCAATGCTGCCAGGATGATCCCCTACAGTCGCACGTACTCTATTTGCGCCATCAAACAAGGTGATTGAATAAAACTCATTGGCCGCCGTCAGGTCATTCACCGTTGACCACGATTGGACGTAATAATGCGATGGCGCGTAGTAATAGCGTGTGTACGCCTGATTGGTCAGATTGGTTTGCCTGGTCAGGCGACCTGCCCAATCATATTCTTTCGTGAACGCCAATCCCTTCGGGTCTTGTGTGCGCATAATCGCGCTGAAATCAAAATTGTACTTTAGAGAAGAGGAGTTGCCGCCTGGATCAGTCACCGTGGTGGGATAGGCAAAGGTGTTACGATTTACATCATCTGAAAACGAATCGTTATAACTAATATTGGTCTGATTATTTAGCGGGTCACGCGTGAAAATCACAGAACCAGCCGTGTTATAGGCAGATTTGTTTTCCACGTAATTCGTATTGCTCACATCATACCGCCGAACCCGTGTTCCGTTGCCGCGATAGCTGTCACCAAACGCGGCATCGTGTTGCGTAGCAGCGGTTGCGAGAGCTTGTAAATATTCACCCGCTTCATCATAGAAAAATTCTACCTTGGAAGCTGGCGCTATATTTGTCGGCGGAACTGCACCCTGATCGCCGTCATACAAGCGACTGAGTTTCGGCAACCCCAGCAATTGTCGGCTCAGGTAGTTGGTACCTTCTTCGTAATCTGTATAAGTGCTGCGATAGGCGGTTGTTGCGTCGGCATTATACTCCGTCGTTTTATTCGAAGCACTAAAACTACCACCGCTCGGTAATGTGATCGTGCGATAACCTGTTGTCATGCGACGACGATTATTGGCTTCATCATAAATATTTGTCTCGGTCGGACGCGGATTCATAAAATAAGCAACACCTGTATTATCCTGTGTCCATGTGGTTGTTGTCCACTTGCGCTTGATATTATTTGCCCACGTTTCTGTTTGCGTGGGCAGGCCTTTTTGCCAGCCACTCGTGGCAAAGAATTCTTTGTAAATCGTGCCATTGGTCGCGGTCATTATTCCGACCGCACCGCTGGGGTCAAAGCTAAAATAAGACTCCGCCCAGCCACCAAACCATTCCACTGCCCATTCACCCCGTAAATAGGGACGCGGACAATCCGCCAGCCCGCTCGCAGGTAAATCCATCAGGTAGCCGACGCAGGCACGCTGATTATCTTCCTGCCCATAGCGCCAAAAATGCGTCGCCTGTCCATAGTTGTTATACACAAACACATAACGTGCGCCATCGTTGGTGACAATACGTGAGAGGACAGCAATTTGCGTGTTGTTGGCAGGGCCGTTGACGTAATAAATCCCACCCGCAAAATTCGTATTGATGGTGATATTGGCGTAATCAAAATGCGCCCAGAGATGACTTTGCCCGGCCCAGGTTTGCGTAATATCGGTCAGGTGGTAATAACCGTCATACGCGAAATTCAGCACGCGTCCCAGGGTGTCGGTGACAGAATTAATTTTGCCAAAGCTCGTGTAACTAACGGTCAGAAAATTGCCATTGGCATCCTTGATTTGATTACAGCGATAGACCCCGCTCTGTGGTTGATAGCGAAGCTGTGTCCCATTGCTCGTGCGCAAGGTCAGCGTTTGCGCTCCATAATTTGTTTCCAGTTGAAAATACGATGAATCGGCAGATTCGTAATAATTGCTCGTCCCCTGTTGCCGCAATTCGACGCGCTGCCCGGAAGGCAGAATTAATAAATAGCTCAGCTTCCCTGTCACCGCGTTGGTTGTCGGGCCTTCCAGCACCGGAAATCCCAACCTAAAGCCAGGCGAAGGAAAGCCATAATCAGTGTCATAGAAAATTGTATTCCCGGACTTCTGCCAGACCAATGAGTTGTACGAAAGCGAAAGCCCCAAATCCAGACCGCTGCGTCCTGGCAACGAGATGAGCGGCATGCTCCAGTTGTAATTGCCCGAAAAGAGGTCTTCACCTGACGAACCGACACGATTATGCGGATCAAGCCGCGCATTCCAGAGATCGCCGGAATTCTGCGGCGGCGTTTGCATCAGCATGGGCGTCGCAGCGGATGAAACAACTGGTAACCAGGGGCGGTTTTCCCAGCCTGTGTCAGGTGAAAATTGAGTACCCGCAATCATCTGATCCAGCCGATTGGTCACCTGAGATATTTTATTCGGCTTTTCCCCTTTATCGCGCTTGCAATTCTCATCACGAAAACCACATTGCGAGGAGGGTGTCGCAGTAAATGTTTTAGGAAGTTTGTCCTCCTTCAGCTTCTTTGTATCATCCAGATTGGGCAGGCTGGGCTGCTCCATCACACTGGGCAGACCAGGCTTGCCAGGCAGGCTGGTGAGCGTTTCAGTCGGGGTTGTTTTCGTGGACAAAGCCGGCGTGAGGTCCTCCTTAATCGTCGGTGCATCAGTACGCGGTGGTTTGGGTTCTCTTTTCTCGCGCCCCTTATTCTGTTGCGCATAAACCTGAAGCGGTGGCAGGTAAATCAAACTTAACGACAAGAGCGCGATCACCATAATACGAAAGAAATGAGCAAGCTTTGAAAAAGTCATAAAAATCCTTTGAGTTCCTGTGCGACTGGACAGGCGAATTTCTGCCAATCCGAAAAATGTCTGGCAGGACTGATTTTATTGATGCTTGTTGGGTTACGTAGTACGGAAATTGCGGGGGGAGGTAATAATGCGGCAACGATTGACGCGTGGGCGCTCAATGGCAGACTAACCTCGGTTGTCGGATAAGTTGGTGAAGCCATAGAGAACTCCCCGGTTCTTATTACTCTCACTTCAGGCAATGACAACTACCGCACTCGGTAGCAATTTTAGACAGATGATTGTCTCAACGGGATGACCCTGGCTGACAGCAAAATAGTTGGCAGAGAATAATGCTGGCAATTGAGACGGGCGTGACCTTACCGCAATGCCTGCAAGCGTTGTCAAGAGGGCGCAGAAATTTTTCTCACATTTCAGGCAAAATTTATCCGACAAGCTGTCGCCGCAAGGCAGTGGGAGGATGGTATCCAGCTTTAACTTTTCGCGCACGTGCAGTTGGTACGCAAACCTGTCCGCCGTATAGCGATACTGATCGTGTTATGATGACCGCCGTATGGAAAGGCAAAAATCAAAAAGCAAAAAGCAAACGGCTAACTCTGTCAGCGCAAAAGTAAAGCTCCGCTATTTTTGCCTTTTCGCTGTTACGTTTTGCCTGTTGCATTCCCCTGTTTTTGCCGCGACATCTTTACAGGAATATGCACATCACGTTGAGCAGGCAGCTAAATTATCTACCGATTTGGCGGCGGGAGGTTTTAGCCGGGAAGAAGAAATCGAATCCCTCTATCGCATTACGGCGTTGTTGCCGACAACGGAAGAAATCGCGCGCGACCCGCTGAGCAAAGACCTTACGCACGTTGATAATTCGTGGCTGCATCAGGCGATCAAAAATCTTGACGCGACAAATGATGACAAACGATATGTACAACTCGACGAAATTGCGGCGCGGCTGAATGCGTTGCACCAACATTTGCAGGCCTCGCTCCAGCAAAAATCCGCCGCAGAAACAAACGCCTCCCGCGAACACCTGCAACAAATCCTCAATCGTGAGGAATACAAGCCCGATGAAAAAAAAGATTCAAAGCTGCAAGCCTGGATAAAATCAGTCGGGAGAAGGATTCAGGATTTTTTGCTCAGGTTGTTTGGCGGCAAAAAACCTCCCACAAATATACCAGGTGGTAATGCCATCAGTATTTTTCAAATTTTGATTGTCGCCGGATTGGCGGTGCTTTTGCTCTGGGCAATAATAACACTGCTTAAACAATTCCGTTGGCGCGAAGCAAAAGCGAAAACAGATACCGATGATGTGCGCGAAATTTTAGGCGAACAATTTCATGCCGACGCAACTTCTGATGATTTGCTGAAAACTGCCGCCGAATTTGCGCGAAGAGGTGAATACCGCATGGCAATTCGTCGCGCTTATATCGCCGCGCTTTATGAACTGGAACAGCGCGGCAAAGTAACATTGCATCAGGCCAAAACCAACCACGATTACTTACGCGAATTACGCAGCGAACAACAAATTTTGCCGCCTGTTGCGTCCATGACAAACAGCTTTGAGCGCGTGTGGTATGGCGACACAACCGCGACCGAAGAAGATTTCTCCGGCTTTATCGAAAAATATCGAGAGGTTGCGAGGTAAGAAAAAAAAGCTGGCATGAAAATTTGCTACTCGGATCATTATTTAATCCCGCTCATTCCCACTCACCCTTTTCCCATCCAAAAATATAAGCTTGTGCGCAATCGCCTGCTGGCTGAAGGCAGCCTCACGCACTGGCATTTGATCGAACCAACGCTTGCCACTGACGAGGACATTTTGTTAGTGCATCACCGCGATTACTGGTTTCGTTGCAAAAATGGCGCGTTGACCGCCGCAGAAATTCGCCGCATCGGATTTCCGTGGTCAAAGGAATTGGTGCATCGTTCGCAGGCTTCGGTACAGGGAACACTGACCGCCGCGAAAAATGCTTTGCGTGACGGCATCGCGTCAAATTTGGCGGGCGGGACGCATCACGCTTTTCCTGATCACGGCGAAGGTTATTGTGTCCTTAACGATCTGGCGATTGCGGCACGCGTGTTGCAACGCGATGGATTGGCGCAACGCATTGCGATCATTGATTGCGACGTGCATCAGGGCAACGGCACAGCCGCAATTTTTGCCGGCGATCCAGATGTCTTTACTTTTTCAATGCACGGCGAAAAGAATTTTCCGCTCCGCAAAGAACAAAGCACCGTTGATGTAAATTTGCCCGCCGGCATTGGCGATGATGAATATTTGCAATTGCTCCGGCAACACGTGCCGACAATTTTACGCGAGTTCAAACCCGACTTTGTTTTCTATCAAGCTGGCGTAGACCCGCATGAACGCGACCGCCTGGGCAAACTTAAACTCACGCACGAAGGGCTACGACTCCGCGATGAATTTGTACTGGGCGCATGTCGTAAAACGCAAATTCCTGTCGTGACAACAATGGGCGGCGGTTACGGTAAAGACATCAATGATACTGTCGAAGGTCATTGCAATACGGTGCGAGTAGCGTTGCGAATGAGCGAATAAATTATCACCTGAAGCCGCCAAAATTCATGTAAACCGGAACCCAGCTTTGGCGACCTGCCAGTGTCACAATGTCAGGCTTGCCGTCTTCGTTCAGGTCAGGGGCAATCGTCCCGTAACATTTATTACCTGCGACCAGCCATTCGCTCCGCGCATTTGCAAAACCTGCGGTTGAGCCTCTGAATATCCTGACGATGCCTTCGTTGTAATCGCTGATGACAACATCAAGTAAACCGTCGCCGTCAAAATCTGCCGCCGCTATTGAAGCGTAATAGCCATTCCAAAATCCGGTCGGCAAAGCAACGATGTTATCAATTGCCAGCACGCCGTTACCCTGATTACGAAAACGAATGAGCTGGTTGGCATCAGGCGCCAGCGCCGCCACGTCAGGCAATCCATCCTGATCGAAATCAGCCACCACTGTTGCGCCGAGCGCCGCTGAAGCTGCGGTTGTCGTAACGCGTGACTCAATATTCAAGACGCCAAAAACAGTGGTGAGTTGCCTGGCACTCCAATTAGCAAACACCGCATCAGGCTGACCGTCGCCATCCAGATCACCAATGGACGGAGGCTGGGCATAAGCTCCAACACTGACTGGCGATAACTCTTCCAGCAAGCCATCTTTGACACGCGCACGATGTAAATTCCCCTGCCCGTTTTCGCCGTCAGAAACAGCCAGTAACAGCCAGCTTCCATCACTTGCTTTGACGGTATTTACTGATAACGCGTTTGGCACACTCATCGTGGCTAGTTTAGCAAAAGTTCCATCGTGATTATTGCGCCAGACAGTTACGCTTGCGCCGGAGTAATCGGCAATGGCCAAATCATTCCAACCATCGCCATCGCCATCCAGCGCCGCAATCGCCACCGGAGTCCCGCCAACATTGACTGGTTGCACATCCTGCGGCCACCAGTACGCGCCTTCTTTCAGCGCCGTAATCAACGAAACACTGCCCGCATCAACATTGGTGACGGCCAGGTCAGTGCTGCCATCGTTGTTCAGATCAGTGGCGACAACAGAATACGATTCGCCGTGTGACCATGTTAGCGTACCGAAGAAAGAGAGTCGCGGGCGCGGCATGCTGGCAAATAAATTATTCAGATAAGCAAAGCGTGTCGCTGACCATTCCGGCATTTTGTTGCGATATTGCGTGTCGTAATATTCAGAGCCAAACGGCAAATCAGGACTGGCAAGTAATTTGTCACGCACCTGTTCATATTTGGCAGCGGCAAGTGGCGCAAAAAAATTCGGATCAACCAGGGCCGTGAGTTCCTGCACATATTGGCGATAAACTGCGCCCCACTTTGCATCCGCCAGCAACGCTTCAAAATGGTGCTGTCCCCAGCCCTCTTTGTACGTCACAACAAACGGATCGTGCTGGACGCCGCTGACATAATCAATTGCCATGTCCAGATCGTGCGCCAGAAAATGTGTGCGTCCCGTGTCCTGGTTGTAAATCAAATACGAGTTCCAGGGATAAGCCGGAAACATATCCGCACTGCCCAAAATCTGTACCAGCGCGTTGACGTACAGAAACGAAGGCACGTCCATTGCCTGTTCAATTTGGGCGACCTCACTGGTCACACACAGGTCTTTCACTTCGGACGATGCGCCTAAATTCAGGCCGTAACAACCGTGCTTGAATTGCACGACATTCCGTGTTCCGAGGTTACGTTCCAGCACATCTTTGCTGACATCTTCGAGCAGTGATTGCACGTGATAAAGCTGGTCATTGAAATACAACGCGACGAGATTGCTGTGCTTGCTGAGGACTTTGATTTCAGGATGGCGCGTGGCGGCTTCGTCAATTAATTGCCAGCCAAGATATTCGTTGAGCGTGTTGCAAATTCCGTGATCGGTTTCAAAGCGATCTGTTTTATAGCCATCGGGGAGCGTGATCTTCTTCGGAAAATCAATGCGGAACTGTCGCTTCTCGCCGCACCGCGAAGCATTGCCGCTACGCAACCGAATCGTCCCTTTGATCGCCTCACCCTGATAATGCAAGGTGATTGGATATTTCGTCAGATCAGGATTAAATTTATCCATCGGAACTGTCAGCAAACGATTCAGATCAGCGTCAGCAATGTCCATGCGAAACGCTGGAAAATAATCGCGCTGCCAGGTTAAGGGTTTATCGTTTTGCGCAGACAGGCTTGTCGCCCACAGCGTCAACAGTAAAAATATCATTGTTAATCTCGTCATTGCCAACCTCCCTCATTACTTTCATAACGGTTGTCGTGCTGATTGAAAATTGCCCCATTCTTTACGCGGCTAAGACGGAACAGATGTTAGGTAGCTTTTGGATGGTAGGGATATTTTCTTACCATCTCAAAATGATGTTCCCGGCACAAGCCGTGGTGTTTCAACGCACGGACAGCAAAGTGCAATGATTGTGCATCACGTCAGTGACGATTGAAAATAAAAGTGATTGATTTCAGGCGTCGGCCAGGCGACGATAGCCACGGCTAAATTCATCCAACCGCTACGCGGTAGAGGCAGCATGGAAAGTAAGAATATTCTCGAAAGAATGCCCTTGCTCACCCGCGGGCTACTGCCATTTGCACAAGGAAATAAATGAGTACAAATCAAAAAGTCGCCATCGTCACCGGAGCCGCACAAGGTATCGGTCTCGCCATCACCAACAAATTTTTAGCCGACGGTTACGCCGTAGCGTTGATTGATATTGATGCGGAGACGCTGGCGGATACGGCGGCGGAGTTGCAGGGGCAGCCAATTCTGGCGGTTGAGTGCGATGTGTCAAACGCGGAGCAAGTGCAAGCCTCCATCGAAAAAATCGCAACGCATTTCGGACGCCTTGACTCACTCGTCAACAACGCAGGCGTAGCAGTGTTCAAGCCTGCGCTGGAAACGACGTTTGAGGATTGGTCGCGGGTGCTGGCGACGAATTTGAATGGGCCGTTTCTTTGTACGCAGGCCTGTGTGCCGGTGATGCTGAAAAATGGGGGTGGCAGCGTCGTCAATATCGCTTCGATTTCTGGTTTGCGTGCCAGCACGTTACGGATTGCTTATGGCACAAGCAAAGCGGCTTTGATGCATCTGACCAAGCAACAAGCCGTCGAATATGGCAATGCGGGAATTCGGGTTAATGCCGTCGCTCCCGGCCCGGTCGAAACGGCGATGGCGCTTCAGGTGCATTCGGCAGATATTCGCACGAGTTATCACGATGCGATTCCGCTGGCGCGTTACGGGACGGTGGACGAAATCGCGCACGCGGTAACATTTTTGTGCAGCGATGCTGCAAGTTTTATCAATGGACAAATCTTAGCGGTGGATGGCGGGTTTGATGCTTCGGGGGTTGGATTGCCGAGCCTCCGCAACAAGCCATAACATTTTCTATTCTTCAATTTGTCGCGGCTTTTGCCTGCCCGAATTTACTTTCTGTCCCTGCCATCAATCGTCTGATATTGTCGGTATGCTTGAGGACGATCAGGGCCGCAACGACACTGATGGCGACTAACATCTGGATTAAATATGGACTGTGCGAAAGCCAGCCGTGAAACAGCAAAATCCAGAGCGGCATCAGCAACGTCCCAATCACCGAACCCAGCGAAATGTAACGCGTCTTAATCACGATCAGAACAAACACGGCAAACGTACATAACGAAGCGATGGGCGCGATTGCTAAAAAAACTCCTAAGCCCGTGGCTACGCCCTTGCCTGCTTTGAAACCCAGCCAGACCGGAAAAATATGCCCGATGATAGCGAGGATCGCCGCGCCCGCCGCTACCCAGGTCGTTTCCCACCACGCGCTGCCCGTCATCAAACGCACGATGATAACCGCGGCGACGCCTTTCAAAATATCGAGGGCAAACGTCGCATACCCGGCGGCCTTGCCAGTAGTCCGCATGACATTCGTTGCACCTGTTGCGCCGCTGCCCGAAGTGCGAACGTCTTTGCCAGAGCCGAACTTAACAATCAAATATCCGAACGGAATTGAGCCGAGGAGGTAAGCGAATGTTAGGGCGATAGTTTCATTCATACAAAGTTATTCGAGAAGGCTTAAAAGTTTCTTTGCTATTTTGCGATTATGCTCTTCATTCACTACAGGAACTCCAATGCTTTTTTCCTGAAGGTTTGTAAGGTGATTCCTGATCTTATGCTCATCTGCTCCTTCGCGCAGGAATCTACAAATCGTAGATGCATATGAATCATATTCATTGATAGCGAGTGGCTCGAAGTTAATCCCAATAGGGTCCCATTCATAAAATAGAACTTCTCTCACAGCAATCAACAATTTACTGTATTTCACCTTATCCTCCGTCGAATCATATCCAGTGCAGCGTTCACGGCTAATGTGCGAATAAATTGACGATCTCCGGGAAATAAAAATTTGCGCGATGAGCTTTGCACTTCGTCAGCGATGCCGATGTAAACGAGGCCGACAGGCTTTTCTTCAGAGCCACCACCAGGGCCGGCAACGCCTGTGATGCCAATGCCGATGGTCGAACGCGCACGGCGACGAATGCCGATGGCCATTGCTTCGGCGACTTCGGGGCTGACCGCGCCGTGCTTTTCGATTAAACGATTTGGGACGCCGAGCAAATCAACTTTTGCTTCGTTGGAATACGTGACGACGCCTTGTTTGAAGTAATCCGAACTGCCAGGTACATCCGTGATGCGCCCTGATAACAGGCCTCCGGTGCAGCTTTCCGCCGTCGCTACACTGTATTGCCTGAGCTTGAGCAATTCGCCGACAACTTCTTCCAGCGTCTGATCGCGCAATGAAAATATATTGTCGCCTAACACAAGTTCCAGTTTGCCTGCCAATTCGTCGAGCAATTTATTGGCTTCGGCTTCGGTCTTGGCCTGCGCGGTCAGGTGCAATTCGATTTGTCCTTTGCCAAACAAAATCGTAGTTGTCGGGTTCTGGTAATTTTTATAAATCGGCGCCGCGCGTTCGTCTACACCGGATTCCGTCAGGCCAAAGATGCTGAGCTGGCGACGCAGTAAAACGATGTCTCCGCCACGTTCACGCAACCTGGGCATAATCTGCTCTTCAAACATCGGCTTCATTTCGCGTGGCGGCCCTGGCATTAAGACAAACATACATTTGCCTTCGGTCATGAAAATTCCCGGCGCGGTTCCGTGATTATTTTCGAGCGCCGTAGCGCGATCAGGAATTAATGCCTGCCGCGAATTTATCTCCGGCATTTTCATATCGCGTTTGGCGAAACGCTCCTGAATTTTATGTAGCACCGCATCATTCAAAACCATCCGCCGTTTCAATACACGCGCAAAGATTTTCTTGGTGATGTCGTCTTCGGTAGGCCCAAGCCCGCCCGTCGAAATGATAATTTCAGATCTCTCCATTGCATCCCGAATAGCTTTTTCCAAAATGGCTTCGTCGTCGCCAACAACACTTTTGAATTTGACTTCGATGCCGATGGCGTTGAGTTTTTCTGTCAGCCAGAGCGAGTTCGTATCCGTGCGATACGGCGTGAGCATTTCCGAACCAATAGCAATAATTTCAGCGTGTAACATAGGAAGTTGTTTCGGGTTTCGGGTTTCAAGTTTCGAGTAACAGGCAGCATCTCTTGTCCGCGAAACCCGAAACCCAAAACTCGAAACTATTTAATAAAGAATTTGTGGTGCCACGAGCGCGAGGAATGATAACACTACTGCCGCATAAATTCCCGCCAGCACATCATCCGCCATCACACCCAGGCCGCCGCCCAGTTTTTCAAGCTGACGAATCGGATACGGCTTCCAAATATCAAACGCGCGAAAGAGCAAAAAGCCTGCGATGATCATCGGCCAGGGTCTGGTGATTTCCGCAACCATCAGCGGAGCGACGAGGATAAACGAAATTAATTGTCCTGCGACTTCGTCCACGACAATGCGCTGTGCATCCTTTTCGCCAAAGATTTTTTCGCCGTAATTACTTGCCCAAATGCCCAGCGCAGTAACGATTAAACTGGCGATGATGACAACTGCCTGGAAATATTGCGGCGCAGTTTTACAGGCGACAAACAAGGCATAGAAAATCGCTATGCCAACCAGCGCACCAAATGTGCCAGGCGCGAAAGGGATCAGCCCTACGCCACAAGTGGAAATTGCAAGCGCAAGGCGGTCAATTGCAGAGGTCAGATTAATTATTTTGGGCACAGAGTTTTTAGCTGTTGTCACTTATTCCCTCTAGCAATGATTAACAAGCTGATTATTTGCAAGTAATACTTACTGTATTTGTCGCCTGCCCCTCAATATTAACAACGATCTTAACTTGTCCACGTCCGGCAAGGCCTGAGGACAGGCGCAGGTTAATTTGATCTACGCCAATAAAATCTGGTTGTTTGCCCGCATACAGGACTTCGACCTCAACGCCTCCGATTTGTGCGCTCACCGGAACATCCGTGTTACGAAAGCGAATACCGGTACCAAACAGTAAGAGAAATACCTGTTCTGTAGGCTCGCTGACATCAATCAGGTTCGGAACAAAACGTTTTTGCACTTCGTCATAACGCGCCACTAACTCAAAAACATCAGAGCCATCAGCCTTGCGCCGTTGAATCACGGCAGCCGCTACACCTGCGGCATCGGCATTGGCGGAAAAAAGCCCTGGTGCAGTTTTTGTAATTTGCACATCACCGACCGCGAGAATTTCAGCGCCGTTAACTACTGTAACAGTAGCCAGGCCGCGTGCCAGTTCCGGTGGAATTTGATAATTGATTTGGTTGGGAGAAACAAAAAATAACGGGGCGGGTATTTCGTAATTTGTACTGTCTTTAATTTTTACCGCCACGTTAGCCAGTGTTGTTGGCAAAGGTATTTTATCAGCCAATTTTGTTTCTGTCGCTAAGTTGATGCCAAAGGCAGAAACAATACTTTCTGAAGCGACAGGCGCAGCAGGTAAGTAACTTGCGGCGGAAACACTCGCTACTTTACCTGCAATTACTACCGTGAGTTCTACCACACGTTTTGTGCTGCCAGAACCAATTACTGCTAAAGTGTAGCTTCCAGACGGAACGGAGTCTGAAATGTTCAAAGTAAGTTGCGAAGAATTTCCTGTACTTATTACCGGGGCAGTAAAATTATAACCTATTCCTGTCGGTACATTTTGTAAGCTCAGGTTAATATTTTGTGAGCCGCCAGTACCGGCGCTATTAATTTGATACTTAACAATTCCGCCTTTGGCAATAACCTGCTTAGTCAGGTTAGCAGATAAAGTGAAATCGTTCGCAGGGTTTACTAAGGCGCTCACTTCCGTGCGAATGTTTGGCAACATTGGATACAACATATCGCCGGGACATTCGGTTACTGTACAGCTTTTACCAGAGTTATTACCATCACGATGCCCAGAGATATTGGCTAATGATTGTTGCATTCCATTGTGAAAAGTTGAACCTAATGGATTAATTCCACGCTGGTCTGCTTTCCAGCTTAAGATTTCTTTCAGGCTACTCATTGCGGTATTGGTGGGCAACACCGAGGTAAATGTACCGATCAGCGAAACGCCCATTGTGTTGGCATTTTGACAACTAAAATGCGCCCCGAGGACATCATCACCGCCGCCCCGGCCTTCATAAATGATTCCGTTTGGGTCTATCAAATAATTGTAGCCAATATCATTCCAGCCATTTGTGAAAACATGAAAATTCCAAATGGAACGCACTACCGCAGGCCAATCCGATGAAGTATTTGAACCAGCCGTATGATGAACGATCAAGTGAGAAACGGTTGTATAACCCGGCGCACTACGCGGATTCCCCTGTCCATCCGGGCAACCCCACCCCGTGCGTGAGAGTATTTGCGGTTTGGGGTATTTGGCGATGTTACTTTCTTGTTGCTCTGTAATGTAGGGTTGATGATAAGGTTCTTTTATTACGCGGTCAGGCGTTTTTCCCGGGCTAATAAAAGTTACTTCCATTCCTGTAATTAGGGGCGAGTCTTGTAAGCTACTTCTTGTGAGATGGAGTTTAAATTGAAGCTTAGCCGTTTCTTTGGCGAGAAATAGTAATACCGTCAATTGATTACTGCTACGTGGTGAAACATCTCGATCAAATTCCACGTTTTCCCATTCGCTCCAGCTCTCGGAACTGTTAGCTGAGCGATAACTTAAACTAACCTGATCGTCAGCCGCCAGCATATTTATCAGTGGAGCAACTGCAAGAAACGGCTCCGGGTTAACCAGGGGGATAGTTATTTCCGGTGAAATTACCGAAGCAGAAAATTGCTGCCCATTAATTTCCACACCACGTTTAGTTAATACAATATTTTCTGTGGCTTGTACTGATTCAGAAAAATTAACAGCTACTTTTTGTTGCCTGATTTCAGGGTGGGAAATTACTGTTTTATAAGCAGAAGTCTTAACGTTAAATAAGTTAATTGAGAGATAAGTAGATAAAGCAATAAATATGAGCAAACTATTTCGAGTCATAGCGATAACTTTCTTGTACTTATTTTTTCGGATGTGCTTGAAATCTTCCAGTTGTGGATCAAACTACCCGCGCAATTAAATCGTAATCGTGCGCCTCGGAAATTTCGATATTGATGAAATCGCCTGGCGCGCCGGCAAAATTTTCGGGCACATCATTAATCAAAATATGCCCATCAACTTCAGGCGCTTGGGTTTCAAGCCGCGCTTGCAATAACAATTCTGTTTCGTCGGAAACGCCTTCTAATAAAGCGCGGAATTGCTTGCCGATCATCGCTTTGTTTTTTCGTTTGGAGATTTTTTGCTGTTCGCGCATCAGCTTGGCGCGGCGTGAGCGCATTGATTTGACGGGAACTTTTTGATCTAAATCAAACCCGTGCGTACCTTCTTCATCAGAGTAAGTGAACACGCCGACGCGGTCGAATTCGATGTCTTTGACGAACTGCATTAACTCTTCAAAATCTTCTTCGGTCTCGCCAGGAAAGCCGACAATTAACGTAGTCCTGAGTGCAATTTCCGGTACAAATTTTCGTGCGCGTCCCAGCAATTTTTCGAGCATCGCGCGATTGCCGCCGCGCCGCATTCGCTTTAGCATTTTCGCGCTCGCGTGTTGGAGCGGCATATCCAGGTAATTGCAAACCTTTGGCTCTTCCGCCATCACCGCGAGCGTCGCATCACTCAATGAATTCGGGTAGGTGTACATAATGCGAATCCATTCAATGCCGTCCACTTGCGCCAAGCCTTTCAGTAAATCTGCGAGGCCGTCTTTCAAGCCCAAATCCAAACCGTACTGCGTAGAATCCTGCGAAATCAGCACTAATTCTTTGACGCCCTGCGCGGCAAGCTGATGCGCTTCGTTGACGATGGAGCCAGCGCGGCGCGAACGATAATTGCCGCGCATTTGTGGAATCGCGCAAAACGCACAGGTATGATCGCAGCCTTCGGCAATTTTCACATACGCAAAATGCTTCGGCGTAGCCAGCACACGCGGCGTATTTTCGTCGTAAAGATATGTCGGCAATCCGCGCGTCATCCAACTGTTCGAAGCGACAAACGCGGCGTCCTGTTTGGCTACGGCGGCGGGGTCTACGGCGGCGACAATTTTTTCAATTTCGCTGGTGCCGAGGACGGCATCAACTTCAGGCAACTGATTCAGCAAATCCTGCCGATAGCGTTCGACTAAACATCCGGCTACGACGAGGCGTTTGAGCTTGCCCGTGTCTTTCAACGCCGACATTTCCAGAATCGTGTCAATGGATTCCTGTTTGGCGGAATCAATAAAGCCGCAAGTATTGACGACCATCACATCCGCTTCGTCGCGGTCGGTCGTCAGTTCGTAGCCGTGTAATTTAAGTTGCCCCATCATCACTTCGCTGTCCACCAGATTTTTGGGACAGCCAAGACTAACGAAGCCAATTTTTGATACTTCAGATTTCATTAAAAAACTCTCTCAGTTACATGACCATTACATAAAATAATCTTTGACAATGCCTAGCTAAGTTCTTGTAACGAAAATGAGTTTTTGTTACAAGGATAATATTTCTTAACCGCCTAATGGCAAAATTTGCCTTTCCAATTACATACGATTACATACAATTACTCCCAGTTAGGAATATAGTTCTTGTCTCTGTTTGAAGTGTGTCAGAATCAAAAATTTAATTTTCCACCCATTCCGTTTCACGGAATAGCCGGAGAAATGAGCGCACTTGGTTTTCTAATTGCTCGTTTTCCATGCAGATAAAACCAAAGCATAGTAAGCAACTGTCCGATTAGCAACCAGCGGCGGAAGATATTGCTGGCGCGGATTGCTTGGCGTCAGTTACAGGATAGGCATATAATCCGCTGCTTGTTTTTATAACTACTCCGAGTTAGTCCGAATTTATGAATCAAGCAACAACCGAAACTCCCTCGTCCTCTCCTGCAACTCCCAACACTCGTCACCGCATTGTCGTAGCTACCTCCGTGATGCTCTCGTTCATTTCGTTCTGGCGGGCGGCGGCGATTGTACTTAATGATCTGGCTTCGACCGCGTTTTATATTGGTGGCATCACCGAAGAAGCAATTGGCAAAGCTGCGCCGTGGTTTGTGCTGGCGGTGATTTTGTTCGCTTCGGCGGTACGCGCGGTGTATGTCGAAAGCTGTGCGATGTTCACGCGTGGCGGCGTGTATCGCGTGGTTAAAGAAGCGATGGGTGGGACGCTGGCTAAGCTGGCAGTCTCAGCGTTGATTTTTGATTACATCTTGACGGGACCGATTTCCGGCGTGTCGGCGGGGCAATATATTGTCGGGCTAATCAATTCGACGCTGGTGCATTTGGGGTATGGTGTGCAATTGCCTGTGAACGCTACGGCGTGCGCGATTTGTATTGCCGTCGTGATTTATTTCTGGCGGCTGAATATTATTGGCATGCACGAATCTTCTGAACGTGCGCTGCGCATTATGCAGATCACTGCGGTGATGGTAGTCGTCATCATCATCTGGTGCGTAGCGACACTGATTGTCAGCCCGAACCCGGTACATTTGCCGCCGCTTCCATTGCCGGAAAATTTGCATTTTCAATATAATGAAACGACCAAATCTCATCCGCTTGGATGGCTGCTACATACATCATTGCCTTCGATTGGATTCTTCGGAGTTTTGATTGCGTTCGGACATTCTGTCCTGGCGATGAGCGGCGAAGAATCGTTAGCGCAAGTCTCGCGTGAAATTGAACATCCCAAGCTGAAAAATTTGATTCGCGCTGCGCTCGTAATCTTTGGTTTTACGATTTGCTTTACGCCTGTAGTTTCGTTTTTTGCGGTGATGATTATTCCTGATAATGTACGCGTTAGTCAGTACAGTCAGAATTTACTTTCGGGATTAGCAATGCATGTGATTGGCCCGGTATGGCTGAGATTATTACTGCAGGCATTCGTCGTGATCGTTGGATTTTTAATTCTTTCCGGCGCAGTGAATACAGCAATCGTTGGCTCCAACGGCGTGCTGAATCGCGTGTCGGAAGATGGCGTGTTGACGGACTGGTTTCGTGCGCCGCAGAAAAAATACGGCACGACTTATCGCATCATCAATATGGTAGCGATTATGCAGATCGTTATTATCTTATTGAGCGGCGGTAATACCATGGTGCTAGGTGAAGCCTACGCTTTTGGGGTGATTTGGAGCTTTACCTTTATGACCGCTTCGTTAGTGGTCTTGCGCTTCAAACGACCGGGGCCGCGTGAATGGCGCGTACCATTCAATCCGCGCATTGGCAAAGTTGAAATCCCTCTCGGCATTATCATGGTTGCACTCGTATTGCTTTCGTTGGCGTTGACGAATTTGTTGACGAAAGAACTCGCGACGATTTCGGGTGTAGCCTTCACGGCAGTTTTCTTTATTTTGTTTACGGTTTCCGAACGCGCCAATGCCAAACGTAAAAAAGACACGTCGGGGCTGGATCAATTCAATCTGGTGTCTGAACAAACGGTCACGAATAAACTGGTAGATGCACGTCCCGGCGGAATTTTGGTGACGGCGCGCGAT
>JAYSTY010000275.1:0-42377 GCA_043719385.1 Blastocatellia bacterium | reverse complement strand
TTACATAAACGCGGTCACATCGTTGGTTCACATTCGTACACACATCCCTTGCGAATGGCGACCTTATCCGGTTACGAACTGAAATACGAATGGGAAACAAGTATTGAAAAACTGTCAGGTATTGTGGGAGAAAGAGTGAGCGTGGCTTCGATCCCCGGCGGGCAATACTCCCGAAAAATTGCTGAAACAGCTTCCGCCGCCAGGATCACAACATTGTTTACCTCTGAACCGATCACCGCCTGTCACACGGTTGATCGTTGCCAATTGTTTGGTCGTTACGCGATTCGTAGCTGGACCAACGCAGAACTGGCAGCCGCGTTAGCGAAAGGAAATACCGCTCCCAGAATTAAACAATTAATGACTTGGAATGCACGCAAAGCATTAAAAAAATTGGGCGGCGTGAATTATTTAAAGGTGCGCGAATTACTGCTCCGCAGCAGTGAAAACATCCTATGAAATTCACTAAACTCATTGCTGAACCGAAAGGCTTAACAACCCAGATGCTGTGGTTGGCGATGGCGAAAGGAATCACTCTGGTGTTGTCGTTCATGTTGCCATTCGTGCTGGTTCGCAAGCTGAGCCAGACTCAGTTCGGGCTTTATAAACAAGCGTTTCAAATCATGACGACGGCAGTGTCAATTCTGGGCCTTCAGGTGGCCTCAAGCGTTTATTACTTTATGCCGCGTGAACCCAAAAAACATGCCGCCATCGCTCAAAATGTTTTTCTGTTTTACCTCTCACTCGGCGCCATAGTAGCGAGCTTGTTCGCAGTTTATCCAAGCTGGACAAATTATATTTTTCAGAATGACGGGCTGGCTCCGGCGATACCGATGCTGGGACTGGCGATCATGTTCTGGCTGGGAGGATCAGGCATTGAAAGCGTCATGATCGTCAACCGTGACGTGCGGCTCGCCTCTGTCTTTACGCTGATTCTGCAATCATCCAAGGTCGCCTTATTAATTTTAGCGGCATTGGTTTGGAGCAGTATTAAAGCACTCATCGTCGCTGCCTTGCTGCAAGGTTCACTGTCCTGGCTGATGTTGTTTTTTTATTTGCGCCGCCGCTACGGTCAGTTCTGGTTCCCGATTGACTGGCGCTTATTCAAAGCGCAAATCGGCAATGCGTTGCCGTTCGGATTAGGCGGAATCGCGGCTGTCGCCATGAATGATTTGCATAATTATTTCGTGTCTTACCATTTCGAGCCGGCAGTCTTCGCAATTTACGCGACCGGCTGCTTTCAACTGCCGTTGATGTCAGTGTTGTTTGATGCCGTCGAAACAGTCCTGACGCCGGAATTTGGAAGATTGGAAAGCACCCGCGACCACGCTCAAATCATTGAGATTTGGATGAATGCAATTCGTCAACTTGCGCTGGTTTTTATCCCGATCTGTACGCTGTTATTTGTCGTCCGATACGAATTTATTGTGATGCTTTTTACGAAAAACTATGTCGCCTCGGCGCCAATTTTTGCGGTCAATCTGGTCGGCGTGTTACTGAGCATTTGTATCTATATGCCAGTCCTGCGCAACGTCGCGGAGTTTAGATTTTTCCGCGTCAAGCTGTACCTGATTTTATTGCCGATCAGTTGTGTGGCGCTTTATGTCGGGATTCATCAGGCGGGACTGTTGGGAGCGATTACTGCCGTCGTGATGATGCGCGCCCTCGACATTGGAATTTCGATGACCGTCATCGGACACAAGCTTGAAATCACGCTCAAGCAACTCAAACCACTGGCCTCTATTGTTCGCACAGCGGCAGCGGCGCTCATGGCTGCAACCGTTACTTATTTGCTCAGGCTCGCGCTTGCTCATTATCCCATTCTTATGACGCTGCTGACCTGTAGCATCGTTTTTAGCGCATTGTTTGTGGTGTCTGCGTTTATGACAGGAGCCATCACAAATCAGGAAAAGGAAGAATTACGAAAGCTATGGCAACGATTTTTTTCGTCCACACACATTGAATTGTCATCGGAAAGTGTGCGGTAGTCGGTCAGAGTCGGACTCATTCTTTGCCGGGCGAGTCACTTTGATCCGGCTACCATTCACTTGAATGCTATGAAGTTGTTACATCAAAAATCAAACTCGGCGGTGCTGCTCAACAAGTGTGAAAACACCCCCCACCAGCCGTTGCTCTGGCAAACAAGGCAATCCGTCCGAGGCGCAAAACTGCAATGGGCGTTTGTCGGGTTATATGCCTTCACACTCTTGCTCTATGCACGGCCTAACGAATGGGTTCCCGGGCTGGGATCATTTCCGTTAGTAAAAATGATTACGGTGCTCATCTCGCTGGTCTATCTGGCAGCCAGGATTTCGCGGGGCGAGCAGCTCACCATTTGGCCGCTGGAATTAAAAATGTTGCTCGTTATTTTGACGTTGGCAATCCTCTTCATTCCGTTCGCTCAATCCAAAGCAGACAGTCTCGATTCCCTTTCAGAACCATTCATCAAGCTGGTGATCATCTTTACGTTATTGCTCAATGTGATTGATTCGCGTGAACGGTTGCGCTCCCTTCTCAAACTCATTGTTGTGTGCGGCACAGTGATTTCGGTCGGAGCCGTTCGCAGTCTCCTCATTGGTCAATTTGCCAAAGGCCGCATTGAAGGAATTGTCGGCGGGATGTTCCAAAACGCCAACGATCTGGCTACGGCGATAAATATTCTGTTGCCTCTCGCGGTGGTTCTCGCGCTGACCAGTAGCGGCTTCATCCGCCTGATCTATGGCCTCTGTGCCACGCTCATGTTAGCTGCCATTATCGTCACTTTTTCACGAGCCGGTTATCTCGGACTAGGAGCGCTGACGGTTGTCATGTTGTGGAAGCTGCGCCGCCGTCATCGGGTCTTACCGTTTGCCGCAATTTTGCTGCTCCTGATTGCTCTGTTTGTGGTGATGCCAGGTGGCTATGCCAGCCGCCTCTCAGCAGCTATGTTGGAATCCAAAGATAAAACCGAGTCGACGGACAATCGCGTTGAGGTCATCATCAAAGGATTTCAGGTCGCCTTGGCACATCCCATCATTGGCGTAGGAATGGGCAATTTTTATTTATATTCACGCCATGATTTGAAAGCTCATAACTCCTATCTGGAGATTTGGGCTGAACTTGGATTACTCGGTCTGGCGGCGTATCTAACGTTAATCATTGCACCGCTGCGGTCGCTCAAACGAATAGAGAACGACACGTTCAAGTCGCCTGAAGCGAAGGAAGTTGAGTATTTTTATCTAAGCATCGGCTTACAAGCCGCCATCGTATCGTATGTGATCTGCTCGGCTTTCAGCTCCATTGAATATCAGTGGTTCATGTATTATCCGGTAGCTTTTGCAGTTGCCCTCAGAGGAATTCATACCAATCGAAATCGTGACGTGGGCGATGAATTTGAAACGCTCTTTGGCACCTTCAAAAACAAATTATGGCAGGAGCGTCCAGCGGGAGTTTTGTGGGCCTATCCAGATCAACAAGTCACGACGAAGCCACAGCCTGATCGCCTCTTGAAATCAAAGCGAGAAACGAAACTGCTCAACCAATGAAACCTGTAAATTTACAACCAAATAAATTTCCTGTTACCGGACATAATTTACGCGTCCTGTTTTTCGCGCAGAACGAATGCTGGCCGCCCGATACAGGCGCGAAACTAAGAAATTATTACCTCGTGCGTGAACTATCCCGCTTCGCCGAAGTCACCTATCTCGGCTTCATGAATGGGCAATCTTCAAAAGTGGTGAGCGAGTCGGGCCTGAATGCCTGGTGCGAGGAAGTGATAACAATCCCGCTCGAAGGGGCGTATTCACCTGCCAAAATTGTGCGTGGGATCATCGGGAGAACAGCTCTGCCGATTCTCAATTACACGACCGAAGCCATGACCAGACAACTGACACAGCTTTTGGCTGAGCAAACATTCGATGTCATTCAGGTCGAATCAATTCATCTGACAGCTTATTGGTCGCTGCTCAAAAAAGCTCGCAACCGGAACGGAAAACGTCCACTCCTGATTTGCGACTGGCACAATATCGAATCCGAATTGATGCGTCGCTACAGTGAAAGTACGCCCAATTTACCGCGTCGCTGGTACGCACAAATCACCGCGCAACGGCTGGCCGCGCTGGAAAAACTAATGCTGTCCGAATTCGGGGCGCACACCGTCGTCAGTGCCCGCGAACGGGCAAAATTGTTGGCGATTCACCCGCGTGCTGAAATCTCAGTCATCGAAAATGGCGTCGACCTTGAGCATTTTTCACCCGCTTCCATTGAGCAGGCACACGCTCAATGGAGGCAGCCGAAGTTCGACACGCAACGTCGCCTCCTGTTTGTCGGTTCAATGGATTATCACGCCAACATTGACGCCGTGCAGTTTTTTGCCCGTGAAATCTGGCCACAGATTTATCAGATGAAACCAGAATTGCGCTTTACCATCGTGGGACGAAATCCAACGCCCGAAGTTCGCGCTTTAAGCCAAACTCCAGGCATTGAAGTCACCGGAACAGTAGAGGATGTTCGTCCCTATTACCGCGAAGCTGTGGCAGCAGTTGTGCCGTTACGCATCGGCGGCGGGTCACGCCTCAAAATTCTGGAAGCGATGGCGGCGGGCGTGCCGATTATTTCCACTTCACTGGGCGCGGAAGGTTTGGCCATTACGAATGGCAAAGATATAGCTCTAAGTGACACACCTCAGAAGTTTATCGCTTCAGCCCTGGATGTCATCGAAAATGAAAATTTGCGAAACCATCTCAGCAATGGCGGTTTGGATTTAGTGTGCTCGCAATATGATTGGTCAACCATTGGCGCTGCGTTGCGAAAAGAATATTTAAGTTTGCTCGGATTACCTTCGGTAGAAACGACGCAGGTTTTCAGCCTGAGATTTTAATATGAAACGTGCCAAAGTCCTACTACTTGAAATTAATGAAATCACCTGGAACCTGATTGATCCGTTGATCGCTCAGGGCAAGTTACCGAATTTTGCTTTTCTCAAAAACGAAGGAACCTGGGCAGCTCCAACAAGTGTAGATTTGCCGCCACAACTTGATCCCTGGATCACCTGGACCACAGTTTACACAGGACGCCCGCAAGCCGCGCACAATGTTTATTTTCTGGAACAGCCACCCAGCTCAATCAAAGCCCGGCGCATCTGGGAGTACTGTCACGAAAAGGGTTTGAGCGTCGGCGTTTACAGCAGCCTTTGTTCGTGGCCTCCGCAGGCGGTGAAGGGTTTTTATGTACCCGATACCTTTGCGCCGGATACGCAGACTTTTCCGGCAACTCTGGAGCCAATTCAGGATTTAAATCTAACCTACACGCGCTCCGTTCGATTGCCGAAGGATAAAGACGGGTTATTGGAAAAATTAAAACTGGGCAGCAAGTTATTCAAGCTTGGACTTAAACCACAAACAGCGGCACGCATCGTCAATCAACTGGTACGTGAAAAAAAGAATCCTGAGGTTCGCTGGCAACGAGTGGCATTGCAACCCTTCATCAATTTTGATTTCTTCTCAAGTTTGTATCGTCAACACCAGCCAGAGTTTGCAACTTTCCATACCAATCACGTTGCACATTACCAGCACACGTATTGGAAACCGATGCAACCAGAAGCTTTCCCACAGGAAACTTCGCCGGAAGAAATCCGCATTTATGGTGACGCTATCGAACACGGGTATCGCACGACGGACGAATTGCTGGGGCGTGTGTTGAAGCTGATAGATCAAGACACGACGCTGGTGATCGCTTCCAGTATGGGGCAAAAGCCTTTCATCACCGAACTGAAAAAAGGTCGGCGAATCAAGCAGCTTCGTTCATTGGATCGGTTAATGGAAATTTTGGAAGTCACGGATCAAGCCCGCGCACTCGCCACCATGTCTGATCAATTTAACATTTATGCAGAGGAAAAATCCGTCGCCGATTTCATCACGACAGCGCTACGAACTGCCTACATTGACACGCCAGGTCGTCCAATGTTTTCAGTGGAAACTTTTGAAGAAAGCATCACCGCGACACTGAAAAGTTACGATGAAGTGAATGAGAATTCACGTTGCTACTTCCCGTATTTAAATGAGAAGGATTCGTATCTTTACGAAGATTTGGTGCATAACACCGGTCTGGTGAAATCCGGCTGTCACGATCCTCAGGGAATGATGATTCTTTATGGTCGCGGCATCAAACGAGGCGGTCACCTTGGCGATTGTAACAACTTAGACATCGCGCCAACACTCCTGACTTTACTTGGATTACCAATTCCCGCCGTGATGGAAGGTCGCGTCCTGAATGAAGCGTTCCTGACAGAAGTGGTGCCTCAACAGGTTCAGAAAATGGGGATGGCGAACTGAGAAAACTCGCAATTTAATAAAGCTATGACGACAAAATCGGCCTTCAAATTATTAGCTCTCGTGGAAGCTGACCGGATCACCGGGCCAGCCAAAAACCTGCTGGAATTTGCTCGCCTCGCTCGTCAGGGCAATGAGTACGGCTTACCAAAAGTCGAAACTACGATTGCGACTTTTTGCCGGGGAAAACAAACCTCGAATCAATTTATCGAAGCTGCACGAGCCTCAGAAATTGAAGTTGAAATTATTGACGAAGGTTTTCGTTTTGATTTGAAAGTGATTCCGCAACTTCGTCGCCTGACTGAAAATTTTACGCCTGACATCATTCAGACTCACAGCGTGAAATCACATTTTCTACTGCGCTTATCCGGCTTATGGCGACGCTTTCCGTGGGTCGCTTTTCATCATGGTTATACGGCAACAGACTGGAAAGTAAACGCTTACAACTATCTGGATCGCTGGTCGTTACGCCAGCCGGAAAAAGTCGTAACGATGAATCAGGTCTTTTTGCAGGAGCTGATAAAGCAAGGCGTAGCGCCTGACAAAATCACTATTTTGCACAATTCCATCAAATCCGAATGGCTCTGCGAAATCACCAAGACAGACACCGAAGCCTTGAAAACACAGCTCGGAATCGCTGCCGATGAAAAAATGATTTTGACCGTTGGACGGCTTTCACGCGAAAAAGGAATGCTTGACCTGGTTAAGGCAATCAGTTATTTACGAAAAATACAGCCCCGACTCAAAGCCAAATTTGTCATTGTCGGAGACGGACCGGAAAGAGCAAATCTTAAAAGTCTTGCCATCAGACTTGAAGTTCAGGATTCGCTGATCCTGACCGGGCAACAGCACGATGTCCGCGCTTATTACGCAGCGGCTGATTTTTTTGTGCTGCCGTCGCACACGGAAGGTTCGCCCAATGCCCTGCTTGAAGCGATGAGCGCGCAACTCCCTGTCGTGGCTACCATGGTTGGTGGGGTACCTGAAATTGTCGAGCATCGTCACAGCGCGTTACTGGTCGCACCACATAATCCCACGTTGCTAGGCGAAGCAGTGCGCGAATTAATGGGTAATGAAGTGTTAGCCCGTGAACTGGCAGACCAGGCTCACGCTAAAATCGCTAGTCAATATGCACCTGAAAAACGAGTCAAGAGGTTGATCGAAATTTATCGTCAGATTTCCCTCAAACCATCTGAACCAAAAATCGAAGCTGGTTTGGCTTTACAAGGATTCGGCAAAAAATGAGTATCAGCCTGATTCAAACACAAACTATTGCTACTGAACGCACTGCCTCGCGCCGCGTTCGCGTGTTGCACTTACTTGTGAATTTTGAAAGCGGCGGAACCGAGCGTCAGGCGGTGGAATTACTCAAACGAATTGACCCGGATCGCTACGATGTACGCCTGGCAGTGTTACGCAATCGCGGTCCGCTATATGAGGAAATAGAAGCGCAGTATCCAAATATTCCAGAGTTCCCGCTGACCAGTTTTTATGACGCAAATTTTGTCAGGCAATGGCGCAGACTGCGGGCTTTACTAAAACAGGAGCGCATCGAAATTTTGCACGCGCACGATTTTTACTCGGACATGCTGGGTGTCGTAGCGGCACGCTCAGTCGGCACGAAGGTGATTGCCAGTCAACGAAATTTGCAACAATCAGATCGGCGTTCGCATCAGCTCGGACAGCGTTTTATCAGTGCTGTTGCACATCGTCTGCTCGTAAACTCAAACGCCATTCGTCAGCATCTGATGACCAGTTGGAAAACGCCTTCGGATAAGATTGTGGTCGTCAGAAACGGGTTGCGTGATTTTTCCGAGCTTTCCTGCGGACAGTGGCAACGTCCTACGCACGATGAATTGTGCCGGGAATTGGGGATTGAGAAAGAATCAAAGCTAATCGGTGCTGTCGCCAATTTGCGTCCGGTGAAAGGACATCGTTACCTCATCGAAGCGGCTGCGTTGGTCATTCGTCAAATTCCCAACGCGCATTTTGTGCTGATTGGCGAAGGCGAATTACGTGACGAAATTGAAGCCCGGGCGCAACGCCTGGGCATTGCGAAACACGTTCATTTAATGGGCTATCGCGCCGATGCTCCCAAATTGCAAACAGCCTTTGATTTGTCCGTTTTGTCATCGCTTCACGAAGGCTTGCCGAATTCTGTCATGGAAGCGATGGCGGCTGGTGTGCCAGTGGTCGCCACCTCAGTCGGGGGAGTCCCGGAATTAATTATCCACGACGAAACCGGATATTTGGCGCATCCGGCTGACGCTCAGGATTTAGCCTTGCAGATCACTACTGCATTAACGAATGAACGAGAGAGTGCAGCTCTGGCGGCGCGCGGTCATCATTACGTAACGACGAAGTTCGGCATGCAGCGAATGATTAATGAAGTCGAAAATTTATATGACGAATTGGCAAGAACCTGAATGAGTCAATCTCAATCCTGCGACACAGGGTTTTAGTCAGCAACCGATTTATGACCGCGCCAATTTACATCAGAAAACAGAGTTCGACATTAAGGAGGGTAAGACTATGTCCTTTCCAACATTGAATGAATGGGAACAGCTTGAGATCGAACGAAGCGCGGTTGACGCTTCGCATTACGACATTGCCACACTGCTTGCAGATGAAACGCAAGTCGCTCGTTACCTGGCTCCGACAGCCGAGACTTGTTATCCGCTCGAATACTCTTTTCATCTGCTTGGCGATATACAAGACATAACCGTGCTGGAATATGGATGCGGCGATGGATTGAATACTCTGGCGTTAGCGCGACGTGGAGCTAAAGTGAAAGCCTTGGATATTTCTCCAGAACTAATCAACATTGCTCGTCATCGGCTTGATGTTAACAACGCTTCATCGGGGGTAGAATTTATTGTAGGGTCAGCACATGACTTACCTTTTGAAGATGATTCTATTGATATTGTGTTTGGAATCGCGATCTTGCATCACTTAGACCTTAATTTATCTGCGCACGAGGTCAAGCGCGTATTACGCCAAGGAGGGCGCGCAATTTTTCAGGAACCAGTGCGAAATTCAAGAATTATCAAATTCATCAGAAATCTAATCCCCTATCAATCGCCTGATGTTTCGCCCCTTGAAAGACCGTTAAGTGACAAGGAACTAGCGGAATATGCCAAGGGCTTTTCCTCCTACCGCTCAAAAGCATTCATACTACCAACAACGAATTTCGTAAAAATTGTGCCACCACTGGCACGGCGGCTCACTCACAACTGTCTGAGATGGGATAATGCTATGCTGCGAAAGTTTCCGGCGCTGTCCTATTACTCTACTTTGCGTATCGTGGAAATGGTCAAATGATGATTCTGGTTCTTATGAGTACCTCACCAGTAAAGGAGTTTTATGAATACGATATTTAAAATACTCGCATTTGCAATGCTGCTGGGTAAGGTTTCTTTGGCACAACTCCCAACCACTGGCTGGCCTGATGATGGACTGGTCCATCTACCGCCTGAGTATAATACCTTCGTCCCCCCACCGCTGGGAATTACTTTTACTGATTTAGCATACGGCACGAAAATTTATCGAATGAGTAAGGGGCTGGATCAATTCAACAGCTCCGCGCATCATGAATATTCGACGATGTCACCATTCAATAAAAACAACACCCTCGTTTTGTTGCTAAATGATAAAAATGGTTTCTATATGACGGATCGGTTTGGCGAAATAATTTTCTCAACCGAAACTCTTGGAATTGGCGGACTGGCGGAGCCGCGTTGGAGTCCTCGCCTGGCAGACACTTTTTACTACCATATAGGTAATCAATTGATGCTGTTTGATACTTATGAAGGCAAGGCTAGAACGCTTCGTACCTTTACCCAATTTAGTTCAATTACTTTTGGAGGTGGAGAAGGTGACATCTCAGAAGATAGTGACCATATCGTCATCATTGGGGACCAAACTCTTGCCGGATTATATGAATTCAGCACTGACAGCCTCAGCCCGATGCTCAATTTCAATAACCGTAAATTTGATTATTTTGATGTCACTCCAAACAATAAGGTCATCGTGCGCTGGGACGAAGAAGGAACTGAACGCTTTCAAGGCTTTGAGTTGTTTGATAGCAGAATGAATTTCATTCGACAGGTCGTACCATTCGGGGCGCATGCTGATCGCTCGCACGATATTAACGATGACGAAATCCTGATCATGCTTGCTTCCAATGACCCCAAACCACCCCCCGGATGCGAAAATAATGGGATCGAAAAAATTAGGCTTTCAGATAGCCAGAAAACCTGTATTTTACCACTTGACTACGATTCCGAAGTTCACATCAGCGCGAACCGCTTCAAAGGCAGTCTCAATCCCTGGGTACTGGTCAGCACGACTGATAACCAGCATAGTACCGCCGCTCCCTTTAATGCTCTGCCCGCCGATTGGCAAGCGCGTTGGAAAGTAAAATATAACGAATTGATTCTGGTCAAGCTGGATGGTTCTGAAGTCAGACACCTCGCGCATCATCGCAGTCGTGAACTGGATGATTACTGGTTTTTACCGCGCGCCGCCATCAGCCGCGATGGAGCGTTTGCGATTTTTGACAGCAATTTCGGGCAGCAACCTTTTTATTATTATACTGATGTTTATTGGATCAACCTGACGGGCAATGCTTATGAAGTCACGGCTGTTCCGGCCACAACTTATGACGGAACAACGCTGGCCCCCGATTCGCTGGCGGCTGGGTTTGGGACAACCCTGGCAACCATCACAAAAGCGGGCCAACTTCCGCTCTCAACTTCACTAGGTGGGGTCAGAGTTTATTTGCGGGATAGCAAAGGCAAAGAATATTACTCACAAGTACTTTATGTTTCGCCCACCCAGGTGAATTTTCAGGTGCCTTCGCAAATGGCGTTAGGGCCAGCGACCATCACTGTCCTTAGTAACGAAGGTTCCGCCTCAATGGGCAAAGTTCAGATTGCTGCCGTCAGGCCAGGACTGTTTACAGTTGACTCTACGGGCAAAGGCTTAGCCGCAGCAACCGCGCAAAGAGTCAGAGCCGATCTCTCACAAACTGTCGAGCAGGTAGCAGGTTTTGATCCGGCGCAAAATAAAATTGTCGCCCTTCCAATTGATTTGGGGCCAGCCTCCGATCAGGTTTTTCTGAATTTATTTGGCACTGGCATTCGGCGTCGCAGCGCGCTGGCAGCGGTGAGCGCCACGGTTGGTGGTGTGAACGCCTCGGTTACCTATGCCGGTGACCAAATCTATTTCACCGGAGTAGATCAGGTGAACGTGTTGATCCCACGCAGCCTTGCCGGACGCGGCGAGGTTGATGTCGTCATTCGGGTTGATGGACAAATTTCGAATGCAGTAAAAGTAAGTATTAAGTAGAAAGCTAAAATTGATGTCTCAACGCATTTTCAAAACCTGGTTGGTAGTAATGCTGGCGCTGGCGCTTTCGCCATTTGCGCCCTTGCCTAAACTCCATGCCTCTGGCGTTGCCTCGACACGTTTGTTACCTGATCTCGAAACCCGAGGCGCGAAACCCGAAACTCCTGCTCTCCCAAAAAACTATATCAACTTCATTCCACCCCCTGTTGGAGAGACCTTTAAGGATTCGGTTTATGGAACTTCAATCACCCGGTTGAGCGACGGGTTGCGGCAATTGAACGATACAGTGCATCACGAATACGCCACGATGTCTCCGTTCAATTGCGACAATTCACGAATTTTACTGGTCACTGACAAAGATGGATTTATGGTAGTTGACCTGAGTGGCCGGATCATCGTCGGCACGCCAGAGGTCAATATCGGAGGCCGAGCAGAGCCACGCTGGAGTTGTCACGAGCCAAATATTTTTTACTTTCACGCTGAAAATAACCTGCTGACCTATGACGTGAACACGCAGCAGAAAAGTATTATTCGGACTTTTGCTCAATTCAAAGCAATTACGTTTGGTGGCGGTGAAAGCGATATTTCCGAAGACGGCGATCACCTGATGATCGTTGGTGATGAAAGTCAGGCCGGCGTTTATACAATTAGTACGAATCAGCTTGGCCCAACTTTGAAGGTGAAAGAGCGCGAATTTGATTACTTTGACCTGACACCCAATAACAACGTGATTGTCCGCTGGGGACAACAAGGCAAAGAACGATTCAAGGGCTTCGAATTGTTTGATCATCAAATGAAATTCCGGCGGCAAATTGTGACCTTCGGGGCGCATGCGGATCGGGCGCGTGATCTTAATGGCAACGAAGTTTTAATCGTCCTCGCTTCCAACGATCCTGCCCCCGCGAAGGGTTGTGAAAACAATGGGATTGAAAAAGTGCGTCTGTCTGACAGCCGGAAAACCTGTCTCTTACCGCTGAATTGGAATTGTGAAGCTCACATCAGCACTAATGGACGCAATCCCTGGGTGTTAATCAGCACAACCGATAATCGCACGGGGACAGCGAATCCGCCGGGCAAACTTTTGCCGGATTGGAAAAGCAAGTGGATGAAAACGTACAACGAATTGATGCTGGTTAAACTCGACGGTTCGGTGGTGCGCCATCTCGCCCATCATCGTTCCCGCGAACTGGATAACTACTGGCACACTCCGCGTGCCGCCATCAATCGTGATGGTACCTACGCGGTCTTTGACAGTAATTTTGGAATACAGCCGCTCCCTAACTACACGGATGTGTTTCTCGTGCATTTAAGGAGACCTTAAAATTTAAGAGCTTTTATGGAAAATAATTCCCCGACCGTGGCTCAACGAAAAGAAATGCTTCAAGTCAATCTGCAACAAAGTAAATTTTATGAACTGCCGGATACCTATCACTCCGCCGGCGGCAGCCTGGCAAAAATCTGGCGAAATATCCGCAACTCGCAGAATGAAGTAAGTAACCGAATCGGAGTGAATCAGGATATTTATCGGTTACATCGTGAATGGATGGGTGAACTGACAGGGCAGAAAGTTCTGGATCTCGGTTGCTATGATGGTAATCCTCTGAGTTTTGAAATTGCCCAAAAAGCACAATCTTACCTGGGCATTGATCTCAGCGAATTCGCTATCGGCAAGTTACGGGAAGAACTACAACAGCGTGGATTCACCAAGGCTCGGGCACTCGCAGTAGATTTTCTCTCACCCGAATTTTCCGAGACGAATTTTGATCTGGTTTATGCACATTCTGTCGCTCATCATTTCAAATATTTTGAAGCCTTCTTACAGACCTTGTCAGAACGATTAGCTCCCGGCGGAAAAGTCGTCACGCTCGACCCGATGCAAACCTATTTGCCGGCAAAAATTGCCCGATTGATTTATCGCCCTTTCCAACCTGATAAGGACTGGGAATGGCCTTTCAGTAAACAGACATTTGTTCAAATTCAGAAATATTTTGAGATTGAAAAAATTCAGGGCACGACTGGAAATTTGAAATGGGCGATGCCGTTAGCTTTCTTCAACAAAGAACTAGCGATTCGTGCGGGGCAACGCTGGCATCAGAACGACTTACAAAAAAATACAGGTCTGAATCAAGACCTATGGCGCTGTTTACACGTCACCATGTGTTGGCGCAAGCGGTAAATTAGAAAGGTAACCCGTTAATGTTAGGAAATTCTACCCAATACCTGAACAAAATCGCTTATTCGTGGCCCTGGTTATCACGTTACCCCTGGCAGCGAGTCTCGCGCTGGCTGGAACGATTGTCGTCTGCTCACAATCCACAGCACATCATGGTGATGGTGGCCAATCACTTCGAGCCTTCCTGGGACAAGCACAAAGTTCCGTTGAGCTGGACAGCCCAGCGCCAACGTCTGGATCGCTGGTGCGTGCAAGCTGCGGCACTGGGAAACGCCGTACGCGATCAGGATGGAACCCCGTTTCGTCATACTAACTTTTTTCCGGCTGAACAAACGCATCCGCTTTTATTGGGAAAATTGGCGGAATTGCAAAGCGCTGGCTTCGGAGAAGTGGAAATCCATTTGCATCACGGCGTCAACAAACCAGACACGGCTGAGAATCTGCGGAAATCGTTAGTTGAATTTCGTGATCTCCTGGCAGACGAATATAACCTGTTATCGCGTCGGGAAAACTCTTCACTGCCGCAGTACGGTTTTGTCCATGGAAATCTGGCACTGGCGAACTCAAAAAATGGCGAATGCTGTGGAGTGGACTCCGAAATGCAGATTCTGGCCGAAACAGGTTGTTATGCTGATTTCACGTTGCCCGCGATTCCAGAGCCGTCACAAGTAGCCAAAATCAATACTCTCTATCAATGCGGACACCCGCTTCACGAGCGAGCGCCGCATCGCTCCGGCCCGGACTTACGGGTCGGCGATACGACGCAATCCCCTTTGCTCGTGACCGGCCCCGTCGTCTTCGATTGGACGCGGCGCAAACGGGGGCTGCCTATTCCGCGTTTAGATGACGGCGTCCTAGCTCAAAATTATCCCTTGAGTCTAACGCGGTGGCGGCGGTGGCAGAGTTCCGACATTCATGTGCAGGGACGTGAAGATTGGATCTTCGTGAAGCTTTACTGTCACGGTTTTTTTGACCACGACAACGAGCAAATGATTGGTGATGAGGCGAGGATTTTCTGGGAGAAAATCTTAGAACTTTCCGCACGGAGCGGGCAATTTAAAGTGCATTTTGTGTCAGCACGCGAAACCTTCAATATTATTCATGCGGCGCTGGATGGGCATTCCGGTGATCCAGGACTTTTCCGTGATTATCAACTTAGAGCGATTATGAAGACTCAAAAGGAGTGGCGCTACGCAGTGGCGATATAAATTATGCAAGCTATTGAACAGGGAACAATTCCGATTGAGATTCAGCCTGTCACCGATGCAGTAGGGATCAAAACGATGGTCTTGACAGAGGAGCAGGATTTTGATCGGTTACAGGTTGAATGGGATCAACTGCTCGACGAAAGTAAGGATGGCGGATATTTCCTGCGTTATACCTGGAATCATCTTTGGTGGCGCACATATTCTCCGCCAAATAGTCATTTACTGCTGATAGCCTGTCGTGATGAATACGGGCAACTGATTGGGTTAGCGCCATTTTACTGGCGGCAGAGTTCGCTGGGACTCAGGGAGATTTATTTCCTGGGGACAGGCATTGAAATCAAAACCAGCGAATATCTGAACCTGTTGGCGAAGCAGGGTTATGAGCAAGTCGTAGCGCAGGCGATAGTGCGCACCTTGCAACGCCGGAATGATTGGGATCGTTTATTCTTGTGGGGAGTTCCTGAGACTCAGGTTTTTCAGCATTTTCAAGCAGCGCTGGGTAAAAAAGCAATCGTTGAAATTTGTGATCGTACTCATCATGTTGCCACGGATGTTGACTGGGAAACCTTCCGGCAATCGTTAGGTTCGGCAACCCGCAAAAAAGTTGACTATCACTATCGTCGCTTGTTCAAAGCACACAATTGCGAATTTCGCCGGATCGAAACACTGGAAGAATTGCAACCGGCAATTGATGCGCTGATTCGCCTGCATCAATTGCGCTGGGAATCAAAAGGGGAACCCGGTTCGTTTCGTCTGCCACGATTTGAATCTTTCCTTAGAGAAATTGCGAAAAAAAATTTAGCAGAAGGACGCTTACGACTATGGACATTGACCATTGACGGTCAGATTGCTACTGCTCAAATCGCGTTTTTTGATCGCGGTATCGCACATGTTTTTCAGGGTGGATTCGATCCGGCTTACGCTGATTATCGAATTGGCAATGTCATTTTCTGGCTCTGTATTAAGGACTGCATCGAATCTGATGACGTTCAGGAATTCGATTTTATGGGGGGCGGGGCAGCCTATAAAAAACTATGGACGAAAGAAGGACGAGAATTAGTTGAATTAGAGTTTTTCAATTCCCCTCTTCGTTCAGTGATTTACGAAAAAGGAATCAAGGCAATCCTCAATTTTCGGCTCGCAGCACGGAAAATTGTTCCCAAACTGATCATTAAATTTGTGCGGCAGCGGCTCAACCGGAGAGCACACCGGAAAGCTGGCCCCGTGCATGGCGAGAGCGGCTCATTGCTGAAGTAAAACGTTGGTTAATACGACAGCAAACTGGAAAGTTTGCTGTAATTTGGAGGAGAAAAATGAACTTAGCTGTCATTCAGGAAACGATCCGAAACGACATCAAGAGGGTGGGGATTTCCAAGACTTTATTCGATGTCATTTATAAAGCAATTAATCATGTGGTTTATTTGCGGGTCCTGGACTGCGTCACCATCAAAAAATCTGATCCCCGCTATCTGGAGGTCAGCAACAACTACACCTGCCGTTTCCTCACAAATGATGAAATCGTGGCTTTCGCTAAATTCCCCGAATATGATTTGGAAGAAGAAGCCATGTGGCTGGCTTTCAAAAAAGGAGATGAGTGTTTCGCCATTTTGGATGGTGATCGTTTAGCCAGTTATGGCTGGTATTCCAATCAACCGACAACCTCTTCGGAAGGGTTAGTGCTCCATTTTAATCAGGCATACACTTACATGTATCAAGGTTACACACATCATGATTACCGTGGACAGCGACTGCACGCGATTGGGATGACGATGGCTCTCAACGAATATTTGCGCCGGGGATTCAAAGGAATCGTGTCCTGCGTAGATGCCACCAATTTCAACTCGCTGAAATCGGTTTACCGCATGGGCTATCAGAGTTTCGGCAAACTCTACATCCTGAAAGCGCTGGGACAATGCTTTGTCTATCGTAGCCCCGGGTGCAAGGAGTACGGTTATTGGCTGGAGAAAATAAAAGGTCAGGGGTAAGACTGCTGATTATTCCTGATAGACATTGACTGAGCATAACTGCCCCAGGAAATAAACTACTACGTGGAGGAAAACATGACCACACCCATAGAAGTTTTCACTACTTGCCCACAGGCCACACAGGTAGCGCCGGAAGATTATTTCAAACACTTGATTGACGTAGCGCATTGGAGCGAGAAATACGGTTGTCGCGGCATTCTGGTGTACACCGATAATACACAACTTGATCCGTGGCTCATCTCGCAAATTATTATTGAAAACACTGAGGCGCTCAGTCCTTTGGTAGCCATTCAACCTGTCTATTTACATCCGCTATCAGTTGCCAAAATGGTAGCGACTCTCGGCTTTCTGCATCAACGAAAAATCTACTTGAATATGGTCGCGGGCGGATTCAAAAACGACCTCAATGCGCTCAATGATTTGACACCACACGACAAACGATATGATCGGATGATTGAATATGTGACCGTCATCAAACGATTGTTGACAGACAAAGTGGTAGTCACCTTTGATGGCGAATTTTACCGTGCCGATAAACTAAAAATGTTTCCACAAATTCCCGCTGGATTATTTCCCGGTATCTTTGTTTCGGGATCATCGGAGGCCGGACTCGCAGCCGCGCAGGCCATGGAAGCGACTGCCATTAAATATCCCAAACCTTCCGGCGAATATGAAAACGACCCGCCAAATATTAACTCAGGAATTCGTGTCGGCATCATCGCCCGCACCACCGAAGACGAGGCATGGCAGGTTGCGTACGAACGCTTCCCTGATGACCGCAAAGGCGAACTCGCGCATCAACTCGCCATGAAGGTTTCGGATTCCGTCTGGCATCATCAGCTTTCTGAATTGAGTGAATCCAGTGAACGAAATGCTTACTGGCTGAAACCCTTTGAAACGCACAAAACGTATTGCCCCTATCTGGTTGGCAGTTACAACACAGTCGCTACCGAAATTGCGCGTTACGTGGCGCTTGGATTTTCAACTTTTATTGTCGACATTCCGCCGAGCGAAGAAGAACTGTTTCATACTGGTATCGTTTTCAAGCAGGCGCAAGCCAGACAATTAACGAGTACAATTTCGACCAATGTTTATGCAGACGCAAGACTCGAACTGAAAGTTCAAGCCACATCCCGGCAGGAGGTCGCATCATGATTTCCCTGCTGCAACAATGGATCACAGAACAGGCTGAAAAGCGTCCCGAGGCAACTGCCATTGTCCTGCATCAAAGTTGTTTGAGTTATGCGGAGCTGGAACAAAAATCCAATCAATTAGCGCACTTACTCAAAGATGCAGGATGCCAGCGCGGTGATCGGGTTGGCTTTTTGATTCCGAAAACACCCGCCGCAATCATCAGCATTGTAGGCATTCTCAAAGCAGATTGCACGTATGTTCCGCTTGATCCTTCCAGCCCCGCCCCGCGTTTGGCAAAGATCATAGAAGCCTGCGAACCACGCTTTATTCTGGCTGGTGGACACGTTCATAAGCTGCTTGATGAAGTGATGCAAACGCGCAATATTGCTATCGGGTGGATGGAAGCAGGCAGGGTTGAAGGCAATAATTTCCGGGCGGGGTTTTCCCTTGATGATTTAACAAGCTATGACAACAACCCACGCGATTATCAAAATGACATCAACGATCCCGCGCATATTCTCTTCACTTCCGGCTCAACTGGTTTACCCAAAGGCGTTATCATCACGCATTCCAATGTGATTCATTTTATTGATTGGGCAGTGAAATATTTTGGCACGAAATCTTCAGATCGAATTTCCAGCCACCCGCCGCTTCATTTTGATCTTTCGACGTTTGACCTTTACGGGACATTTTCGGTCGGCGCTGAGCTTCACTTAGTCCCACAAGAGTTGAATCTAGTGCCACATAAAATGGCGGAATTTATTCGCGCTTCAGAATTGACGCAGTGGTTTTCAGTCCCGTCAGCCTTGAACTTTATGGCGAAACACGATGTCGTCAAAAGTAATGACTTCCCTTCACTGGAGCGTTTATTGTGGTGCGGCGAAGTCTTTCCAACTCCGGCGCTGATGTATTGGATGCAGAAATTACCCCGCGTCACGTTCACGAATCTTTATGGCCCAACGGAAGCCACCATTGCCAGCAGTTATTACACCGTTCCAACTTGTCCAACTGACGAACAAGCTCCGATTCCAATTGGAACCGGATGCGGAGGCGAGGAATTATTAGTTCTTGATGAAGCGTTGCAACCAATGCCACCGGGCGAAATCGGCGATTTGTATATTCGTGGCGTTGGTCTGAGTCCCGGTTACTGGCAGGATAAAGAAAAAACTAATGCCGTCTTTTTGCCAAATCCAAATTTACGAAACGACAGAATTTATAAGACGGGAGATTTATCCTACGTCGGCGCAGATGGCTTGGTGTACTTCCTCGGTCGGGCTGATTCGCAAATCAAAAGTCGCGGCTATCGCATTGAGTTGGGCGAAATCGAGACGGCCCTGAATGCTTTAGGGCAAACTGAAGAATGCGCGATTGTGGCGACTACTTCAGTCGGCTTTGAAGGCTCAACAATTTGTTGTGCGTTTGTTCCGCTTAACGAGGCGACTCCGGCAAAATTAAAAACGCAACTGAGCAAATCACTCCCGAATTATATGCTGCCGGCACGCTGGTTACAGCTTGAACGTTTGCCGAAAAATGCTAACGGTAAAATTGATCGGCGTGTCTTGCGTGAACAATTCGAGCAGCAATTAGCTGAAAAGGTCGCACTATGAAAATTCTTGGCATCAGCGGATTTGAAAATTCAATTCCCTTCAAAAAAGCGCATTGGCCTGACCTCAATGAACGCGAATATCGCATCTCGCAGGGTCATGATTCATCTGCCGCGCTGGTCATTGATGGGGAAATTATTGCTGCCGCTGCCGAAGAAAGATTTAATCGCAAAAAACATTGCGGCGATTTTCCAGTGAATGCAATTCAGTACTGCCTGGCTGAAGCTGGCATCACACTGAATGACGTTGATGAACTGGCGCACGGTTTTGATTATGCGCCTTATCAAAAATTATTTTCGCTTGACCCGATTTCGGCTGAAGCTTACAAAAAAGTTTATTCCAGAGAAGCCTTGCTGGAATTAATAAAACGTGACCTGCCGGATTTTCCTGCAAGTAGAGTTCACCACGTCCCGCATCACCTCGCACACGCTGCCAGCGCGTATTTCACTTCTGGTTGGGGTGAATGCCTGACGGTTGTCATTGACGGGATGGGCGAGGTGCATAGCGCGACGATTTATCACGCGCACGATGGTCAATTGGATCATGTCTATCAGCTTCCGGCCTCTGATTCCATCGGCATTTTGTATTCGCTGGTGACGTTGCATCTCGGCTTCGATTTCAATTCTGACGAATACAAAATTATGGGACTGGCTCCGTATGGCAATCCCGAAAAATTCCGTTCGTTTTTTGATGAAGTTGTAGAACTGCGTGAAGCTGGCGCCATTCGTATTCCGATTTTGCGGTTGAATCGCACCCGCGATGAACGTGAAAATCATCTGGCAACGCGTCGTTACCTTGATCAATATCTCATCCATGAACGACTGCCCGAAGAGAATGTAGCGCAACTTCATCAGGACGTAGCTGCCTCTTTGCAAGCCTGTCTTGATCGCGCCATGCTGCATTTGTGCAAACATTGGGGAGAAAAATTCGGCTTGCGGAAATTGGCAATGGCGGGTGGAGTCGCGCTGAATTGTACGGCGAATGGGAAACTTTTGCGTTCTGGCTGCTTCGATGAAATTTATATTCAACCAGCGGCAGGCGACGACGGGACGGCACTGGGCGCGGCTTTGTATCGGTCGGCACAGGCGCATGAAATTATCAATCGTCGTTCGCCCATTCCGTTTTTCGGCCCCGCACATTCAATGACGGAAATTGATGCGACGTTATGTGATTATCAAGACCGCATTGAAATTATCAGGTTTGCTAATTTGGCAGAAACTTGTGCTGAGGCAGGGCGTTTGATTGCGAAGGGAAAAGTTATCGCGTGGTATCGCGGACGAATGGAATACGGCCCGCGCGCGTTGGGGCATCGCAGCATTCTTGCCGATCCCGGTCACCCTGAAATGCGTGATCGCATCAATGCAATGGTCAAACTGCGCGAAGCATTTCGTCCTTTCGCTCCGGCGGTTTCAATTGAACAGGTGCATCAATGGTTTGATGTTCTTCCGAACTCCGAACTGCCTTATATGATCGTCATCGTAGATGTCAAAAAAGAGCATCGTTCTGCATTACCCGCGATCACACACGTAGATGGTTCCGCCCGCGTACAAACAGTTTCTGCGAAAGACAATTGTGAATTTCACACATTGTTACAGGCAGTAGGGAAAACTACCGGACGCGAAATGGTTTTGAATACGAGCTTCAACGTGAAGGGACAACCCATTGTTAACACGCCACAGGAGGCAATTGATACTTTCTTAAGCACTGGAATTGAATACTTGTTTTTAGAAAATGTATTAATCAAACGTAAAGGAAAATGACATATGACGCCCGACCTCATCGCCCCAAAAATCATAGAACTACTGTCAGAGCGCATTCAAATCGAAGTTGCTTCCAACGAAGAGGACTTTGTCGCATCAGGCATGTTGGATTCACTTGGACTCGTAGAGTTAATGGCGAGTCTTGAAGAAACATTTGAAATTCATATTCCCTTCGACGAAATCGAAATTGACAATTTCCGGTCAGTCACACGCATTGCCGAATTTGTCACATCACGCATGGCGGTTGAAGAGGTGGAAGAATCTGTCTTTTTCTAACCTATGAATCACGTTCGCCCCTTTGCTAAAACTGACTTTTCGCGGGTCGCCGTCTTACATCATCAGGTGATGGGGGCCGCGACTGAAAAGACCTTCTCTGTAGTGAAAAGCCAGGATTATGCTGAGTATTTTGAGAGTATTTATTTTCAGCATCCCTGGTATGACGAAGCTTTTCCTTCGCTGGTATATGAAGAATCTGATGGGCGTATCACCGGATTTCTGGGCGTCCGGTCACATCGGATGTTATTTAAAGGAAGCAGTATTCACGTCGCTACCAGCAGCCAGTTTGTCGTTGATCCAACCAGCCGCTCCACCGGAGCCGGAGTGCAATTACTAAAAACATTTCTTTCTGGGCCGCAGGACCTCTCGCTCACTGACGGCGGCAATAATATTTCACGAAAATTATGGGAAGGGCTTAAAGGCACGACTGCACTCGTTTACAGCACACACTGGAAAAAATTATTGCGCCCAACGCAGTATGGTCTTTCCGAATTGCGTGAACGCAAATTATGGTCGCCGATAGCGAGTGCCGCAAAACCATTTTGTCACCTGCTTGATGCTTTGGTTGGGCGCAGATTTCCCCACCATTTCTCTTTTGCAGAGCCAGCGACAACAGCCGAAATCCTGACTGCCGAAACGCTGCTCAAATTAATTAATGAAGCTGCTCGTGACGGGGCACTAAAACCTGAATACGATGAACGTTCAATGCAATGGATGCTGGAAATAATCAACAGCAAACAAGGCTGGGGAACGCTGCGAAAACATTTAATCCGGGATAGTAAAGGTGCTGTGCTGGGCGGTTATGTGTATTACCTTCAACCCAAAGGGACGAGTACGGTTTTACTGGTCATAACGAATAAACGCACGGGCGGCGAAGTCCTTGACCATCTTTTTTACGATGCCTGGCAACAGGGCGCGGCGGCAATTTCTGGAAGATTAGAACCAAAGCTGATGCAGGAGCTTTCCGAACGCCATTGCTTTTTTAATTGTGGTCGTCCGTGGATGATGATCCATTCTTACAATCACGATTTACTCCAGGCCATCCATCGTGGTGATGCACAGCTTTCCATGCTCGAAGGCGAATGGTGCATGCGCTTTCCCAAACCTGATAAACCCTAAACGCATTTATTATAGCAGTTTTCAGATGAGTGTGCCCCCAAGGTAGAATCAAGAACATGAAAGCAGATCCAAAAGAACTGAGAGAACGAGTGGTGGCGGCGGTCGAGCAAGGTGAACATCCGCGGGCGGAAGTTGCCAGCCTCTTTAATGTCAGCGTCACGTTTATCAAAAAGATGCTGCGCTGGCAGCGTGCCGGGCAGTCGCTCGCGCCGGGCCCTGCGCTCTTGCGGCAAGCGCCGGAGCGGGCCTGGCTGTGCGCCGAAGTGCGTGCGTGTCCCGATGTCACACTGAGCGAATTACAAACGGCGCTGGCGGAAAAAGGGGCCGTCACGGCGAGTCTGCCCACGCTCTGCCGGGCGCTGCAACAACTCCAGTTGCCGCGCAAAAAAAAAGCCTCCACTACCCGGAGCGCGATGAGCCAGAACGCCAGGCGTTCCGTCAGATGACGGCGGCCTTTGACGCGCGGAATTATGTTTTCATTGATGAAATGGGTAGTAATCTCAGTTTTACCCGGCTTTATGGACGCGCGGCACCGGGGCAGCGGGTGGTGGATGAGGTGCCGGGCGAGCGCGGGAAAAACGTCTCGACCATCGGTGCTCTCGCGCTGGATGGCGTGCGCACCGGCTTGAGTGTGACCGGGGCGATTGACGGAGCAACCATGCTGTTCTTTGTCGAAGAGTTGTTGGTCCCGACGCTCAAACGCGGTGCAATTGTGGTGTTGGATAATTGCTCTATCCATAAACAAGAAGAGATCGAAGCAGCGATTGAAGCCGTCGGCGCGTGGGTGCTGTTTCTGCCCCGTATTCGCCCGCCCTCAATCCGATTGAAAATTGCTGGTCGAAAGTGAAAGCCTGTTTGCGTGCGCTCAAGCCCCGGACGTTTGACGCTTTACAAGCAGCGCTGGTCGCGAAGCCTTCGCCGCCATCACCGCGCAGGACATTCGCGGTTGGTTTGGTCACTGTGGTTATGGGGGCGCACTCATTTGAAAACCGCTATAATTACCGTTACAAAGTAAAATCCCACGCCTCTCCCCAATTAATTTTTCGCGCGCGTTTGTAATCGTCTTTTTGACTGCGCGTGATTTTGAGCTGGCGCAATCCATCTGGTATGCAAAGCTGTAAATCAACATAGCCTGAGTGTTTCAGTGGATGCCGAATTACTCTGGCTGATGCGGGTTGCACAGGCTGTTTCGTGACAGCCAGGTAAGAGTATTTTTCATCTTCATAGCCAAGTTCCGCCGCTTTCAATTTTCGATGCAACGCTGAACGTTCGACCCGTTGGGAAAAATGACACCAGTCATTTTCAGACATCGGGCAGGCGTTTTGATGTGGGCACGGAGCCAGAATATTTCCACCCGCTTGCAACAAATCTGTCCGCAATTGTTTGATCAGTGCAAATCCCTGCATCGTTCCCGGCTCAATGATGACAATGGTTTGCTGTGTCGCCTGCCATCCAATTTGTAAAACTTTGCGTGCTTCGTTGCTGGCAAGTTCATTGAGCGAATAAGAGGAAATAACCAAATCGTGGGGCTGAAACGATGAGGCTTTGGCTAAATCCAGGTTGAGCCACGCGGCTGAACGCAGGGACTCATGCGATGATTTTTGTGCGAAGGTTTTTCCGGTTTTGATCAGCTCCTGATCCCGCTCAACCAGCGTTATCTTTTTCAATTCGTCAAAGACATCCACTGCTGCCCAAATGGCAGCTCCGGTTCCGGCTCCGAGATCAAGCAAACTATGCACGCGCAATTCCGGCAGCAACCGACGAATTTCAAGCAGGACCGCTTTGCTGGCGGCAAAAGTCGCAGGCATGCGCGTGATGGCATAAGCGGCACGATGCGCTTCTGTTATGATAAACCTTCCGGCGGTAACTTGACGAAATCGGTAATTGTCGGACAATTCAGACGACGCCTTAATTAAACCAGGCAGGCCGATATGCTGCGCTTCTGCCTCGATGGCTTGTTTTAATGGAAAGGGTAATTGCATTTTTATAATCCGGGCTGCGTGTCTGTAAAAAGAATCTTTATGAAAAAAAACACTGGTCGCAGAAATTTTCTCAAGGCCACCGCACAGGCCGGCGCCTTTGCCGCGCTTAACTCATCCATTCCGGTTCCAGCGCAAACAAAATCATTCGAGCTGGAAGAAATAACTATCGCCCAATTGCAAGAGGGCATGAAGTCCGGCAAATTCACGGCGCGTTCCATCACCGAAATGTATTTGTCACGCATCACCGAAATTGACCAGCGTGGCCCGAAAATAAACTCCATCATTGAACTCAATCCCGATGCGCTGAGCATTGCCGAGCAATTGGATCAGGAACGCAAATCCGGCAAAATACGCGGCGCATTACATGGCGTCCCTATTCTTCTCAAAGACAATATTGACACGGGTGACAAGCTGCAAACAACGGCTGGCTCGCTTGCGCTGGCAGGCTCAACCGCGCCACGCGATGCTTTCCTGGCGGAGAAATTACGCGCCGCAGGAGCCATCATTTTAGGCAAAACAAATTTGAGCGAATGGGCAAATTTTCGTTCGAGCAAATCTATCAGCGGTTGGAGCGGGCGCGGCGGACTCACGCGCAATCCCTACGCGCTGGATCGCAACACAAGCGGCTCAAGTGCAGGTTCAGGCGCAGCAACTGCGGCCAATCTGTGTGCCATTTCGATTGGCACAGAAACGGATGGTTCCATCGTCAGCCCGGCCAGTTGCAATTCACTTGTCGGCATCAAACCGACGCTTGGCCTGGTCAGCCGCGCGGGAATTATTCCCATTGCGCACAGCCAGGACACCGCCGGCCCGATGACGCGCACCGTCACCGATGCCGCGATTTTATTGGGCGCAATCACAGGCATTGATCCCCGTGACGCCGCAACCGCCAATAGTCGTGGCAGGTTTCTAAACGATTACACCAGATTTCTTGACGCGAATGGATTCCAGGGCGCACGCATCGGCATGGTCAAAAACTACTTCGGCTTCAGCGACCGTGTAGACAAAATTATCAACGAAGCTGTTGCTGTCATCAAACGTCTGGGCGCAACGGTGATTGAGGTTGAGTTACCAAACAAAGGTAAATATGAAGACGCAGAATTTGAAGTTTTGCTGTTTGAATTCAAAGCGGATTTGAATGCTTACCTCGCCACACGTGGCACAAATTCTCTGGTCAAAAATATCAACGATGTGATCGCTTTCAACGAAAAAAATCGTGACCGCGAATTGCAATTCTTCAATCAGGACACGATGATTAAGGCCGCAAACAAAGGCGATTTGAATTCTCCGGCATACAAACAAGCATTGGCAAAAACAAAACGAATGACGCAGGCCGAAGGCCTTGACGCCGTGCTCAGCAAACACAAACTTGATGCGCTGGTAGCGCCAACAGATGGCATTCCCTGGCTGACAGACTTCATCAACGGTGATCATTTTTCGGGTGGTTGTTCGACTCCGCCAGCGGTTTCCGGCTATCCGCATGTGACCGTTCCGGCGGGTTATATTTATGGGCTGCCGCTAGGTGTTTCATTCTTTGGCACGGCGTGGAGCGAAGGGAAATTGATAAAGTATGCTTATGCTTTTGAACAGGCGACGAAACATCGCCAGACGCCGAAATTTTTAGCTTCAGTAAATTTGGCTTCGTAAAATTATTGCTTCGCGTTACGCGATTGCGAATTGCTGTCTGCATGAAAAAGATTTTAGTTTATTCACACGACACTTATGGCCTGGGCAATTTGCGGCGCATGCTGGCGATTTGTAATTTTCTCAGCCGCGCTCTGCCTGATCTTTCGATCCTGCTGATTTCCGGCTCGCCCATGGTGCACAGCTTTCGCCTGACGGATGGCGTTGATTACATAAAACTTCCCTGCCTCACACGCACTGAGCGTGATGATTACAGCGTCAAATCTTTGCGCCTGGGTTTACCGGAAACCGTCAAACTACGCGCAGATTTAATTCTTGCCGCCGCCGCGAATTTTCAGCCTGATTTATTTTTAGTAGACAAAAAACCTTTCGGCGTGAAGTCTGAACTAAAAGCTACATTTGATTTTTTACAGGAAAATTTGCCGCAGACAAAAGCGGCGCTGATTTTGCGCGACATCCTGGATACGCCGGAAGCAACGATGAGCGTCTGGCAGGCGCACGATTATTTTGCCGTCATCAATTCTTTTTACGATTTAGTTCTAGTGCTGGGCGAGCCGGAAATATTTGATCCAATCAGCGAGTATCAATTCCCTACCCCGGTCGCAGATAAAGTGAAATTTTGTGGTTATACACGCCGCGAAAAGGGCGCAAAAACTCCAGCAGAAGTAAGGCAGGAATTACACCTGACGGACAAACAACGCCTGGTTTTGGTAACGCTGGGAGGCGGCGAAGATGGCTATGATTGCGGCGCAAAATACCTCGCTGGAATTTCCCGACTCAGTGCCGATCACAACCTGCACAACCTGATTATTTCAGGGCCGGAAATGAAAACAGAGCAAAAATATTTACTGTCTCAGACTGTCGCTCAAAATCAAAATATCACGCTGCTGGAATTCACCGATGATTTGATGAGCTATCTGGATGCGGCGGATGTGGTAATTGCGATGGGCGGTTACAACACGATTTGCGAAATTCTTTCGCTCCAGAAAAAAGCGATTATCGTCCCACGCGCAAAGCCTGTGCAGGAACAGTTAATGCGCGCCGAACGAATGAGCAAATTTGGCCTTTTCAAATATATTCATCCGGCAGAATTAACCTCGGAAAATTTAATTGAGACGTTGCTTGATGAGCTTAATCGCACTGACAAACCCGCCCCGCAACTCAGCCTTGACGCCCATGAAAAAATTACTGTCTGGGTTGCAAAACTGCTCTTTGAGACAAATAAAAGCGAGTAAAAATAATTCTATGCCAGGAGACGACGCCGAAAACAATGCCCGCGAGCCGGAGCTTGCCTACGTTCTGAAAGGTTTTGCCCGCACATCTGAAACTTTCATCACCAATGAAATTCATTTGCTGGAAAAGCTGAGGCTGAGGCTCTCTGTTTTCTCGTTGCTTAAATTGGAAAACCAAAAGCAGCATCGGGCAGTTGAAGCGATCACGGCGCCCATAATTTATTTACCCGCGACCTCATCTTTAAGCGAAGAAACCCTGTGGCAATGGTTGAAAAACAATTTCGCGCAATTCTCTTCCCCGCACCAAACATTATTTTTTGCGCACCCGATTAATTATCTGACAACTTTATTTGCAGCCCTTCGCTTCGCCTTCACTTTACGCGAAAAGCAGTTTATCAAAGAATTTTTGCAGGCTGGTTTTATTGCGCAAAAGGTTTTGGAGTTAGGAAAAATTCGTCACCTGCACGCGCATTTTTGTCACACCGCAACCACCGTCACGATGTTTGCGAGCCAGCTTTCCGGCGTTCCCTTCAGCTTTACCGCGCACGCCAAAGATATTTATTTGCCTGAACTCAATCCCGGAAATTTGTTGCCGCTCAAAATGGAACGCGCAAAATTTATTGTCACCTGTACGAAAGCGAATGAAATTCATCTGCGAAATTTAGCATCCCACGCCGCGCCGATTTATACGATTTATCATGGCCTCGACACGACAAAATTTGCGCCACAAGACAGAGAAAAAACTGCGCCCGCAAAACCTGTGATTTTGTCAGTTGGTCGTTTCGTCGAAAAAAAAGGCTACACGTATCTGGTCGAAGCCTGTCGCATTCTGAAAGATCAGGGCTGCGATTTTGAGTGCCATATCGTAGGCGGAGGCGGTGTCTATCAGGAAAAAGTTGTGGCGCTGATTCGGCAATTAAACCTTACCGAAACGGTCATCATTCATTCTGCCGTCACGCAGGAAGAGTTGCGCCAAATTTATCAGCGTGCGACCGTCTTTGCATTGGCGTGTCAAATTATCGAAAGCGGAGATCGTGACGGAATCCCCAATGTTTTGGCAGAAGCGATGGCGATGGAGTTACCCGTCGTCGCAACTGATATTTCGGGCATCCCTGAATTGGTAGATCACGGAATTGACGGTTTGTTAGTACCGGAAAAAAACGCTGAGGCCTTGGCGACAGCGCTGACTGAGTTAATAAACGATGCAAAGTTACGCCAAAGTTTAGGGCAAGCCGCTCGCCAAAAAGTGCTGCGGGTTTTTGATTCTGAGGTGAATACGTTGGCGTTGCAGCGACTGTTTCAGGCATGTTTAGATAATGTACAGTAGGCGTCTCCGTCTGCTGAAAAGGCTGACACCTACAAGTCTTAAGTTTTTTAGCGCAGATGAAAAAAAGAATTTTGTTTTATTGCCAGCCCGTTTTAGGCATCGGGCATTACATCCGCAGCCGTGAAATCGTGCGGGCGTTGTCCGCGTTTGACGTTTGTTTTGTAAATGGCGGAGAAATCGTCGCCGGCCTTGAAATGCCTGTGTGTGTCGAAGTTGTGAATTTGCCGGCCTTGAAATCTGACGCCGATTTTCAAACGCTGCACACCAGCGAACCCCATTACAGCCTTGACGAAATTAAAGCCCAGCGAAAACAACAGCTCGCAGAAATTTATGATCGGTTCGATCCTGATGCCGTCATCATTGAGTTATTTCCGTTTGGGCGGCGCAAGTTTGATTTTGAATTGATTCCGTTGCTGGAAAAAATTCGCACCTCTTCAGCCACAAAAATTGTTTGCAGCCTGCGCGATATTCTGGTCAGCAAACGTAATCAGGCGCAATTTGAAACCGAAGCCTGCGATTTGATGAACCGTTATTTTGATTTGCTGCTGATTCATTCTGACCCGAACTTTCAACGGCTCGAAGAAACTTTCCCGCGTGTGAGCGACATCACCTGCGAAGTCCGTTACACAGGATTTGTAGCGCAGGCCACAGAGCCAAATTCGCGGCCTGCAATGTTGCGCGATCCTGCCGCTCCCATAGAAATCATCGTCAGTATTGGCGGCGGTCGTGTCGGCAAGGAATTAATTGATTGTGCCATCGCAGCCGCACAATTACTGCCGCAAAATCTTTCGTATCGAATGCGCATTGTGACAGGGCCGCATTTTCCTGACGAAGATTTTCTGAGCTTGCAAACTCGACTGACGGCAAATCCAGATTTTTCCGTGGAGCGATTTACGCCGAATTTTCCGGCTTACCTCCGACGCGCCGACCTGTCCATCAGCATGGCGGGTTACAATACCTGTATGGATATTTTGTCGGCGGGTGTTCGCGCCATCGTTTTTCCGTTCACTGGCAACAACAATCAGGAGCAAACAATGCGGGCAGAGAAGCTGGAAAAAGTAGGCGCAGTGAAAGTTATTCATCAACTTAAAGCTGAAAATTTGGCTTCATTAATCACGCAAAGTTTGTCAGCGCCGCCTACAAATTTAAAATTCAACCTTGATATGCAGGGCGCTGAAGCAACGGCGAAAATAATTTCTGAAATCACGCAGGCGTAAACTATGGATGACGCGCTGAAACAATTGCGCTCATTGCTTGAGCGCTCACAAACAGCCGGAAAATTTGTGGAGATATTTTTCCGTGATGACGATGTTGATGAAGATGAAGCGTCTTTGCGGCGCTTGCTCGGAATTTTTACCAGCCGGAAAATCCCCATTATCCTCGGCGTCATTCCTGCCAAATTAACAGCATCGGCAACTGCACTGCTGTTAGAGAAAGAGCGGGATTTTCCGGGGCTGATTGAGCTAACGCAACACGGCTGGCAACACGTCAATCACGAAGTGAGCGAAAGAAAATGTGAGTTTGGCAGCAGTCGAAATTTCGCTGAACAACTCGCGGATATTCAGCGCGGACAAATGCGCATGAGCGAGGTTTTTGGTGAACAATGGTTTCCGGCTTTTATTCCGCCCTGGAATCGGTGTACGACACAAACCTGTCAGGTCCTCAATCAACTTGGCTTTCGTGTGCTTTCAAAATTGCACGGTAAATTATCGTCCTCGCCTGATTTTCAGGGACGCGAAATTTCCGTCACGCTGGATATTTTCACTTGGAAAAATGGCGCGATCCTTAAACCCGCTGAAGAAATATTTACTGAGCTAGCAAACCAAATAGGGCTTGGCGAGCCGCTTGGAATTATGCTCCACCATAAAGTGATGAACGATGCGTCATTCGCTTTTTTGGAATCATTATTGATTGAGTTGAGCGCATCATACGCCATTCGCTTTCACACTTTTCAGAGCCTGCTGAAGGTAAAATGAAGAAAGAAAAAAGAGCCGATTTCAAAGCAATTATCAAAGGCCATCTGTGGCAGGAAAGGCGCAGCCTCAGTTTTTCTTTGCTCAGCATGCTGGGGATCACGCTGACTGAATTGCTCTCGCCCTGGCCGCTGAAAATCATCTTCGATCAAATCTTGCTTGATAAGCAATTACCAGCTTCACTCTCGTGGCTGGCAGGCTTGCTGACAGGTGGCAAAATCAATGCGGTGATCTGGATTTCGCTCAGCATTTTGCTAATCGCCGGATTGCGGAGCGTGTTTACTTACTCTCAGGATTTTTTATTTTCACGTCTCGGCTACCAGATGGTTTACACATTGCGCCGCGAATTGTTCGCGCATTTGCAACAGCTTTCGCTCAGCTATTACAGCCGCGCCCGCACTGGCGAACTGCTCACCAAAGTCACAGGTGAAACTGAAGTTTTCAAAGATGTTTTTGTCGAATCAGTGCTGGCCTCAATCTCACAAATTCTAACTGTCGTCGGGATGTTGAGCATCATGCTCTGGCTCAACTGGCGGCTGGGTTTGGTCGCGCTGGCAACTTTGCCAATGCTCTTTTTTGCGCTGGCTTACATTTATCAAAAGATCAAAGTCTCAACGCGCCAGCAACGCGAAAGGGAAGGCCGCATTGCCGCACGCGTCAGCGAAGTTCTCTCTTCGGTCACGCTGGTCAAAGCTTTCGGACGCGAAAAATATGAACAGGAAAGGTTTGATGAAGAAAGCACACTGACGTTAGAAGAGGGCATTAAAACTGAACGAATGGCGGCAGGAGCAACGCGCACGGTTGAGCTGATCAAAGCGGTTGGCTTATGGGCGACGGTTTTTTTTGGTGCCTTGCTGGTGCTGAAAAATCAGATGACTCCGGGCAGCCTGCTGGTTTTTACGGCCTATCTGAATGATATGTACAAGCCGTTGCGCAACCTCGCCAAAATTTCTACACGGCTTTCCAGAGCAACTGTCAGCATGCACCGCATCGCAGAAATTTTGGATACGGAACCGGAAACCTGGAACACCGAAGCTGAAGTTGTGACCGCATCGCTGAAAGGCGAAATAATTTTTGCGCACGTCTCTTTTGATTACGGCAGCGGCGCTGATGTCCTGAAAAATATTTCCTTTAAAATTTCCCCGGGCCAGCGCGTCGCTCTGGTTGGGCATTCGGGGTCGGGCAAATCAACTATCGCCAATTTGATCCTGCGTTTTTATCATGCGAAACAAGGCACGATTTCGATTGATGGATTGAATATCGAAAAATATCAACGCGAAATGTTGCGGCGCGAAATCGGCGTAGTGATTCAGGAGTCGTTGTTGTTTGGAGCTTCAATCCGTGAAAACATTGCTTACGGCAAGCCCGATGCAACGATGGCGGAAATCGAAGCCGCGGCGCGTCAGGCCTATGCGCACGACTTTATTGTCGCGTTGCCGGAAGGGTACGAAACTATTATTGGTGAGCGCGGCTCGACTATTTCCGGGGGACAGCGACAAAGACTTTCCTTAGCACGTGCGATTATCAAACATCCGTCAATTTTGATTCTGGATGAACCGACTTCGGCGATTGACCAGGAATCGGCAATGCTGATTCACGAAGCCGTTGATTGCCTGCGCGCCGGAAAAACTACGCTGGTGATTGCGCATCATTTTTCTGACCTGGAAAGCTATGATCAGATTTTAGTTTTGCAGGATGGAAGCTTAGTAGAGCAGGGAACTCACGCGCAGCTCTTGGCGCAACAGGGCGAGTATTACAAAATGTTCTGGCAGCAAAGCCTGAGCGAAAATTCAGTTATGCGCGAGGATCAATAATTTCAGCGAATGATTGCACCTGAGCATAGCTCGCGGCATCAGGTTGCGGCTGATTGCCGGGCCGCACAGACAAAATTGTTAACATTCCGGCGGAACGCGCTGCCTGAAGTTCTGCCGTCACATCAGAAATAAAAAGTATTTCGTGCACCTGACAATTTAATTCAGCCGCGATGTGCTGATAGCTTTCCGCTTCTTTTTTCGCGCCAATATTTGTATCAAACCAGCCACTGATAAAGCTGCTCAAATCGCCAAACTCGGTAAACTCAAACAGCAATTTTTGCGCGAGGATGCTGCCCGATGAAAAAATGCAAATACGCTTTTGTTGTTGTTGCCAGCGCGTCAACGCCAGCGGCACATCAGCAAAGATTTGGCTTTTCAGTGCGCCGTTGCGATAACCCTCTTCCCAAATTTTTCCCTGCAATGATTTCAGCGGCGTAGATTTGCGATCCTGCTCCATCAACCAGACAAGATAACTTATTACAGAGTCAGGCTGCGTTATCTCCAGTGGTTGTGCATCAGCAATATTTTCAGCTTGTAGCTGAATTAAATCGGCCTGCACTTCAGCCGTATCCGAATGCTTTGCCAAATAATTTTTGAGGTGAGTTCGAGCGTAAGGAAACAAAACCTGGACAACGAAATCTATCGGCGTAGTCGTGCCTTCGATGTCGAGCAGAATAATTTTTATTGTTGCATCAGGGTTGATCGTCATTGTGCAGGAATGCTGGTCGGAGAAATGTATGAAGCGCCAAAACAAACGGGCTGATAGTTGCTGTCAACTCCGCTTTCGGAATAACGCGGAACCCAGCCTGCCGGGTCTGCGAATAAGCGAATCGCCCGAATGCGCTGCTCTTCACATAAATTAAACCAGTGCAAAGTTCCGCCCGGCACACGAATTAAATCTCCGGCGACGACTTCGATGGCGGTCACCGAACCATTGCTCGGATGAATGTGAAAGATGCCGCGCCCTTCGATGATGAACCGCACTTCGTCATCATCGTGCCAATGCTCCGACTTAAATTTAGCGAGCATTTCAGGCAAGCCCGCAGTAGTTGGCAGCACATCAATCACATCTGCTGTGACATAGCCATCTTCTTCTTTGAGTTTGTTAATCTCTTTCGCGTAAGCCGCCAAAATTGCCTCCGCTGGCGCATCGGCGGCGATTGGTTGTGACGGTTGCCATTGCTCGTAATCAATGTCAATGCTGGCTAAATATGCGGTAATTTCAGTTGGATCAGAAATCGTGCGATTTTCGTCCGGGATAGTTACGATAGCCATAAATTTTATCCTTAAATTTTATTTCGTTGCTTCCGCGCCAGGTAATATTCCAGGAGTTCGCCCCATTACTTCAAGCAGAAACTCAAAAATTTCAATGTGCCGTTTTGCTTCGTTGAGGTCGCGCCCCCAGGTATAAAGCCCATGTCCGCGCAGCAAAAATCCGTGTGCTTCAGGATTGCTTTGCAACGCCGCCGCAACTGTTTTTGCCAGTTCAGGCATGTCCTGCGAATTTTCAATAATCGGCAACCATTCCTGATGCTCGTGCGTTTTGACGCCAGCCAGACCTTTCAGCATTTCATAGCCTGAAATCCTGATGCCGCCAGCTTCGGCGCAGGCGTTTGAGAGCATCGTACTCCAAATCGAATGCGTGTGGAGTACAGCTCCAGCGCCGCGCAGTTTGACCGCTACGAGATGAAGCTTCGTTTCATCCGAAGGCTTGCCTGTACCTGCAAGCATGTTTCCGTCACCATCAATTTGCAGGATTTGCTCGGAGGTCAAATTCCCCTTATCCACGCCACTGGCAGTGATGGCAAGCCGGAGCGGATCGTAACCGATGACGGCACTGAGATTCCCACTCGTACCAAGCACCCAGCCTCTGGCATAAAAACCTTTGCCGATGACCGCCAACGCTGTCGCAAGCGCAGTAAATGAATTTTTCTCATCGTTATTTTCTGAGCGAAGCATGAGGATAAACGTACAGCGATTTTCAGTCGAAGGCAATTAACTACGGGCATTTTGCGTGGATGTCACTCCCTTGCGTAACCATCCAAAAGAGGTTAGCCTCGTTAAGGTGCTTTGCTGTGGCCTAAGTAGCGACTACTAATAAGACACTCTTAATTACCAAAATAACTAAAATGTGGATTCTTTCAACAGAACGCGCTTCTGGGCCGCGTCAAAGAGGAGGCCTTAATGCTGAAATAGGTCTCGATTTTCAGAAAGATTGGGCTTGTCTGCAATTGGTTTCAATGCTCTTTTCGGACTGCCATATCGAAAGAATTCGTTATGATTGTTGGCAAGATGTTGACATTCGCAATAACGATGGAACAGAGCTTTGTGTGCAATTGAAAAAGGAATCAAACAAAAAATATAGTCTTGATTCTCTCAAAGAAACTTTACAGAATTTTGCACTTGATTTTATTGAGTCAGAAGAAAATGAAAAGCTCCAATTCAAGTTTATTGCTCATAGCAGCAACATGAACGAAGAAGTTGAAAGATTATCTCGTGGTACTTCAAAACCTACTGACTTAAAAAAAATCGCTAAGTTTTTCGGTGAATCAAATCTATTTTCTGAATTAAGCAACGACCAATGCTTCGAACTGGTTAAGAGATTGCTTTGTCAAATAACATTCTCCTTTGGCGAAGGCAGTAACTCTTTTGAAGCTAGTGCCTGTGTGAAACTTGCAGAAAGCGGTATTGATGGTAAAGATTTGCGTAACGCCTATAAAGTACTCAAAGGCGCATTGCAACCCAGGCAGGAATACACAAAAAGTGACGTGCAAGAATTGCTCAAAAGTTATGCAGGAAAGACCGCAATAGAAATATTTGATGGTGGAGTAGAAATACTTGCTGCTAATTTGTTCACTCATTCGGCAAAAGAAAAAAGAATAAGTGAGTTTTACAAAGGTGCTCCATTAGGCTGGGACATTATCAATGCGCAGGCGGATGTTAGGCGTGACGCTGAAAGCGACTTGCTTGAGCAGCTCATTATTGAACCAGATCGTTTACAACTATTTTGCGTAATTGCTGAGCCGGGTGCTGGAAAATCAACCTTCGCAAGACGCCTTGCATGCGAACTGTATCATCAGCAGAACGCAATGGTGATTAGAGTAATCAAAGAGGAAAAAGAAGAAATTTGGTATCGCTTGCAAGACTTTTACAATCGTGTTTCCCGTCCATTTTATGTTTTAGTTGATGACCTCTTCAGGGGGCGTGGCTGGCAGGCATTAGAAGAGTTAGATTGTTCTTTGCCAATTAAGATTTTAGCAACGTCTAATGCAAACGAATATCAGAAGTTACGTTTACAGGAAACCGCTATTCAGGTTAAGCTTGAAAAGCCAAGTGGACATGAAAAGAGTGAAATTCTCAAACAATTTGGCAAAAGCTTGAAAGAGTTAACCCCGGCGCAGAAACACCGCTTCAATGATGCAAATCATTTTCTCGTGCTAATGATGGAAATGTCTGAAGGCGAAAATCATAAAATCCAAATCGCAAGAATGCTAGAGCGGCTCAAAGTGGATTCTGCTCACACACATCGTGCTTATGGATATGTCTGTTTTGCTTACAGGCACAGTGTTGGCTTTCCTAAATCCTTACTGGAAAAGCTGGAAAATGTTGGCGAGAACTTTGACGATATTAAGAAACAAAAAGCCGCACAAGGCTTGATATTTGAAGAAGAAGGAAAGCCTGAAAATTTATGTGCTGGTCATGCAACATTGGCAAACATAACTTTTGACTTGTTTGACCCACCATTTTCTGCTGAAGGTTTTTTAAAAGAAATCTTCTCCAAAATTGATGAAGCAAATCTACTTGAGCGGCGGTTTGCTGCGCTCTTACTTCAAAGCTTGGCTAAAGCTGACCGCAAATTAATTGATTCTACCTTTCCTAAAATTCAGCAAAATGTGGTGCGATGTGTAGACAATTCATCAAGTATTGATGAATTGTCTACGTGGCGTGACTTCTTCAAAACAATTAAGCATGAAAAAACTGCCCAAATTTGTGCTCAAGCTGCACTAAAATTAGAACCACAGAGCGAAATTGATTGCAATAAACTTCTGAACTTATACCGTGACTTTGGACGGCAAAAAGACGCTTTGCGAGTGTTTGAAAAGTGGATTCAAGCACACGAAGAATCTGCCTCGGGTAGAACGCCTTACCTAAGTCTGCTAAAAGACTTTGGCACTCCTGATGAAATCTATCATGCACTCGAACAAACGAAAATTTGGCTGGAGGCTCACAGTCGTAATTCTTCTGTAAGACCTATTTTCCTGAGCTTGGTTGAACGTAAAGGCACACAGCAACAAATTAATGAGGCGATAGCAGAAACCCATAAATGGCTTGAATCGCATTCTTATGGTTCTCTAGTCCAAGGGGCTTATCTTAGTTTGGTTCAAAAAAGAGGGACAGCCGAACAACTTGAGAGTGCTCTAATAAAAACAAGTGAGTGGCTAAAATTATATCAAGAAGATGCCAATGTTTGGGCTAAATATCTGGAAATTGCGGAAAAAAGAGCAAACTCTAAGAGAGCGGAACAGGTCATTAATGAAGCCTGCTTATGGTTAGAAGAGCATCCAAATAACTCAAGTGTTAGAGAGGGCTACCTTCAGTTGTTAGAGACGAGGGGAACTGATGATCAAATTATCAAAGCATTACAAGAAACCAGTGAATGGCTGAAGAGCTGTCTTGACGATCAAAATGTAAGAACGAAATATTTAGGACTGGTGCGCGAAAAAGGCACGAATAGTAATGTTGAATCATCCTTGAAAGATGTAACAGAGTGGCTAAATCAAAATATCGAAAATATTAATGTTCGTACTGCCTATCTGAATTTGGTTGAGCGCAGAGGAGACTTAGATGCTGTCAATATAGCAATTGATGAGATGGTAGATTGGCTGAATGACCATCAAGAAGATACTCAGGTGCGATCTGCGTACTTAGGGTTAATTGAGCAAAGGATTCCTGAAAAGAAAAATGCGACAATCAGAGAATTTCAGAGGTGGCTTCAAGATCATCCAAATGCGATAAGAGTTTGGAGTGCTTTAATTGCGCTCTTAAGGCGGTCTAACGATTTTACCTCTGCATTAAATGCAGCCCGTCAGGCAGTATCTGTCAATCCTGGGAACTCTAGCTTGCTACAACAACTTAAACACCTTGAAAAACAATTTTCTCCTTAGCTTGTATGGATAAGTAATTAGATAGCAATTGACCCTAGTCATATCGCCTGCCTATAATCAATAATTTGTCAATGATGTGAAATTGGCAGTACTTAATGCAAATTTGCTGTTCCACTGGTCATACGATGACTGAATTCCGCCGCCTTTTGAGCTATTTAAAACCCTACCGTGCGATCTTTGCGCTTTCGCTTGTCCTGATGATTGCAACGGGAATTTTTGAGGGAGCCACGAATTTATTAGTCATCCCGATTTTTAATAAACTCGCCGGCGCTGGTCAGCAAAGTGCTGTTTTTGAGCGGCTCCACTTAGATACATATTTGCCGCTCGAAAGCTCTTTGACAATTATTGCCGTGTTGCTGGTGGCGCTTACTCTGGCAAAAGGTGTAACGGAATATTTCTCATCCTATTCAATGAGTCATATCGGACAGAACGTCATCGCTGATGTGCGTTCTTCGCTTTATGAGCACATCATCAAACAAGCGGCTCCGTTCTTTGCGTTGTTTCCAACCAATGCGTTGACCTCGCATTTGATGAGCGATGCGCAGATGGTTGAACGCGCCGTTTCGGATACCTTGCGGGATTTATTGCGCGAATCGGTCAGCCTTGTCGTCTTTCTCGTGTTGCTGTTTTCCATCAATTGGAAGCTCGCAGCGATTATGTTGCTGGTTGCGCCTCCGGTCGCGTATTTGACGACAAAATTTAACCGGAAATTGCGGCATTACGTGAATTCGCGGCAACAGAGCGGCGCCGAAATGCTGGACGTTGCACAGGAAGCAATTTCTTCGCAACGTGTCGTTAAAGCCTTCGGCATGGAAGCTTACGAGAGTCAGCGTTTTGCTGTGGCGGCGCGTAAGCAAATGCGCGATCAATTGAAAGCGATGCGGATTTATTTTCTGTCACCAATTGTCCTGGAAACGATTGGAATTTTTTCTGTCGCTGGATTATTGATTTATGCGCAGAGCAACATCAATGCAAAACTCATGAGCATCGGAGATTTTGCCGCGTTTTTGCTCGTGATGTTCAGAACTTACGATCCGATTCGCCGCCTCAGTCGTTTGCAACATGATTTGCAACAGGGCTTAGCTTCGGCGGCGCGTATTTTCAAAGTGATGGACACGAATCTGGAAATGCGCGATAAACCAGAGGCGGTTGCGCTGCAAAAATTTACGCGCTCGATTGAATTTCGTAACGTGTCGTTTAGCTATGGCGCAGGCTTTAATCTTCCGGTTGTTACAGATGTAAGCTTTGTTGTTCGGTCGGGCGAAATGATTGCGATAGTCGGACAAAGCGGCGCGGGTAAATCCACGCTGACAAATTTGATCCCGCGTTTTTATGACGTGACGCACGGGGCGGTAATCGTTGATGGTCACGACGTGCGCGATTTGCAACTGGCGGGATTACGCTCACAAATTGCGATGGTCACGCAGGAAGTGCATCTGTTCAATGATACGGTGAAAGCGAATATTGGCTATGGAGCCTTTGGGCGCAACGACAGCGACACAGCGATCAGGGCCGCGACAAAAGCGGCGCTGGCGGACGAATTCATCAGCAAATTACCGCACGGTTATGATACGGTATTGGGCGAGCGCGGCCTGATTTTGTCAGGTGGGCAACGGCAACGAATCGCCATTGCCCGGGCAATTTTGAAAGATGCGCCGATTTTAATTTTGGATGAAGCGACCTCAGCGCTGGATACGGAAAGCGAAATGCTGGTGCAACAGGCGCTGAATAATTTGATGGCAGGTCGCACGACCATCGTGATTGCGCATCGGCTCTCGACCGTGCGCCGCGCAGATCGCATCATCGTGATGGACGCCGGACGAATCGCTGAAATTGGCTCGCATCAGGAGCTAATTGCCAGCAATGGAATTTATCGCAAGCTGTATGATTTGCAGTTTGCGGACGAGGAAGAAATGGTGGTCAGTGGTCGGTGAGGGGTGGTCGGAATTTTACTAACCGACCACCGACCACCAATCACCGACCACCTTGACAAGTATGATTAAAAGCATGACCGGTTATGGACAAGGTGCTGTAACCGCAGAAACATTTAAAGTTACGGTTGATATGCGTTCGGTAAATAATCGTAATCTGGACATTCACTGGCGGGCGCCACAGGAATTGACGGCGCTCGAAATCCCGCTCAAAAAACAGGTGCAGGCGGCGGTTTCGCGTGGGCGCATAGACATCAACATCAGCTTCACGCAAATGGCGGATTCCGCGTATGAACTGAATCGTCCGTTGATTCGTGGCTACCTTGATGCGCTCAAAACGATGCGCGAAGAATTTGGCCTCGCTGGTGATGTAAGCCTTGAATCTATTGCCCGCTTGCCGAACGTTTTGCAGGCAGCAGGCAAAAATCAGTTGAGCGATGAAGTAGTGCAGGGTGTCGAAACTGCGCTGACGCAATCCCTGACCGCGCTCGTGGCAATGCGCGCGGTGGAAGGCCACGAATTACAAAAAGAATTACTCGCCCGCATCGCCCGCATCGAAGATAATCTCAAGGTCATCGAAAGCAACGCGGCGGAAATAACCACTGCGTATCGGGACAAATTGCAAAAGCGTTTAGCCGAGTTGCTGGAAAATATTTCCGTTGATGAAACGCGGCTCGCGCAGGAAGTTGCATATTTAGCGGAACGCGCCGACATCAGCGAAGAAATCGCACGTTTACACAGCCATATTGTCCAACTCCGCGAATTACTTGGTGATGATGGCGAAATTGGCAAGAAGCTGGATTTTCTGTTGCAGGAAACCAACCGCGAGGCAAATACTATTTTATCGAAGGCTTCGGAGTTGACAATTTGCGATGCCGCAATTGATATTAAAACTGAGGTCGAAAAATTGCGTGAACAAGCGAATAACGTAGAATAGGTTTTGGAAAAAGAGTTTCGCGTTTCGGGTTTTGAGTTTTGAGAAACCGAGTAATCGGGTTTTTCCTCGAAACCCAAAACCCGAAACGCAAAACTAATTAGACTCGAAACTAAATTATGGCAGGCAATCTAATCATCATTTCAGCTCCTTCTGGAACCGGAAAAACTACGCTGGTCAAAGAAGTGCAACAACGGCTGCACGATATTCGTGCTTCGATTTCCTATACCTCGCGTCCGGCCCGAACGGATGAAGTGAATGGCAAACATTATCAATTTGTGACCCGCCAGAAATTCAAGTCCATGATTACGGGCGAAGAATTTTTGGAATGGGCGGAAGTCCACGGCAATCTTTATGGCACTTCGCGGGAAACCGTCCAGCAAATGCTCAACGAAGGAATGGATGTGATCCTCACGATTGATGTCCAGGGAGCCGCTAAGACGCGCAGGATTTTTCCCGATGCCATCAGTATTTTTGTGCTGCCTCCATCTTATGACGCGTTGGCCGAGCGCCTGGACAAACGCGGTAGTACACAGGCGGAGGATTTACGTTTACGGATGGGGAATGCGCAACGAGAGTTGATGCAGTATGTAGAGTATGATTACCTCATCATCAACGATGAGCTGGAATATGCCGTGCGCGAATTCGAGGCAATTATTGTGGCCGCCCGTTGTCGTCGCACCAGGCGGGCTGAAACCGCTGAGTTCATGCTGAAATCTTTTCGCCTGGATTAGCCCGAAGCAGCTAAATTTTTCACCGTAGACGGATCAGCTACGGCGTAGTTTATGAGGAGTAAATATTTTTATGGCTGAAAAAAAAGAAAGCAATGTGCTGACAAAAGTGGACAGCAAATATCGTAAAATTCTGATTGCTGCCCGACGGAGTAAACAAATTCAGAACGGAGCTAAGCCGCGTGTTTATTTACCTAATGCCAAATCTACGCGGATTGCGCTGGCTGAAATTGATCAGGGGTTGATTAACTATGAAGTTATCACCGACTAAATTCGTAGTTGATTATTCTTCAATATGAACGTCCTCCTCGGCGTTACAGGTTGCATTGGCGCATATAAGGCGGCTGAAATCTTACGCGGATTACAGCGTGCCGGGGCAAAAGTGCGAATCGTGATGACGCGCTCCGCCACTGAATTTATTCGCCCACTGACGTTTGAAGCATTGTCAGGTCAGGCTGTGATTGTTGACATGTTTGATCGCCCCGACTATGCGGTCATCGAACATATTGCTCTTGCCCGCGAAGCGGATTTGTTACTGATCGCACCGGCAACGGCGAATTGTTTAGCCAAATTTGCGCATGGCATGGCAGATGATTTTCTTTCCACGCTTTACCTTTCCAATACAAATCCGGTTTTGATCGCGCCCGCGATGAATGTCGAAATGTGGAATCATCCGGCGACGCAGGCGAATTTAAAAATCCTGCGTGAGCGCGGCGTTCATTTGGTTGAAC
>JAYSTY010000274.1:0-3041 GCA_043719385.1 Blastocatellia bacterium | reverse complement strand
CCACCGGCGAAGAAAACACTCCTCGCGGCGTGACACTCATGCGGCGATTTTTGCCTTCATCGTTGCCATCCCACGTGTATTTCACGCTGGGAATCATGTTCCCGCTTCGGTCGTAGGCAATGGCCGAAAAGATGATTTTCTCGCCCGTATTAATCGTCACATCGCGTGGCGAAATCTCAATCTTCTGCACTTTGACATCGCGGTCACTTTGCTTTTCCTGTTCTTTCGCTTCCGGCGGCGTATTCGGTGGCGCACCTTTCCCGTCCCAGCCTTTTGTATCGGTTGGCTTTGTTTGTTGCGGAAACCATTTTGCGACCTTCGCCGCCCAGCCACTGTTGTGCCACCAGAACGCTGCGCCGTAGCTCATCTCGTGTCCGAGCAAAGTAAATCCTTGCGGCGTCGCCAGCACCTGATTGGACAGCAGGATCAGAATCAAACCGAGGCTCAGCAAGCGGCGGATGGCAAAAGTTGTTTTAAATTGACGAATGACAGGGGCAACAAAAATACGAAGGCTCATAGCAAATTTCTCCTTACACCAAAGAGCGCACCACGCCTGGTTGCAGGGTCGAGGGCATCACGACCGGTGACAAACAGGCTTGCTTGCGCGGCAAAAAATAGTTGGGATTTAGCGGCTTTGTGGCACGAAGTTTGATCCGGCAAAGCAAAGACACTTTGACAGATCAGCCGCATGACAGGTGGCTGTGAAAACAAACAGGTTGTCGCATCAGGCAGTGAAATCATCAAGCTCCCTGGCTCGTAATTACTCACGGTCAATGACAACCTCAAATTTTAGCGACACATAAGGGAATGGCTCACTATTTTTGGGCGGCAAACAAAATCGGCAGAGAATGTTTGCCGCCAATAATGAACTGGACAGGCTTATAACACAGGCGATACGAATGCTGTCAAGAGGTCAGAGAAAATTAATTTCGATTTACTCGTTATCGCGCGCGGCAGGGGTCACATTTATTCTCTGCGCTGGCTACCTTTTTTTGCGCAAGTCTTATATTGTACTGATTATGGCTGAGATAATTGATATTACTGAAAAACTTAACGCTCATCCGAAAGCAATCAAAGCAGACGCGGTGGCGGCTGAGGTGGAAAGGCTGCTCGCCGATCAGCAGATTGCGATCATTTACCGCGATCACATTCTGACGATGCGGACGCGCAAGTACGAGCTTAAGGCGGCGACCAAACCCGCCGTCGTCGAAGTTTTGCACACCCTGCTGGGCATCGAACTGAAAATTGGCAAGCGCAGATTGTTATGTCCTGATTTGGCGACGGCGCGTTATCTGTCGGTATTTGCGCGGCTGGGAGTGGAGGCCGTCGCCGTCCCTTACGACATCACCCAAATTTCGCGGCTGGCGGATCAACTGGAATCAGCGTGGTTTCGCATGCTGACCTTAGCCGAACATCTCACCAGTGGTCGAAGTGTGCGATTGCAATCGCTGGTGCGTTCTTATCTGATTTCAAATCAGCGTACCGAAATCGCTAATCTCGGAGCCGGAACGGTCAGACCGGATTTCATTCAAAATACCAAGCAAAGAAGACGGTAAGATAGAAGAGTGTCAGGCTTGTCATTACCCAAATCTTGGCACGAAACGTGCGATTTGGTTTTCAGCCCGCGAAGGCGGGCGGCGGCATAAAGCCCAGGGTGGAGTGCGTTGCGCACGGAACCCTGGGAACATTGGCGAAAAAACACCCAGCCCGCGCAGGCGGGCGACAGAGTGTGGGCAACAGTCTAAAAAGTCTGTCGCCCACTTCGTGGGCTTGCTCATTCCATTTGCTGCTTTCCTGGGGTTCGCGCCGCGCTTCACCCCAGGGGACTGTCGTCCGCCTTCGCGGACTAAGATCGTGCCAAGATTTGGGTAATGACAAGGAGTGTCAGGACGGGGATACCGGGGATTTGGGATTGGGGATTTAGGGCTTAGGATTTGAGCTATGCAGTGGAAACAAGCCCTGAATCCTGAATCCCAAACCCTGAATCCCCGCCAGATTCTGTTGTCACTTCGCAACGCAACCGTTATGATGGAAGTCGAAATTTTTTATCACTGGAATTCATAAGCTTGAGGTCTAAATGCAAACCACTCGTCAGTTGTTTATGTGGACATTTCTGCTGCTACTCATCGCGCTCCTTGCCGCGTGTTCGGGGTCTACCTTGAATAAACAGGTAGCCAGAGAAACTCCCAAAGAAACAGCGCAGGCTGCGCCCAAAAAGAGCTACAAAGACCTCAAGGATTTTGAATTGCAGATTTATCAACCTGATGGCAATTTGAAACCCCTGAAGCTTTCGCAAGCCGTGGGCAAAGGCAAAGTGGTTGTGATTGATTTTTGGGCGACGTGGTGCGGCCCGTGCCGCCAATCTATTCCCGATTTAATCGCGGCGCAAAACGAATATAAGGACAAAGGCGTAGAATTTTTCGGACTTTCGGTGGAAGACCCAACGGAAGGAAACAGGAAATATCCTGACCAAAAAAACAAGGAAGCGGTCAACAGCATGGCGAAAGATTTCAAAATCAATTATCACGTCGGCTTTTCACCGGAAGAGATGTTCACCTCGTTTGATCGAACAGGCGCGATTCCACAAACTTTCATTTTTGGCAAAGATGGTACGCTGATCGAACATATCAAGGGTTTTCATCCGGTTATCGCGCCCAAAAAATTGCGCGCAAGTATTGATAAAGCGTTGGAATCATAAGTAACTCAGCATGGCGAAATCGTTATTGCAAATTTTCTGGCTGGTGATCTGTTTCGTGAGCGTGTTGACGCTCAAACAAAGCGTTGCTTCACAAGCTACGTCAAAGCCGGAACAAGCACCGGTGTTCAGAACTGAGACCAGGCAAATTGCTGATTTCGATTTATGGCTGTTTGATCAAAAAGGAAAGCTGAAAAAATCAACGCTGGCCGAAACCGTGGGCAAAGACAAAGTGGTCGTGATTGACTTTTGGGCGACGTGGTGCGGCCCGTGCCGCCAATCCATTCCTGATCTGGTTGCCGCCCACAATGAGTACAAAGATAAAGGCGTCGAGTTCATCGGCTTC
>JAYSTY010000273.1:0-7384 GCA_043719385.1 Blastocatellia bacterium | reverse complement strand
TCGCGGCGCACACGTTGCACGGCACGGCGTTTACTTGACCCGCTTTGCACGACTACGATCACACCATCCACGAGGGTGGAAAGGACTAACGAATCGGCGACGTTGGTAAGCGGAGGCGAATCAATCAGGACATGATCGAAATGCTCTTTCAGCAAGTGCACCATTGACTTCATTTTTTCTGAACTGATCAATTCCGTCGGGTTGGGAGGAATCACGCCGCAAGGCAGGACGGAAACGCAGGGAATAGCGGTATTTTGTAACAATGAGGCCAGCCGGATATTTTGCGAAAGATAACTGGAAATACCGTGGGCGGCATCAAGGCCAAAGGCTTTGTGAACAGAAGGGCGGCGCAAATCCGCATCAATGACAACGACCGACAAGCCCATTTGGGACAGAGAAATTGCAGTGTTAACAGTGGTCGTGGTTTTCCCTTCGCCTGGCTGGCTGCTGGTAAAGAGAATCACTTTGGGTGGTGTCCCCGCCGCCGAAAGTAAGATGGACGTGCGTAATCCACGATACGCTTCGGTTAACAATGAGGCGCTGCGACCTGGCATCTGACCAGGTTGTGAAATCAGCGGGCGTTGCATTGCCTGAGTAGTGTTCCCTTCTACAAGCGCGGTCGCTTTATTGCCACCGCCACGCAAGCGGGAGCGCCGCGTCAAAACAGCGGGAATTGCCGCCAGGGTAGGCAAGCCGACGTAACGCATAACGTCATCTGATGTTTTGACCGTATCATCAAAATATTCAATCGTCAGCGCCAGCCCGATGCCAAAACATAAGCTGAGCAGGAAGCCCGTCAGAATGATGCGGAAACGATTTGGCCCAATCGGAGCAACAGGCATGGTGGCAGGTTCAATAATTTGCAAATTGTTGTGTTGCTCGGCTAATTGCACGCTGGCCTGATTCGTTTTTTGCAAAAATTCGGTGTACAGATTTTTGGCAATTTGGACATCCTGTTGCAACAAGCCAAATTGGACATTCGCCTGATTTTGCTGAATCTCTTCGGATTTCGTTTCGGCCTTTGAGCGTTCCAACGCAGCACGCAGCGTTTGTTCGTCACGGGCCGCGCGTTCGTAATCGGCCTTGAGTTTGTCGCCTAAGTTTTTACGCCCTTCGTCAAGCTGTCGTTGCAGTGCCACGATTTGTTTTTGGACATCCTGGGTGCGTGGATTGTCGGGGCCAAAGCGCCCGACATATTGCGAAGATTGAATGGAAAGTTCATTCAGCCTGCCCTGCAAGGCAGTAAGTTTTGAATCCGCAAACGCTTCGGGCAATTGCGTCAAGCGTCCCTGTTGCACTTCCTGGTTAAGCGACTGTTTGAGAATTCGTTCGGTCTCTGCCTGCATCACCTGCGTGTGAAGCTTGCCCAGCTTCGCCACTTCTAACGCCTCATTGCTGGTGGGCGAAGAAATCCCATGCGTACTGGAAAAATCCGCCAGCTTTTGTTCCGCCTGTTCCAGTCTGCTTTTCAGATCACGGGTACGAGTATTAAGCCAGCCAGAAGTGGAATTATAGCGGCGCGTTTTATTACGGAAATTGTGAGCGACAAAAAATTCTGCGGCGGTGTTTACAATCTGGGCGGCCAGCGTGGGATTCGTATGTTCATACGAAATCGTCAGCATTTGCGTATCTTCCACCTGGGCGGCGCTCAGCGCACCACTTAAAATATTGACATAAGGAGAGAGCCGCGCACTTTCCTGCGTCGTCCGCGTCTGTAAACTTTCAGGTGTCGGAGCCGGCGGCGATTCGATATACAACGAGGGTGGAGCAACGTATCCACTACCTTTGACCCGTCCCGCAATGGTTTGCATGGATTCCCACATATTTTTTCGTTGCGTCACATCCATGAATTGCGGGCTGCGATCAAGTTGTAAGTTGGCGACTACGTCCTCCAGCAAAGGGCGGCTTTGTAATAAGCGGATTTTGGTTTTCATCGCTGCCGCTGTCAGATAAGCATTGTCAGATTCTTCGCTTTCAATCGAAACGTCACCTGACCGAAAGAGCGTGCGATTTTCTAAATCCAGTTGCAGCGTTGCCGCCGCCCGATACATAGATTTGGTGCGATAGGATTCCACCGCCACCACCGAGGTAACAATCACCACAATCACCAGAATCAGCCACTGATGTTTCCGAATCCGTCGCCATAACTCGCCCAATTGCAAACTGTCCATGGAGCCAGCATCGCCGGGGTAATAACGATTGGCGACAGCCTCCAGCGGGGAGCGAAAATAATCTGGCGGAAGCATGGCATTGTCTGCCGGAGGAATTAACTTGTCTGGGGAAGATTTTTCATCTGACATAATTTGAGGCTCCTTTAACTGCTAAATCCTCATTAGCGAATTGGCAAACGTATTGCCTGCTGTCCTAACGTACTCAAAATAGGCGCGGCGATGGATTTCATCCGGCTGTTCGGGACAATGATGATGTCATTGGCGAAAATTGGCTGATCGCCGACTTTGCCGCTCATCACAGCGGCCAGGTCAACATGAATTTCCTGGCGTTGCCCGGTCTGCGGATTATCCCGAAAGATAATCGTGCGATTCGGCGCGGCTTTGAAAGTAGTGCCTTGCGTCAGCGCAATCGCCTGGCGCAGCGAGGTACCTTCTTTTAAACCAAACGAACCCGGCGCGTGAACTTCGCCTGCGACAAAGAACACATCCGTTTGCGGGATGTTCACAATATCGCCCGGTTCAAGATACATATTCTGCGAAAAATTTCCGCGTAATAATCCGGCGAGATTGGTTTTGATCAGCGTGTATTGCGGCAATCCATCCGTTTTGCCTGTTTCAACTGCTGTCACTACCTGTTTAGCTTCGGTGGCGGCGGAAAGGCGTGGGCGTTGTGCTGCCGGGCTGGCAACCGTGGTGGCGGCTTCGTTGTTAGCAGGATTGCTATCATTTTTTTCAACTTCGCCAGGTTTGAGTTTACGAATAATGAAAATGGTTGAGGCATGATCGTTGGCCAGCCCGCCGGCCAGCGTCAGCAATTCCAGCAACGTGGGACGACCCTCAATCTGGTAAACACCGGGACTGCGAACTGAACCCTGAATAAAAAATGAACGACTGTTGTATTGCTTGACGACCACGTTCACCCGCGGATTGAAAATATATCGCTGGTCAAGTCCCTTCGCGATGAGTGCCGCCAGGTCTTCCGGCGTTTTACCTTTGGCAGCAATGCGTCCCAGATAAGGCATCAAAAATGTTCCGTTGGCATTGACACGTCGTGCACCGGAAAGTTCAGGCGCATCCTCAATTTCGATTTCCAGCACATCATTAGGCCCGATGCGATAATCTTCATCCAGCGCCGCCAGCACAGTAGGCCCAGGCGACCCACCGCTGTTACGGCTGGTGATTTTCGGCACTGCTTCTTCACGAGGAGGCAGAACAGGTTTTTCTGATTGTGCAAAAACAGAACTGCACAGGCATAACACAAAACCCATTGTCCAAATAACAAGCCGGGCGCTCTGGCGGAATGTTCGGTTGCCATCAAGAGTTATTTGAAATGGGGACGATGTAATTTTCATAATGTCCCTCGCTCTGACAATCTTTCCGTAAGATCAAAATAATTTGCTTGCGACTGTGCTTTGGCAGGAACAGCCGCTTCTTCTACTCGTGCGCCAAGCGTGGCAATGACAGCAACCAGCATTAGGAAAAGTAAGGAATGGGATGGCAATTGCAGGTTGAAATCAAAAAAACTGTGGACCAGTATTCCCACCAATCCGGTTCCACTGCCTAAGGCCAGCGCCTGCCTGCGAGTATCATGCGATTGCAATGCCTTACGCAATAAACGAAAGATCATCACAAGAAACCAAATCATCAGTGCGCCGCCAATGATTCCGCCCTCCGCCAGAATTTGTAAATAGTCATTGTGAGCTGCGCTCACGGTTAATGAACCATCGCTCTGCGAGTAAATCGGAAAGGCGGTCTCAAAAGCGCCCAGGCCTACACCTGTCACAGGATGAGCGCGAAACATCGTAAGCGTGTCGCGCCAAACCCAGCCACGATCATTAAAGAAAGTTTGAGTTGATCCATTTCCCTGCCCCAGCGTAACGCGATTCATAATCGGTTCTATCCCAATCCATAACACACCGATAAACATCAGCACGGCAATAATGATGACCGCGCCAGCACGAATGAATAAGGACTGAAAAAGCGTTGCCTTTTTCCCCGCTTCAGCCCCCTGCTTCCGTTTGATCCAGATACTCATGACAGCCAGAAAAATCAGTTCTACTGTCAGACTGAGCATCCCCCCGCGCGCCAGCGAGGCAATGATTGACACTCCCATGATTGCTGCCGCGAATCCGTACAAAAGTTTTTTCTCAAAGCGCATTTGATGGACGAGCAAAAATGCCAGCGGGATGGGCAGCAATAATTCCAGGTATCCGGCATAGTGTCCGTGATGAACAAACGGGCCAAACGGCGCGATGACGATCTGTGTATCCACTGTCCGCCACCAATAAAACCGCCCGTTCCAGGTGGCTTTTTGTAACAACGCAAACAGCGCCAGCGCCAATCCGAAGTAAATAGAAAAGGAACGCAGCAAAGATAAACGCTCTTTGCTGGCAAACAAATTAGCTGCCAGTACAAACGCCAGGACTAAAAGAACCAGCCATAAAACAGTTTCACGGCTCGCTTCGACATCAAGTGACAGACTGGCGCGACGCCCTGATTGGTCTGTCCACGCGATACTTTGCAATAATCCCAAAGCGATGAACGCCAGTAACGGCCAAACCAAAGATGGAATACGAATCGTCCATTGTTGCTCAATACACGCTTTGAGTACCCAGAAAAACAAAGCCGCAACAATGCCCGTTGCCCCTAACGCAAATGCCCAGGCCTCAACTGCGCCGTGCGCCAGGGCTGTAAAAACAAGTACAGTGAGAAACAGCGCAACAATGATTTTATCCAGCAAATTACTCATCAGGGCAATGCGGTCAGGGAAAAATCATCAAACCAAATTGTGCCGTGTGTTGGATCGTCATAACTCGTTTTGGGAAGACGTTGCACGGTAACAAGCAGCGCTGCGGTTTGGGGCGGCGCACTGAAATCCAGCGTGAGCGGTTGCCAATTAGCTGCTTCTGTAGTGATTGGATTTGTGGCAGCAATGACACGCGCTCCATCCTGTGTTGTGATGGCAACACGCGGACCTTCGGGCGTAAATAATTTTGCGGTGCGAACGAAACAGGAGAGCCGATAACGCGCACCCGGTCGCAGCACAATCATTTGTCTGATTTCATTGCTGAGACGAGTCGTATCGCGCCCGGTAAAATCCAATCGCAAGGCTTTCGTACCGGAGTGAACCACATAAGAATCAAGCGTCAATTGTGCATACTCACTGCTGCGCAATTGCCAGTCAAATTGTGATAAATGGGCGGGGCTGGCGGTTTCAAAACTGCCGTTCCAAAGCAGCGGCTGGTTGTCATCACGCGAACCACGCAAAGCCATCCAAAGCTGGTGCGCCGCTTCAAGCTTCCCACCTGTCAGCAAATCATTTAAAAAGCCACCTGTTTCTGGTGCGGCAAGGCGCGTCTCAGGATCAATTTGATTGACGATCTGAATGGCATCGTCCACCCGAGATTTTTGCAACAGAAATTGTGCCAGTACCAATTGATTCCCGGGTTTGTCACCTGTCGCCTGTTTCAGCTTGTTAAGTTCACCATCTGCCAGTTGCCATAACAAATCGAGCGAGAGCGGTAAGAGCGCAGGATTAGCCGTAACTGCGCTGCGAAATTCATCCACTGCCACTTCAATTTTACCACTTCGTAATAACACATTCGCCAGACGCCAATGAATTTGCGCGTTGGATGGAGCCACTGCAAGCGCCTCCTGTAAATGTGTCGCTTCTGCCGCTAATTCACCGTTCACACTTTTGGCGGCGGCTAACAAAAGATAATTTTTGGCATCAAAGGGCGAGAGTTGCACCGCACGCATTGCGGCTGTTTCCGCCTGCACGATTGTCTGTGGAGATTCCAGTACTTGTTGCAATAAGACATCAGCATAACGCGCCTGTAAACGGGGCGAAGTTGGAAAAGAATGAAGGGCGGACGCAAGCGCTGCTTGTTGAACAGCCGTGCTTTTGGTAGCCAAAACACTAATCACAAAACGCTCGTAAATCAGACGGAGCAGGCTGAAACACAATATCAGCGCAACAAAAAATACGATTGTGCGCACAATTGGCTGGCTCAATTTGAGCGTAAATACCATGCGAATTTTACTGAAGCGGAAGAGCCAGCGACAGGGCTGGCATAATGATAATGCTTTGCAGGGAAGTGGTAGCTGATGTAACTCAGGCAAGCATCAGGGATCAGATACGGTAAACGCTTTTGGTAGTCTAATTCAGCCTGAAAGTAGTCAGGTTAAGTGTATTGATATTGATTCCGCTTTGGTTTGCATCTGCTATTAAGACAACAGCCAAAACTGTACCTAAAATAGCCCCCCCGGTTAACAAGGCAGGAAGGAGAAAACCACCAGCCATTCCCCCACCACTTATTGGCACCACGAGTCTGGGACAACGATCAGGCTTTTGCTGCCCGGAGGATTGCGCTTGCTTCACGGTGTCCGGGGCTTCCTCTCCAGATGTTTCCAGCGTGGCAGCAGAAAGGATTTGCTGATCTGCAACGGCTTCGCCACACGGTGTCTGGAGATTCACGGCAACACCCTCTGACGCATTCACCAGCGCTAGGCCAGTATTGAGATTGCCACTGATGGCAGAATCAGTAAAATTAAGCACCAAATCTGTCTCTGGTTGTAATTTAACCCGCCCCAATTTTCCGAGGTTAATCACCGCTATCCCATCTTTACCGGTCTGAATACGATTACCACTTAATACCGTGAGGCCTGTAACAGCAGTTTTGCCATTGACCGTCGCGGCCCCACTCATCCATAGCTCACCAGTTAGTTGCCCCGGTGTTGCAGCCGATAAGATAAAAGTGGGGATAAGCATTAAACCTGCCAAAAACCATGCACCCTGACGACGAATAATTGATAAGTTTTTCATAATTAATTTTCCTTTAGCAACGGGTAGTTTACTAATTTGCCGATGTTGAGGCACACACCTTCCCTGTGAATTAAACCAAAAAGGAAACCTCATGTCGAGGCAGCTTCGAGTTAGAACTTTACGTCAAATCAGTAAAGTATTAGCGCAACTTCTTTTAATTCTTTTTAATGTTCGTGCGAAAGTCAAGCTTAAATCCAGTAAAGTTAAAATAGTGTTAACACTGAAGTCGTTAGCTATCTGTGCTGAATTGCTATTACAGCAAAACCATCGGCGTCTAATTTGGTTAATTTTCAATGTGCAATTCAGTTAACCAGTCTTGTCTTAAACGGCAGCGCCGGATTAACAAACTGACAGAATAAAAATGTGACGACTATGGTCATCTAATGAA
>JAYSTY010000272.1:0-18568 GCA_043719385.1 Blastocatellia bacterium | reverse complement strand
TTTGTGTGATCCAAATTGAAGGGGGTCTTTTCATTGAATTGTTTGCCTGTATCTATCTTTACGGCTTGGGCTTTTCTTCGCTCTCTTCAATCGCCGTCACACGCCCTTGTCCATTCGCCGCCGCTGCTTCCGCGACGGCATTCAATCTCGTAAAATTTTGCCGTGCCTGATCCGCGTCGGCTTTGCGTCCGGCTTTGGCGTAGGCACGAGCCAGCGCGAAATAAATCTTTGCTTCATCGGGAGCCATGCGTTGCGCAATTTCCAGCTCATCAATAGCGCGCGGATTCTCGCCGGTTTCCAGATACAAGCGGCCTAAAATGTAATGCCCAAGCAATAAGCGCGGATTGAGCTTGACGCCTTCTTCGGCGAGCTTGACGCCATCCTGTGGCTCTTTATTTTTGATTTTGATGTAAGCAATTTGCAGTCGGGCTAAGGCATGGCGGGGAGAATTTTCAATCTCTTTTTGAAAGGCTGGAATCGCCGCTTCATCATTACGAAGGTGATAAAGCTGATAACGCCCGTAGGCATAAAAAATCCCTGGAGCCTTTGCAAAATCTGCCGCCAGACGATCATATTCACGCTGTCCGTCGCTGGCATTCAACTGAGCTACCAAATGCTGCGCGTATCCGGCGCGACGAATCATTTGATAATCAGGATGCTTCAAATCAATCTGTGTTGGCAGGTTCGGGATTCTTAAAATTGATAATCCAGTAGCAATGAAAAGCTGTTCCGTATTGACGTTGTCGTAACTAAGCCCGTCAAAAACTTTTTGCGCCATTTCAAATTCACTCTTGAGCAGGAGCAGCATTCCTTCGTGAAAACGCAACACTTTTTTCAATTCAGGATTATCACCAATGCCAATTGTCCGCCCCTGGATCAGATGCGCCAGCGCATTGTCATAATCGCCTAAGCGAAATTCGCACAACGCCATCATCGAAATGGGCGCTCCGGTTTTCGGATTCAACGCGGCGGCATTATTGAAGGCTTTGACAGCTTCGGGATACTGATCTTTTTCATAGAGCAACGTCGCCAGATACCACCAGCCTTCGCTCCATTTGGGTGAATAGGAAATCGCTTTTTTGTAAAGCACAATTGCTTCATCAAGATTGCCAGCTTCGCGTGCTTGATTCGCTTTGGCAGATGCCTGCTCGAATTGTTGCAAAGGCGCGACGGCTGGACGCTGCGCAGTCGGAGTACGCTTTTTTTGCGCCAATACAGGCAGGGCGACAAAAGCCAAACAAAGAAGAATTTTGATGGAGTGTGATTTCGTTATCATTGCAGATTTGGTTTTTCGGAGTCCAGTAAACTTTAGTTTGCTGTTACTCTCAGCAATTGTGTCTCGCCTGCAAAGCTTCAACAAACTAAAGTTTATTGGACATTTCAGTTAGGATACGGTTCTCCAGGTTTCACGATCCGAATGCGATGATCGGTAAAGGTCGAGTGCGCTCCGGTTAATTCAAGTTTGGGCATGTGACACGAAGCGCAGTCTTTCGTGCCAACTTTACAAATTTTATTCGTCGCAGGTTCTGTCCTGGTATGACAAGCTGCACATTTTGCATCGTAATATTTTGAATCCTGCTGCAACGGTTCATGGACGTTGTGACACGCGACACAACTAATCCTTTGATCGTCGCTGTAGCATTTACTATTGAAAATTCGATAGGGTTGAAAGCGGACATTGTTGAGTCCGCCCTGACGCGGAAAGGACATCAGGTCTTCTGCGCCGCGATGACAGGAAGCGCAAAAATCCTGCGTCAAATCATCAGGACTCATTTTACCGGGATTGAAAATTTTACTGATGCTCGGTTCTCCGGCTTTACTCGCTTTGATGTGCTCGGCTCCGGGGCCGTGACACGCTTCACAGGTAAGACCGGGTTCAAGCTTGTCCAGATGCAATTTCTTGCCACTGACAGCGCCTGTGGAATGACAAGCAAAACATTGCATCGTCTCATCGCCGGAAATTGGTCGCCCCAGCGCTGCCTTTAACGATTCAGGAACTGTTCGCGGCAAACCAATCGTGAAATCAAGCCCTTTCGCTTCGTTGTAATAACTCAGCAGGCTTTCGTAAAACTCGTCCTTGTATTCAAGGACGTATGTTTGCCCCGCTTTCCCTTGTCCAAAAGCATAACGGATCGGAACGGAAAGCGTTTCCTTTCCTTTTGTCACGTTATAAAAACTTTGCTTTTCCTGACGAACAATTTCGATTGCGTACTCACCTGTTTTGAAGGTTAAGCTTGGATGTTTACTAAGAATCTCGGAATCGCTGACATGTTCCAGGGCACGTCCCATTGAATTCAGAAGTTGAGATTTATTTTTATCGGCGTGGCATTCAGCGCACGCTTGCCGCCCGACAAAAACCGTCCCAGCCGGAACTTTCGTAGGACGCCAAACTGTTTTCGGAATCTGGCTCTGGCTCGCCAGCCCAAAACCGCAAACGATAAAGCCGAATACTAAAACCAATTTTAAAATCAGGTTACTTCTCATTTGATTTCGGGAGCGGATTTTTCAGGCTTCGATCATTGGGATTAGCCATTTTTTGCGACTCCGTAGTCGGCTGATTTTTTTGTTGTTCCGCCGTCAACCGCGCAATGATTGCTTGTTCACGTTTCGCATCCTCATTGCGTTTTAGTTTGAAATAAATTCGCGCTAATAAAACGTGAGCCTGATTATAATTAGGTAGTTGAGCGACGACCGCTTCAAGGTATTTCGCCGCCTCTTCAGGCTTGCCCTGCGCGTTGACGAGTTGCGCCAATTGAAACATGGGAGCCGGATCGTTGGGACGCAATTCCAGCGAACGCTTGAGAAGTTTCTCCCCTTCATCCAACCGATTGTCTTCACGATACAACCATCCGAGCCGTGTATTTGCTACGAAATCATTGGGGCTTAAAGCTAATTCATCCTGAAAGGCTTTGATTGCCAAATCACGGTTTCCGGTCATCAGATAGACGACCCCAAGCTGTGAATGCGCGGTTGGCAATTTCGGATTCATCTCTACTGCCTGCCTGAGTTCTTCAGCCGCAGGTTGTAATTCCTTCCGTGCTAAATTGAATGATCCGATAATCAGATGAGCCTCAGCCGAATTCAGATTTTTGAAAACTTTGTCTATGAGGACTTTCCCTTTTTCAATTTGTTCGCTCTGAATGTAGGCATTTGCCAGCGCATACGCGACAGAAATGTTTTCGCTCTGAGTTAAATAAATTTTCTCGAATTCGGAAATTGCCGGATTGAATTTTCCGGCATAAAAGAGACACATTCCATGCAAAAAACGCGCCTGAAAATTATCAGGCTGGGATTTCACGACCTGCTGAAATTCTACTTGAGCCTCGGTATAATATTCGGTTTGATAGAAAGCGATGCCCAGATTGAGGCGCGTAATATTTTCGGCGGGATCAATTTCCAGCGCAGCTTTATAACTGTTGATGGCTTTCTCGTATTGCCCTAATTTGGCGTGAATGATGCCGAGATTTGACAATGCATCAGAACGGCGTGGAATCAGTTTCAGAGCAGCTTCGTAGGCTTCTCGTGCGCCTTGTAAATCTCCCTGCTGTTGAAGTTCGACGGCACGCGAAAAGTAAACTTCCGATTGGCGCACAGCTTGCCCGTCCTGCAACGGAGCAAAAAATAGAAGGAGAATGATAAGGGATTGAGCTAAAATCATAGAAATAATAATTCCAGATCAGTATATCATTCTCACTTTCCATGCGCACACAAACAGCAAACCAATGCCGCCGGAAAATAACAGAGCAGATCAATACAGAATTAATCGGTATCAATCCGCCTAATACTTGCGATGTCTTAATTTATTTTTCAAAAGCAACATTATCCACAACGACAATTCCCTTGGAAGGAATTTTTATTACGCTAAGCTGCACTCCTGTCAGTTTTTTTACAACTTGTTCCGTTGTCACTTTTTTCTTTACCCAATCTCCGGTTGCCTGCTTGAAATCACTAAGTGCAATCTTATAGTTCTTTAGTTCGTTACTGACAGTTACATAATTTTCAGGATAAGCACCACCTGCATCAACTCCATTTCCTTCACTGATAAGGCGGAGTCTTACCTGCTCAGTTCCTACCGCGCCAATATCAATTGACAGAAATTTGTAGGTACTAACATCCTCAGCTTTCACCAATAAAGTCTTAGCCCAATCATCTAATCGTCCTTTATCTTTCATGCCAACAATTTTCATCGAAGCTTCCGCCCAGGCATTCGGAGCGGTAATCTCAAATTGAAAGCCCAGTCGCTGGGTGAGTGGTGCCTGGGGGCCAAACATTTGGGGATTGATTTTTGGTTTACCAGCTTGATTTTCAGCATTCGCTTCAAACATGATTTGTCCATCTCGATTGCTGATTGGGCGATTTTCTTTACTTAGTTTTTCAAAGTCGGCGTAAAGCAGACGTGCTGAAGAATCCTGCGCGATGGTGAAACAAACAATTAATAATAACGCCGCTGCTAATAAATAGTATTTCATGGGGAGACCTCCAAATAAATTTGGTGCGAGAGAGCTGATTTCGCATCCCCCTCGCACCAATAGTTGTAACACCAATTAAGTTAGGGCTTAGAAGGTGAACTTGAGCGCCAATTCGACTACACGATTGCCGCGCTTGGTAGTAATTTTCCCAAAGTTTTTCTTAGTATCTGGTGTGAGACTAAATCCTTTGGAAATATCGCAAAGATCTTGAGCCGTACCACCATTGCCATTAGCAACGGTTTGGTTGTACGTCTGCTCGACCCCTTTACTATCAAGGTACTTAAAGTTAGTAATAGTTTTGACGTTACAGACCGTCTGCAATGTCAAATTAATGTCGCTTGCGCCGGCATCACCAGTATTGATGTTCCTCGCAAACGCCTGATTGAAGACATTAAAGAAGCCTGCACGGAATTGCAGGGTCTTCGTTTCTTTGACCTTGATGTTCTTGAAGAGGCTGACGTCCCAATTGGATTTATTTGGAGACCGAACGTACAACGGTGAAACCGATGGACCTGAGGTTCCAGCAGCCGGGAAGCCAACGCCATTGACATCAATAAGTGTATCACCAACTTTAGTTCCACCCTTACGTGGATCACCAGTGAATACCGGTGAAACAGCGCCAGAAGCGTTGTTGCCAGTAATAAAGGCATCCGAACCAAAATAAGCAATAGCAGTTCGTGAGCTGACGACATCGCCATTAAATCGCAGACGAATCGGAGTACCACTACTTAACGTGGTGATACCAGATAATTGCCAGCCATTAAGTAAGCCACCGGTGAACTTGTTCTTTAAGCCACCACGTGCCAACTCAGGAATATTATAGTTGTACGAGAGGTTAAAGACGTGAGTTCGGTCATAGTTCAGAACTCCATAGGTACGCCCACGAGCATCCAACGGATCAACGTCTTCACCGTCACCAGCCAGGGTTCCTAATACTTTCGAGAAAGTATAGGTTGCATAGAACTGGAGGCTCTTGCCTAACTGACGGCTCAGGGTTGCCTGTAGCGAATGATAATTGGAGGTTCCCGTGTATTCCTGATAACGAAGGGTATTCAAATCAGGGAATGTTCTGAATTTGTTGATAGCTGCTCCATCAAGTGCTTCACGGACGAGGATGTTCGTTAAATCAGCCTTGACTCCGGTCGTTACAGTCGGATTACAACTACCAGCAACCGCTGGGTTGCATTTCGTCGTATCTAAAAATGTAACTGTACTGCCAGGATCACCAGTAACTCCGCCCTTTAACAACGCTCCAAGTGGTACATAGTTAATGTTGCGACGATTACCAAGATGGCGAGCCAGCGTACTGACATACGCAACTTCAAGTACTGATTGAAATGGGAGTCGTTTGGCGACACTCAAACTCATTGAGTACGTGGTTGGGAATTTTTTGGAATCAGGGTTTGGTGAAAGAATATCTCCACCACCACTTGCCAGTTTGAGAGGATTTGGCAAAGACAGATTGTCAAATGTTAATCCACCAATTTGAGTAAAAGTCTTGCCATCGGCTGATGTGCCTGACCCTTGAATGGTAGTGTCAGCACCAAAACTGGTACCGATATTTCCGTTTGTTGCTGAACGAAGTGTCGCATCGTATTGAGCGTTACCCTGGACACGGTTGTAAAAGATTCCGGCTCCGCCACGAATGACCAGGCTACCGTTTTTCTTAACATCCCATGCGAGATTAATACGGGGCGCCCATTCAACTGGCGGTGGCTCAACAGCACCCTTTGGAATTTGTCCACGAGAAGCTGCGATAATACCGTTCGGGCTGAATGGATCACCGTTGATGTAGTATCCAGCGCCAAGTTTGTAAGCTTTAGGATCGAATAAAACATCGAATCCTTTGCGCTCTTTGTTGATGGTCATGTGGCTCGCACGCATCCCGTACTCAAAAGTAAGGTTAGAGCGAATCTTCCATGAATCCTGAGCATAACCTTCATAGTTGTAAAAGCGATAGTTACCTGGTTTGATTTTTACACTATGACTAATGCTACCTAATTGACCTACGAGTAAATTTCCGAAGTCATTATTAGTACCATTGCTGTTCCATTGATTGAATTCAATCTGACCTTCAGAGGTATCCTGAAAATTCTGCTTTTTATTTCCCTGTTCGACGACAGCGCCGAATTTCAGGGAATGACTACCAACAATTTTGGTTAAGTTGTCAGTCACCGAGAAGCTGTCGTTGTAGGCAAAGATCGGATTCGTTCCAGGCGACCAGAGTGAACCCATTGCCCAACTAATTAATGACAGCGGCGCGTTATCGCTCTGCCGACCAAATTGCTTGTCAAATGGCAGTTTCAGGTTTTGTAAACCTAAAGTGCTTAATTTGACCTTGCTCGCATCAGCGTAGTTATTATCAAGCTTGAGCTTACTACCACTGATCACGATTTCATTGGTCATGGTTGGATTCAGCACGCTGGTGATACCAACTGCCACGGAACGTCCAAGATTGGCGCTTTGGTTATGAGTTGGCAACTCGTAACTTGACGGTCCCCACCAGATACCATACGCGCCATCCTGCAACTCTGTCTCATGAGTCAGGCGAACATACATGTTCGATTTCTCATTGAGCTTATAGTCGAAACGCATTTTAAGGTCTTTGCGGTTCAGGAATTGAGTCGGATTAGCAACATAATTATAACGTCCAGTCGGATCGTTAAAATTGGGAGCTGGGTAAAGGTTAATCAAAGCCTTACCGAACGGATGAATATAAGGAGTTAAGTTACCATTGGGAATTGCTGTTCCTGTACCAGCAAATCCGCCTGGAATCCTGATTTCACCAGCCTGATTCAAAATGCTCTTACCAATGACTTCACTGAAATCACCAGTACGCTGTTTCAGGGTAGGAACAACGGCGGTTTTTGGATCAGCTCCAAAACTCTGTTTCTGGTCTTCGTAACCAACCCAGAAAAATAATTTATCCTTGCTTTCGTTGAATCCACCTAGTGGTCCAAAAACTTTTTTGGGCAAGTAGACAGGTCCACCGATATTTCCACCTGTATAGTAGAAACGACCGACTGGTTGAGCGCCAGCTAACGACTTCGGATCAGCGCTTTTAAGGTAATTGCGGAAACGATCATTGGCCGCTAACGCATCATGGCGCGTGTAGTTGTACACAGAACCGTGGAAATCACGACCGCCACCTTTGGTGACGGCGCTGATTTGCACACCGCTGTTGCCGTGTTCTGCCGCGAAGTTACTGGATTGAACCGTAACTTCCTGCACCATATCGTTGTTCATTGATACGATACTGCCGCAGTTACAACCGATGTCAATAACACGTGAACCATCTACGGAGACGTTGTTATTATTGCCGCGCTGACCGTTGACAGCGTAATCAGCAGCGTTACCAAAGCTGGTAACGGCTCCGGCCTGGTCAGGAGCGACGACACCGGGAAGGACGCGCAGAAGTTCAAGACTACTACGGCCAATAATTGAAAGATTTTCAATCTGTGAAGCTTTGATTGTATTCGAGCGTTCACCGGTTTCGGTTTTGATTTCTTCAATCGCGCTGCCGACAATGTTGACGGTTTCGTTCATGCCACCAGTTTGCAGAGCAATATCTACCGCTTTTGTTTCGCTGGGGCTAAGAGTCACCCCGGTTTGGACACTTTTCTTAAAGTTACCGGCTTCGACCGTGATGGTGTAGGTGCCGGGATCAAGCGCGGGGAAACTAAAGCCTCCATCGCTGTTTGATTTGCCTTTGCGTTCTGAGCCGGTACGATCAGATTTGGCAGTAACGTTCGCATTCGGAACGACTGCACCCGCCTGATCTTTCACGACTCCGCGTATGGTGCCGCTTGCTGTGACCTGCGCGAATGCCGCAGGCTGGAGCAAGAGCATGAACATGAGAGCTACTGTCGCTGCTACTATCGGTGTCAAAAGACGACCGCGTAGGGCGAGAGCACTCAAATGTGATGTAGAAGTTAGTGTACTTCTATGCATTGGGAATTCCTCCGAAAAGTTAGCACTTTTACCTTGGTTAATCAGCAGATGGTTGCTCTTTAATAGAATGGAATCAGCAACCATGGAAAATTTATTGGCGGATTCAATTCAAGCAACAAGAATAAAAAGATACTGGTTAATATCTTTTAAAATCAGGGGAATTGAATTGAAAATAATCATCGAACAGCAAAGCTTTTTTTATTTCGTAATATGTTTGTAGGAACAAACTGGATCAATGGCAGGGAATCTACAACTTTTGGTGGAGCAAGTCAAGGAATCTACAACTTTTGGTTGATCGGAAGGAAAAATAATATGACCCTTTGCTCACTGTAGATGCGCAGTATACTGCGCATCCGTCTCAGTCTGAGTTCAGCCTTCATTTGGTCGAAAAAAAATGATTGAGCGCGGCAATATTTTTGCCCACTTCTGAATCATTGCTGTTCAGCGCCGCGACAACCTCGGAATATTGAAATTGTAATTCGCGTTCGAGGTCGCTGGTGGGAAATAAACGAGCGTTGAGTTGGACTTTATTCATCTCAATCGTCAGGCCAGTTGTGGATGATTTGAGCGGTGATAATTTGAAATACAGCGTCCCCACATACCCGCGTGCGCCAGTGGATTCAGTAGTTGGCAAACCCGGCGTTGTATTGACCGGACGCGCCTGGATTTTCCCTGGAACTGCCCCGATCCCGCCCTGCGTTGCCGCAAGTGTTGCCGTGACATTTGGGATTTTGTGTGCTCCGAGGCTGAACGTCCCAACTAACTCAAGTTTACCCTGATTAATTTTGGCAACCTGGGGCGTGAAGGTGAAAGGGTGACTGGCTTTGGCAGTCGCAAATTCGCCTTTGAATTCCCGCCCATTTTGCAGGGCAAAGATGGAATAGAGTTTGATCGAAGGTTTTGTGCCGGAGGCAGTTTTGGCGGATGGTGTGTTGTCTTGTGCAAACATAATTCTCTCCAATTTGAGATTTACAGGTTCCCGCGTTTCCGTTCATCCTCAATGTAATCACAGGCACGCATTGTCAGCGCCATAATCGTTATCGTCGGATTCTGGTTACAGGCGCCAACAAAGGCTGCGCCATCCGTGACAAAAACATTTTTGACATCGTGCACCTGATTCCATTTATTCAGCACAGAAGTTTTTGGATCGTTGCCCATCCGCGCTGTCCCAAGTTCGTGAATAATGCGTCCGGGCGCAGTCATCGTGCCTCCGGTGGAAAGCACTTCGGCTCCGGCGGCGCGTAGAATTTCTTCGCTGCATTCCGCCGCGTGTTGCGCCATCGCACGTTCATTGTCGGAATGCTGAATGTGGATTTTCAAAACCGGAATGCCCCACGCGTCAACTACGCCATCGGGATCAATTTCGGCGAAATTCTCAAACCTGGACAGCATATTGGCGCGTGTCGTCATGTTCACAGGAGCCGTATACCATTTGTTAACTTCCCTTTTATAATCAGCGCCAAAACCCGGTAAGCGCCGCGCTGAACTCGGCGACATGCCCATTCCGGCGCTGCATTCAAAACCATAGCCGCGAATAAATTTTGTGTTTTTGGTTTCCTTGTTCAGGTTCTGAAAACGAGGCACGAATAAGCCCGCAGCCTTGCCATCTTCGTTGACAGCATCACGTCCGGCGAGCGTGTGAAAAACTCCTGAAGCGCCGATGCCACCGAAATGATCTACGAGGTAATGCCCTAAAACACCTGATGAATTACCGATTCCGTTCGGATGTTGCCGCGATTTTGAGTTGAGTAACAGCCGCGTTGATTCCAGCGTCGAAGCCGCAACGATGACGATTTTCCCAAAGGCTTCCTGTTCCTGAAAGGTGACACGATCAACAAACGCTACACCTTTTGCGTTGCCAGAATTGTCGTCAATGATGAGATGACGGACAACCGAATTTGGCCGCAACGTCAATTTGCCAGTCGCCGCCGCTACCGGCAGTGTTGCCGAAACGGAATTGAACATCGCGCCAACATCGCAACCATCGCCGCAATGACCGCAATAATGGCAGGCGCTTCGTCCATATTTTTTATGGTGCGGTTTTTGTGCGGTGAGCATCGCAACACGCGAGACAATCGCCGCCCGTCCGGTTTTCTCGGAGCCTTTTTTTAAGAGTTGTTCGCCACAGGTTAAATTCATCGGCGGTAAAAAATTTCCATCCGGCTGATGCGGCAGGCCATCTTTATTGCCGCTGACGCCAACAAATTCCTCAACCTTGTCGTAGTAAGGGGAAATTTCTTTGTAATCAACCGGCCAGTCCACATCAAATCCATCCTGCGAAGCAGCTTTGAAATCAAGGTCAGAATAGCGCCACGATAACCTGCCCCAGTGCAAAGTTTTCCCGCCGACAATCCGCGCCCGTACCCAGGTGAATGGTTTACCGGGTTCAGTGGTATAAGGATTTTCGGAGTCTTTGACGTAAAAATGATTACTGAAATGGCCTGCCGTGTCCTGCATCCACTGCTCTTTTTGACGCCAGTTTGGTGGGCCAAAGCCGCGATACATATCTTCATACGGCCATTTGTGCATCGAAAAATCGCGTTGCGGATTGACCGGAGGCCCGGCTTCGAGGATCAACACCTCAAAGCCTTTTTCCGTTAATTCCTTCGCCGCCATGCCGCCCGATGCACCGGAGCCGATGATGATGGCATCGAATATTTTTTGCGTTCTCGAAGTTTTGACTTGCGCCACAATGACCTCCAAAATTTAGTGAAACAGTTCGCAGTGGGCAGTTCGCAGTTCGCAGTCAAACCCCGTCGCTACCGCTCCAGGGACAGTACCGCGAGCGGGGTTCCTGAGATTGCGTCTGAAACGACGGCAAGCTACCACAAGGCGCAAAGACGAGCAAGCAAGGCACCCAGATGACTGGCAGTTAAAGTTTATCAGACAATTGATAAACTTTATGGCGTGGGCGCTGGCTTGCAGGTGAGTATATTTGAAAGATATGATGCAACCGTCTAAGCTGTTGCAACAATCAAAGCGAGGGCAAAGCACTGGCAAAGTGCTGGCCTTCATTGCAACGAGAAATGACGAAGATGCAAAAACCAATCAGGGTTGAAATCACGGGACGAAATTCGTTCTGGGAAAATGCGGTCAAAGTTGAATGGGAACATCAGTTTCCCGCTTGGCAATGGATCGCGCAGGGAAATAAATATTTTCTGATTGACGAAAACTGGTTGGAGGATTTGCAGCGAGTCGCGCATCAATGCTTTGCGCAGGCCGTTATTGCACCTGAAGATGTAGGGAAGCGTCAGTTCTTTCGCAAACTTTTCAGGAATGCTGAAGACGAAACTTAAATTACAACGTTATCAAAACTGATTTACAAAATCGGAGGAACAAAGAATGAAAAATAAACTCAAATTCCTGGTGGCAATTGCCGTATTGGCCGGGTTCACATTTTCTTCATTTCGCACCGAAGCCTATCCGCCTTTTGTCAAAAAGGCGGCGAAATTCGGGGCTGAAAATTGTCTCTTTTGTCATAAAGAGGCCAATGGTGGCGAAGGCTGGAATGACCGTGGTAACTGGCTGATTGCTGAAAAAGACAAACGGAAAGCTGATTCAATTGACGTTGAATGGCTCGCGGATTACAAACCTGAAGGCGAAAAGAAAGAAGGCGATCCTAAAGAAGGTGAAAAGAAACCTGAAGAAAAGAAGCCTGAAGAAAAGAAACCGCCCCAGGAAATAAGTGCGACACCTGCTCCATCCGCTGTTTCTTCGACCAGTGCGGAACCCGCGCCAAAAGTTGGAAAAACAACGGCGAAATCCGGCAAAGCGCTCACTAAAACCAGTCTGAATAAAACTAAGAAGAAAAAGTAAACCTGAAATAAGCAATGGCTGGATTCCTCCTTTCCAGTCATTGTTTTTTTGCTGAAGAGAGAGAATGTCAAAATTATCAATTCGTGATTTAGAGTTAGCTGGCAAACGGGTTTTCATCCGCGTGGATTTCAATGTCCCGCTCGAAGGTGGAATCGTCCAGGATGACACGCGCATCACATCTGCCATCCCAACCATCCAATTTGCTTTGGACAAAGGCGCGAAAGTTATTCTGGCTTCGCATTTAGGCCGTCCCAAAGGTGAGCGCAATTTGAAATATTCGCTCCAACCTGTGGCGGCGCGTTTGTCGCAATTACTGGAACGCGAGGTTCCACTGGCGGCTGATTGTGTTGGCGCGGAAGTCGAATCTGCTGTGGCTGCGATGAATGACGGCGATTTGTTATTGCTGGAAAATTTACGTTTTCACGCCGAAGAAGAGGCGAACGATACCAATTTTTCAGCGCAACTTGCCCGGCTTTGTGATGTTTACGTGAACGACGCTTTTGGCGCGGCACATCGCGCTCACGCTTCGACCGAAGGCATCACAAAACACGTTGCGCAATCCGCCGCCGGATTTTTGATGGAAAAAGAATTGCGTTATTTATACGGCGCACTCGAAAACCCGCAACGTCCATTCGTAGTCATTTTAGGCGGCGCAAAAGTTTCCGACAAAATCCAGGTGATCGCAAATTTATTAAAATCCGCTGATGCAGTTTTGATCGGCGGCGCGATGGCTTACACATTTTTCCTGGCGCGTGGTTTGTCGGTTGGCAAATCTTTGGTCGAGCCGGACAAAACAGATTTGGCGCAACAGCTTGAAGCCGCCGCCAAAGCTAATGGCGCGAATTTACATTTACCCACCGATCATGTCATTGCTGCAAATCCTGCTGATGGAGCCAACGCGCAAACAGTCGGGATTGATCAAACTCCGGCGGACAAAATGGGACTCGACATCGGAGCCGCAACCCAGGCTGCCTATGTCGAAATTATCAAATCCGCCAAAACCGTCATTTGGAACGGCCCGATGGGTTTGTTTGAAAAAGCTCCCTTTGATCAGGGCACGCGCGTAATTGCGCAGGCCGTTGCCGACGCCACCGAAAAAAATGACGCTATCTCAATCATCGGTGGAGGTGACAGTGTGGCCGCCATTCACGAAGTCGGTTTGGCGGACAAGGTTTCGCATATCTCAACCGGAGGTGGCGCAACTTTGGAATTACTCGCTGGCGATGTGTTGCCAGGCGTCGCTGCACTCACGGAAAAATAGTAAATGGCAGAATATTTTGACCCCGACAAAATCGAGGTTGAATGGGACAGCGGTAAGGACTCCACCAACCAACGAAAGCATGGAATTAGTTTTGAAAATGCAGCCAGTGTTTTCTTCGACCCTCTGTCATTGACGGTCAAAGATTCTGAGCATTCATCAACCGAAATTCGGTACAATGTTATCGGTTCAACTCAGAACGGAGAACTGCTGGTGGTGACGTTTACCGAGCGAGAGATTAGGTTGAGAATTATTAGTGCCAGATTGGCAACTCGCAGTGAAAAGAAAGACTATGAAGAAAGTGATCAATTTTAAATCCGGGATTCGCGGGAAATACGCGAATAAAACCATTGAAATCGTTGGCGCGGTTAAGCGGGCTGGAGCAACGAATTCCAACGCTTTAATGGTGAAAATTGATGATGATCTTGCTGCGGTTTATAAAACCTCAGCAGCAGTAAACAAGGCACTTCGAGACTCGCTGCAGAAAAAGCGAAAAGTGGTTAAAGGTACAATAGAAAAAATGATGGCTTAATTCGTCGTTATTTATGATCTGGTTTTTGTTTGTTCGCCCTAATTGAAACTTTCATGAGTTCACGAGGCTTATCGGAAAGGATCAAGACAAACTATGAAAACTTTACTTGGTGGATTATTTATTTCGTGCCTGGCGTTAACTGTAGTTGCGCAAGGACAACATCCGACTTTAACTACGGAGGATGTGATCAAATGGCGTTTGGCTCACCCGGAGTTGGCGGAAAACTACATTCCTAAAAATGCAACCGAAGCCGCACCGTCCAGGAAATTGTCAACCGATGAACAATTTCTGGCTGCCGAAAAAGACTGGAATCAGCGCCTGACGGAAGCGCGTGCCAGAGTCAAAGAGTTTGAGCATCGCGCCGCCCAGACGGAAATTGAAGCTACGCAAGCGCGTAATGTTTTTATGCATGCTGATGCGAGTTCATTGAATGCGAATAATGCCCGGATCGCTGAATTGCGGGCGCTTGCTTCTGGTTATCAAGCCGAAGCGCGCACCGCACAGGAAGCTGTCAATCGCTTGCTGGATGAAGGCAAACAGTATGGCTATCAACTGAATTATATTTCGCCGCGCACAAAAACAGGCGCGCCGAACCTGGAATATTACCGGACGCGGTATCTCGCTTTACAATCCGAATTACAAACCGCCAGGGCACGTGCCGAGGTTTTACAATTGCGCACGAATCGCCTCAACACCAGCATTAATTCAAATTTAAATTGGCAGCTAGGCTCGAATTATTCCGACCGGGGGATTTTGTTTTACCCGAACACTGGTGCGTCGGATGTATATTATCTCAATCGTTTGCGAAATGAATTTGGTGAACTGAACGGAGACTTAAACTCTGCGCTGACCCGAATTTCTATCCTGTCGCAACTGCTTGAGGAATTAGAGGAAGAGGGAAGACGCGCCGGCGTTCCACCAGGAATTTTTAGATAACTGCGGGACAGTACCGCGAGCCGTAGCGAGTCGGATAAATTACATTTATGAGGAGAATTAATGCGTAAACCTGTTATTGCAGGAAATTGGAAAATGTTCAAATCCGTCAGCGATTCGGTGCATACTGCCGTCTCGCTCAAACCCTTAGTCGCCAATGCGAATCATTGCGAAATCATCATCGCGCCGGTTTTTACTGCCTTAAAATCTGTCGCGGATCGCCTTGAAGGGGCAAATATCAAAGTTGCCGCGCAGGATATTTCAGATCAAATTAAATACGGCGCACACACCGGAGAAATCAGCGGCGAGATGCTTAAAGATGCAGGCTGCTCGCACGCGATCATCGGGCATTCTGAACGACGGGCGATGTATGGCGATACCGATGAATTCATCAATCGCAAGCTGAAAGCCGCGTTCCATTTTGGCCTGACGCCGATTTTATGTTGCGGCGAAACGCTGGATGAAAGAGACGCTGGCAACGCAGAAAAAGTCGTAGCCAATCAGCTTGAAAATGACCTGAGCGGTTTCTCGCCGGAAAAAGTTGCGAAAATGATTCTTGCCTATGAACCCGTTTGGGCTATCGGCACAGGTCGCACGGCAACGCCTGAACAGGCGCAGCAAATGCACGCCTTTATTCGTGTCTGGCTCAGTGAAAAATTTGGGATAGCGTTGTCCGACGGATTGCGAATCCTTTACGGTGGCAGCGTCAAGCCGGAAAATATTGCTGAATTAATGCAGGCCGCCGACATTGACGGCGCTCTGGTTGGCGGTGCGAGCCTTGAAGCCGAGAGCTTTGCGAAAATCGTCAATTACAATCAATAGACCCCCTGGGTACGCAGGCATCCTGCCTGCGTGTATCACCCGGAGTTGTACGAAATATGTGAAGGACTCTTCCAGCTACAGCATCCTTTTCAGCGACCTGCTACAAATCACTGAAAGCTTGATTTGTTGTACTATCGCGTGTGTTCTTTTGCACGACAATGGCAGAAAATAAACTCAGCACAAACGTCATGGCAAAGAAGCCTTTTTCACTGCGCAGTAGCGTTGCATTCCACAATCCAATCACCATCAATGACATTGACAACAACACCGACAACCAGCTCAAGCCCAGGTAAATCGGAGTGATGGGAATGCCTTCCGCTTTGTCGCGGACACTCTTTTGCACCGACACCGCCGCGAACAAGCCGAACGTCAGAACGATAAAATAATAGCCCTTTTCATTCAGCGCCATTTCCGCATTCCACAATCCAATCAGATAAGTTCCCATCCCAATCATCAACGCCAGCCACGAAGCGCCGACAAACGCGGCAGAAGTTTTTTGTGATTCGGTATTCATAGTTTTTTGCTCCCAAAATGTGTAAGTGAACCTTTTTCAAATTTCGTGTTATTACGAAGTGAATCAAACAAGCGCATTCTAGGATGATTGGAAGCGGCAGAGTTTTTCGATTGCGACACTTTCTGAAGTGCCACACATCAGGCGTAGCGCAATCATGGATAGATTGCATTGCGCCCCGGTGGGACTTTACGATTTTATTTACCTGAGTTTCAATGATCTAATAATTGCAACAATGAACATTACGATTGACCCAAACAAACGGAGCGGTAAACCCTGTGTGCGTGGCTTGCGCATTACGGTTTATGATGTGCTTGAGTATCTGGCTTCGGAGATGACGCAGGAAGAAATCCTCAAATTAAGTCCGCGAAGTGGGCGATCAGCATAAAGCCTAGGGTGAAGGCGTTGCGCCACAACCCCAGGTAGAATGTGAGATTAATTTTCAGCCCGCGAAGTCGGGCGGCAGATAGCAAAGGTCTGTCGCCCGACTTTCGCGGGCTTGTCGTTCAATCGCCAATATTCCTGGGGTTCCGCGCCCTCGCGCTCCACCCCAGGCTTTATGCTTGCCACCCGCATTCGCGGGCTTACAACAAAGCCGTATTGCGGGCGGCTCGCCCGCAAGCAACGGGCGAGACGCCCGTTGTACGATCATCCAGCCTCGCCATATTTTCAGGCAGAATTTTTCCTCCGTGCTTTCAGATTTTTATTGCCGGAGCCTGTGAATGGGGGTATATTTTCTACTCCACAGCAATCTTAGATAGCGAAACCGAAAAGCCATAGAGCCTACCCTGCTTGGCGTGTAAATGTGAAGTGAGCATTCCTTAAGCCGAGGGAGTGAGGTATAAAAAATGTTCTACATAATACATAGATGATTTAACAGCACCTTTTGATGGGAATAAAGGAGGTCTAAAATGCCGAAAATCTACACTTCTGGAACGAAGCTTCCTGAGTCGAATGCTACAGTCAGTGGTGGCCTTGCTATTGAGTTGCATGACCCTGCCGACATTGATGGGGTAATTGCCATATGTGCGCTGGCTCCGCAGCCCCCAGAAGCTCCGATGGCTAGCGTCTATCGAGTGTTTAGTGATCCGTCGTTGGATATTTCAGCTTGGGCGACACACTGGCGCGATCTTGAAAGCTTGCGTCCCACTTCCCTTCGCATCACGGCACCACCTCAGTCAACCAATTATAAGCAGACCGACTCACACGAGGATGAAGTACCGTTCCCTGATACTCTGATCGGAAAGCTGCGCATGGCACTCACTCTGGCTAAGGATCTGTGGCAATCTCAGGGAGATGAAACTTTGCTACTGTCGCTCATTGTCCTAATAGCCGAGCCAGTCGGCAAAGAAACGACTGAACTACACCTTGATGGTGATGGGGCAGCACTTGTGATCAGGCCTGGCTCACTTATTGTTGAGGTGCAACCCTTTCCTTTACGGGCTGCCACGTTCGCCGTATGTCTGGTGGTTGGCGGTGGCACGAGCACCAGTGCGCGAAGGACTGGAATGGTGGCCCGGCTTCGTATTGACGCCGAGGCAAGAGGTGGGCGGTCGCTCAAGGATATACGCGAGTTGGTTCCAAGCGATCCTGAGGAGTTTCTTGCAGTCTTGATTCACGGCCTATTTGCCACCGACGTGGGTACGTTCGGAACCTTACAGGAGCGGCTTGAGCAATCCTTTGAAGTGGTCGGCTTTCCACATGATACTCTCAGCGAATCAATTGAAGCGAATGGACGTGAACTTGCACAGCGCCTCTATTCGTTGCGCCAAAACTACTCGAAGATAGTACTAATCGCGCATTCGCGTGGCGGTCTGGTTGCTCGTAGTGCAGCGGTCCAACTGAAGGATAGGGGAGATCGTCCTTCGCTTCGCTGTGTGACCTTTGGCACACCGCACTTAGGTGCGGAGATGGCCGAGAACCCTGGTTCGCTGATCGCCTCGATAGTGTTGCTTAAGGGGGGACTCATTGATAAGTCGGTGGCTAGTATAGTCGACATTCTTTGTTGTGTCAGTGAATTGGGCAACTTACCGGGAATTAGTGATCTGCGACCAGCAAGTACGCCTGGTACCTGGTTGGCAAAACTCCAAGCCGAGGAAGGCCTATTTCCTGATAATTTGATGAAACTTTGCGTTGTGGGTGGCGCAAAGCGCGCAGTAGGTCTTAAGCAAAAGATTGCTAATTTCGCAGTACGAAGAGTTATGGGGGACAAAGACAGTGACTTGGTAGTCGCGCTTTCGTCTTCGCTTCCGCTACTGAATGGTGACAACGCGCTG
>JAYSTY010000271.1:0-7423 GCA_043719385.1 Blastocatellia bacterium | reverse complement strand
CCTTTTATTCTATTAACCTGTCTTAACTCAAACCCAATGATATTTTGTAACTCAACGCTTTCCTGTTCGATACTTTCTTTGGCTAACTTATTAGCTAGTTTGATAAATTTATCTTCATTACTTTCATTACCAGCTAAAATTTCATTTCTGTACTGATAGAATAAATCTAAATCAAGCTGGATTGGTTGCCCAAAATCTTCATCAATGTCAAAAACTTCACGCAGCACATTTTGATAACTTCGACTCGATTTTGATTCGGTGACTTCGCCGAGATACGCTTTGCCCGCCTCTACTTGCAGTTCGTAAATCGCAGCACCATCAATTGAATTCACAACAAACGGCGAGTGTGTAGTTAAAAAGATAGTTGCATTTGGAAAGAATTCTTTCACTACTGGAAGAATTCTTCTTTGCCAAGCCGGATGCAAATGGACATCAATCTCGTCCAGAAAAAGGAATATCCTTCGCTCGTTGATTGGTAGCGTTTGATCCCAATCAGGAGAATCAAGGCGCAGTGCATCAAAAGAATCTAACCGCATTAATAAATCGCCGACCCAACTAATAGTGGCACGCAAGCCATCTGGCAATACATCAAATTCCAGCTCGGAGTTATGAGCCTTGATAACAAGAGAGAGTGGCGTAGTTTTTAAGTCAAACTCAATTTCATATCCAACAATTTTGGCAATGATTTTTTCAAGTATATTGATTGCTACAGCAAATTTCTTTGCTTCTTTATCTTTCCCTTTTTCTTTAGATAACGCTCTTTTGGAAATACTATTCGCAATCCATTGATTAAGAGTAAATGATTTTCGGTTTTCAAGGGATTGCTTGTCGAAAGTCATCGCTTCGTTCAAAGCTGCTGACCAGGACTCATATTCAACCTCTTGAATGGCATTAATAGGGATTGATCGAACGGTTCGATAGCCAGTATAAGCAAAAGAGACCCATTCTTCCTTTTCGTTTCTAGAAGCGATTTGTGGCAAATATGGTATTTCGTATCCTTTGTAAGCAGGGTCAGGAATTCCGAATCCAAAGGCTCGCTGTGGCTCTAAGGCATAAACTAACTTCTGTCTATCAAGGCCAAACGGCATATCTATCTTTAGAGTCTGATCCTTTACAATTACTTCAATCTTGCTGGAGTCTCCTCCTCTCATTTTTTTCAGTAAAGCTTCTATATCAGACCGCGAACTGCCAAAAAAAATAGACAAAGACTGCAACAGCGTTGTTTTCCCACTACCGTTTGGCCCAGTGAAAATATGAATTTCCTGCATACCGCCGGAAGGCCGAAACTCAATTTCGGTATTCTCGAAAGGCCCGATATTTTTAAGGTTGAGTTTAGTAACTCGCATTGCCAATTTACTCAAGTGAAGTGCCAAGAACTGTCTGGGTTTGTTGTACTCTGAACTGATTTAGCTTTTCGCGCAACTCTGGTCGCGTATTTGCCAGGATTGCTACCGCCAATAATGCCGCATTCGTCGCGCCTGCATTGCCAATCGCTAAAGTGCCGACGGGGATTCCGGCGGGCATTTGGACGATGGACAAGAGTGAATCCATTCCGCTCAAGGCTTTGCTTTGGACGGGGACGCCGAGGACGGGGACGGGGGTTTGCGCGGCTACCATGCCAGGCAAATGCGCTGCGCCGCCTGCTCCGGCGATGATGACTTCGAGGCCGCGTGCTTCGGCGTTTGCAGAAAATTCAGCTAATAACAACGGTGTGCGATGTGCGGAGACGATTTTGCATTCGTGCGGCACGTCGAATTTGGTCAGCATTTCTGACGCGAGCTTCATCGTCTCCCAGTCGGACTTGCTGCCCATGATGACGGCTACGAGCGGGGCGCGATTTTTCGTTTGTCGGATTGGACTCGTTGTTTTTTTTGCCATTATTGCGTAGGGAATTTTACTTATTTTTGTAGTTTAAGCCATTCATCAAATCCCAACAAAATTTCATATTGGTCTTTTGTTTCGGACTGATTCAGCAAGGCAGTCAATATTTTTGCAGTTAAAATCGGCAGCGCTTTACTTTTTTTGCTTTGTTTATATTCGCCATTTTTTTGCCGTGCGTACAGCTCGAAGACCTTGCCATCGTAACGCCAGATTTCATTGATACCAAAAGCGGAATAAATATCAAACTTTGCTTTTGAATCATGGTGGATGTCAATTTCCAAAACAATGTCTGGCATCGGATCGTTATTAAAATCTATGCGCAATTTATCAGGCAACGTATCTGCCGATTGCACATAAAAGCATCCGTTAGGTTCTGCGCCTTTCAATACCTTGCTAACTTTAATGGTTGCAGATTTATAGCAAAGAACTTTGATTTTATTATGAAAACTTAAGTGCATGACTAATGTTTGAACTAATGCTGAATAGTTTTCATGTAAAACTGAAAGCGTCATAACCCTTAAATCCCCCTTATTAAAGCTAAGCCTTAATCCGCTTGCTTCGCCGACCTCATCCAATAGCTTTTCGTAATCATTCCAAGTCGCATTTTCAAAACGAACTTCAGTTGCTTCGGGCAATTGCTCGACAATATTGAAATACGCGGATTTGCTCAGCTTGATTTTGAAATGAGCTTTTGACGTTCTTTCTTTGACTGCTAACATAACTTTGTAAAACCTCACAGCAATGATTGTAGCGTAAAACTAAAAGAAGGACGAAGCCTAAACTTCATCCCTCTTTTTCGCTCAAAATCATCTTGCATCGTTAAGCAGAATATCCGGCTTTGCCATCAAAATTGTACAGATTTTCCGTCTTAATAAAATCAAGTCCTGCTTCGGAAACACGATTCAGCAAGTTGGTAATCTGGCGATGATGAATGCCGTCGTTGCCCATAAAACGGCAGCGCCAGTGATCGGAACAAAAAGTTTCCGGCGAACCATCAGGCCAGACTTTTGTCCCGCGATTGTTGAGCGAAGCCAGCTTGATTTCGTCGCCATTGGTCTTTTCCAAAATCGCCGCTAAATCGCTGACGGAACCTGCCGTCCAATCAAGGTAGACATCTACGCCAACTAAATCTTTTTTCTCGTGCGCCGGAGTACTGATTTGACCGAGCTTCGATAAATCTGCGGCTTTGTATGCGGCAGGTTTCAGCGTTTCTGGTTTTTGTCCGAGACGCGCCACGACTGCCTGCGCGAATTCTTTCGTCCCGACTTTTTCCTTGCTCACGCCTTCGGCATAAATGTCGTAGGTGTGAATGCCGTCTTCGAGCGTTTTCATCCAGGCGTTGTGCGCGAGCGCGGCTACGTCAGGCTGTCCGATGTGGACGAGCATCAAAATCGCGCCGAGGAACAAGCCTGACGGATTCGCAAGATTTTGATTCGCACGACGCGGAGCCGAGCCGTGAATGGCTTCAAACATCGCGACGTTTTCGCCGATGTTCGCAGAGCCTGCAAGACCAACTGAACCGGCGATTTGCGCGGCTACGTCGGAGAGAATATCGCCGTATAAATTCGGCATCACGATCACGTCAAAAGCTTCGGGCGTGTCGGCTAATTTTGCCGCGCCGATGTCTACAATCCAGTGATCGGCTTCGATGTCGGGATATTCTGGCGCGATTTCATCAAACACGCGATGAAACAATCCGTCGGTCTGCTTCATGATGTTGTCTTTCATGAAGCAGGTAACTTTTTTGCGATTGTAATTGCGCGCGTACTCAAACGCGTAACGCACAATTTTCTCCGAGCCGGGGCGCGAAATCAGCTTTAAGCATGCTTCAACTTGTTGCGTCTGGCGATACTCAATTCCCGCGTAAGTGTCTTCCTCATTTTCGCGGACGATGACGACATCCATGCCGGGATGCTTCGTGTCTACGAACGGATGATACGCGACACACGGACGAATATTAGCGAACTGTCCGAAGGTTTTGCGCACCGTCACGTTGAGCGATTTATAACCGCCGCCTTGCGGAGTCGTGATCGGAGCTTTCAGAAAAACTTTGGTACGGCGCAGCGATTCGTATGCTTCAGGCGCGATGCCTGCGGCGTTACCGGAAAGATAAACCTTCTCGCCGATTTCAATGGTTTCGAGGTTAATGCGCGCGCCAGCTTCCTGAATGATGTGGAGCGTCGCCGCCATAATTTCGGGGCCGATGCCGTCGCCGTGCGCGACAGTAATGGGTACGTTTGCCATGAGTTTTAGAGATACCTTTCGTTGTAAAAATTGAGCCGCGAATTAACGCGAATTAGCACGAATTGGCAGATGATTTTTCATTCGTGTGAATTCGTGTCAATTCGCAGCTTCGGATTGATTCGTCGCAGAATTGCAAAAGCGAGATTTCACCACAAAGTAGCAATTTGCACAAATGAATGAGGCTGCGGAACACGCGGAAAAGGCGCGAAACCTGCTCGCACGTGAAAGCGCTGAAGCCGTTTCTCTTTTTTCTCCGAAAATGATTTACACTTTTTCTTAAGCTGGGTTGTCTGTTATTTATTATGGTGTCACGATTGAGACTGGTTCAATATATGAAACCCCGCTCGCTACGGCTCGCGGTACTGTACCGAGATCAAATTTTTTGACAATTACAAAAGGAGTTTTTGATGAGAAAATATTTTCTGAGCCTGACAGTTTTTATCTTTATGGCGGCGTTGCTCGCCTGCAATTCTGCGCCACCGCAAACGGCAACGACTACTCCGCCAGCGGCCCCGCCAGGCGCGATGTCTGTCCCCGCAGAAATTAAACCTGCGCTTGACAGCCTCAGCGCCAACGATTTGTTGCAGCACATCAAAACGCTTTCCTCTGATGAGTACGAAGGTCGTGCGCCGGGAACGAAAGGCGAGGAACTCACGGTCAATTATTTGACGGAGCAATTTAAAAAACTTGGACTCAAGCCGGGAAACCCTGATGGCACGTTCGTCCAAAAAGTTCCGCTCATCGGTTACACGCCAACCCCGACAGTTTCGTTCGATGCTGGCGGTAAGAAAATGGATTTGGCGGCAGATGATTTTTTGGCGCGCTCTGCCACCTTTAAGCCGGATGTGAAAGTTGCCAACTCTGATGTGGTCTTTGTTGGTTATGGCGTCGTCGCGCCGGAATATGGCTGGGACGATTTCAAGGGCGTGGATGTCAAAGGCAAAACGATTATGATGCTGGTCAACGATCCGCAAATTCCTGATCCGAGCGATCCGTCAAAACTCGACGACAAAATTTTTAAGGGCAAGGCAATGACGTATTACGGACGCTGGACGTACAAATACGAAATCGCTTCGAAAATGGGTGCAGCAGCGGCAATCATTGTGCATGAAACGGCGACCGCAGGTTATCCGATCAAGGCGTTGAATAGCTGGCGGCAGGAAAATTTCGGATTGAAAGGTTCAGAAGAAGGCCGCGTCGCGGTTGAAGGCTGGATCACTTTTGACAAAGCCAAAGAATTATTTGCGGCGAGCGGACAGGATTTGGAGGCGCTGAAAAAAGCTGCACTCACGAAAGATTTCAAACCTGTGAAGCTGAATGCGAAAGCGAACATTCAGGTGAAATCTATGATCCGTGAAATCGCTTCACAGAATGTCGTTGCAAAACTTGCAGGCTCTGATCCAAAGCTCAAAGACGAGTATGTGATTTATAGTGCGCATTGGGATCACATGGGACGCGATCCAAAATTACAAGGCGATCAGATTTTTAATGGCGCGATTGATAACGCTTCGGGCACGGCTTCATTGCTGGAACTGGCGAATGCTTTTTCAAAACTCAAGGCTCCGCCAAAACGTTCCGTCCTGTTTTTGTCGGTCACGGCGGAAGAAAAAGGTTTACTCGGCGCAAAATATTATGCCGAGCATCCGCTCTATCCGCTCAATAAAACGCTGGCGAATATCAATATGGACGGTGTCAATCAATGGGGTAAGACGAAAGACATCACCGTGATTGGGCTGGGTAATTCCAATCTGGATGAGGTGCTGACCGAAGTGGCAAAAACGCAGGGCCGGACCTTGCGACCGGATGCTGAGCCGGAAAAGGGATTTTTCTATCGCTCCGATCACTTTGAATTTGCCAAGCAGGGAGTGCCAGCGCTTTACACTGAATCCGGGATTGATTTCATCGGCAAGCCTGCGGATTATGGCAAAAAGAAACGTGATGAATATACGAATAATGATTATCACGGCGTCAGCGACCAGATAAAACCTGATTGGGATTTGTCCGGCGCAATTGACGATTTGCAACTTTTGTTCAGGGTCGGCTACAACGTTGCAATGGGCGATAAATGGCCGGAATGGAACCCCGGCACAGAATTCAAAGCTAAACGTGAAGCGATGTTGAAGTAGAGTAGGAACAACTTTGGTGCACCAGCATCCTACTGGCCTTGTTTTTTCAGGCCTTGTCAGCAGGATGCTGGCGTACCATGCGAGACATCAGGCTTCCAGCAGCTTTCTCACTTTCTCTAAATCTTCCGGTGTATCAACGCCAATTGAGCGATGCGCAGCCTTGATGACTTTGATCCGATAGCCATTTTCCAGGGCGCGCAATTGTTCGAGCGCTTCCATTTTTTCCAGCGGAGTCGCTTCTAACTTCGCATACTTCAACAAAAAATCTTGGCGATAAACATACATGCCCGTGTGTCTGGCAAAACGTTCCAGCAATTCAGGCTGTGCTTGCAAGGCCGCTGCGAGGGAACCGTAAGCGATAACTTCGGCGCGGGGGAAGGGAATCGGGTGACGCGAAAAATAAAGCGCAAAACCTGCCTGGTCAGTGACAACTTTAACGACATTTGGATTCAACACATCGGCAGCGGAATCAATGGGTTCGCTGGTAGTCGCCATCAAAATTGAGGTGTCATCCAGCAACGGCTGTAGTGCGGCTTCGATGGTGGCGACTTCAATCATTGGTTCGTCGCCCTGCACGTTGACAATAATTTCTGCGTCAAGTTGCGCGGCGACTTCGGCTAAACGATCAGTCCCGGTTTGATGATGGGGCGAAGTCATGATGACTTCTTCTCCGGCTTGTTGCACGGCGGCAAAAATTCTTTCATCATCAGTGGCAACGATGACACGATTGATGGCGGCGACCATTTTGGTACGCTCGACAACGTGCAAAATCATCGGCTTGCCGGCGATTTCAAACAAAGGTTTTCCCGGCAACCGAGAGGAATCATAACGAGCAGGAATCAGGGCTGTGATGTTCATTGTCATTAAATGTTCAGATAAAATTATGGACTGCCAAATTTAAAAATTGGAACTGAATTTTAATACCAGCTTTTTCGTCCCCGGATTGCTAGACACTCAGACAAAGCCTATTGTAGTATCTCCCTGCCCAAACAATCACGAAAAAGCGGTTAGCCCCAATCATTTTAGGTACCATGAATTATCAAAGTCCATTAAAAACGCTGCTCGTCGGCGGGTTGTTTCTGAGCCTTGTCCTGGGAACAGCTTGTTATCGGGCGCCAATCGCGCAACGTTCACTCGCGCCAGTGCTGGATTACGGTCAAATGGGCTATGAA
>JAYSTY010000028.1:0-26733 GCA_043719385.1 Blastocatellia bacterium | reverse complement strand
TTTTCTTACAGTGGATACTTAAAATTCTACTCGTTCGGTAATACATATTATTTTCAGTCATGCATTCTTCAATGAACACCCGAAGTGGTGCTCAGGCGAAAAACGAAGAAAAAAAGAAGAAACGCAAACTTATGGTCAGAGCATGCAGGTTCAGTTACTACTGACTGCAAAAATGCACTTGAGTTTTATTCTTTGCGAACAATTATTCTGAGGAGGAAAGATCTCGTTACACGCAGGGAAATTATCGTTTTTCAACGCACAGGGTGAAAGATGAGTCAGAGCAAAAGAACGCAAAATTCAGAAAATATAAGGCTCCATCTGAATATGTCTTTTTTCGACAAAATATTTCAAAAAAAGAGCTTTTTTTTCAAATACTAAATTTTTGCCTAGCGTCCTTAGCCACGGACACGATTTTTTACAAAACAAGGGATTCCAAAATACTTAGCCAGTAAAGGGGGAATGTATGCAACGCTACACGTTTTTTCTGTTTGTTTTGATAATCATCAATGTACCGCAGTTACCTGCCCAACCTTCACGCTCTGCCACAGCAAGTTCCTACCTTGAACGTGGCAAAAAGTTTTTCGAGCGCGGCGATTTTGACCGGGCGCTGGGGGATTTTGATTTAGCTGTGGCGACGGATCCAAACATGAGCATCGCCTATTACAATCGCGGCCTCGTGCATTTTCAAAAGATGGAGATGGAATACGCACTCGCGGATTTCAACCGCGCCATTCAACTTAACCCAAAACTGATTGAGGCGTACACCAATCGCGGACTGATACGACAATCACAAAATAACTTTGAGGAAGCTTTCAAAGACTACACCAAAGTCATTGAACTTAACCCTCGTTCACTTTTTGGGTGGAACAATCGCGGCATGATTTTTCTTGAACAGCAAAATTGGCAGGCGGCGCTTTCCGATTTTAACCGAGCACTGGAAATTGATGGAAAAAGTGTTGAGGCATTAGTTGGACGCGGGGTTGCCTGGCAACTTAAAGGTGATTTTGCCCTGGCTATCAAGGATCACACCAAAGCCATCGCGCTTAACCCGCAACATGCCGCCGCATGGGGTGCGCGTGGAATTGAGCGCCAACATCTTGGTGATTGGGACGGCGCTCTCAGCGATTATGATCAAGCCATTAAATTAAAGCTTGGTTACGCTATTTCCTGGTTTAATCGCGGTGCGGCGTACTTTGCGCAGGGTCAATTGGCAAAGGCTGAGGCTGATCTAACCCACGCCCTCGAACTTGACCCAAATTCTACCGATACCCTCGCCGTGCGTGGCTTGGTGCGTCTCAAACTGGGCAAGCCGACCGAAGCACAGGCCGATTTTGATCGCTGTTTGCAAATAAATCCGAAGCTCAAAGCCGAGCTTGAATTATTGAAAGCAGAAAGCCAGAACAAATCCACAACTCACCAGAGGGAGAAATGAGTAATTTTTGCATCAAGCAGCCATCCGATATTTCAAAACTGTTGATGATTGCCCTTTGTTCATTACTGTTTTCGCAGTCCGCATTTGGGAATTTATCTTCCCACGCGTTGGGAAAACGAGCGGCATACGATCAACTTTTTGTCCTCGTCCAGACAGCCACAGGCTTTCCCTTTTCAATGTTTCCGGCCCTGGGCGGAGCCGACAAAACCAAATGGGTAGACGACGAATTAATTAACCGCGAAGAATTGCTGCACACCAGCACGCTCTTACAAGGGCAAATTGCCATTCGTAAAGTCAGCGACCCCGCCAGTGTGTCGGAGCTGGAGCAGCTATTGCAGGCAGCAAATTTTCTCCAGAAAAATTTTGCCAGAATCGCCACCGCCTTCGATGCCAAAGGAAGTACAGCCATCAGTGCCGAAGACATCGAAACATTTTTCGCTCAACAGAAGGAAAAACATCGTGGCAAGCCAAGTCAATAAGTTGACCAATAGCAGTTACCCGCTCGTGGTCAAAAACAATTCAGATCGGCAGAGGATACCGCGCTGCTTTTGTCTATCCGTAATACGCCCGTTTGGGTAAATAACAACAACTCACCAAAGGAGATTTAAAAATGAAACATAAATTTACGAAGTTACTGTTCACCGAACTGTTAGTTGTGACGCAATCAATCTTCGTCCTCAGACCAGCGTCAGCAGGGATCGTTCAGAACACACGGGACAGTGTCTCAATTCTACATGCATACACGCGCAGTGTATCAATCATCACTTTCCTTACCTTTGTGTTGTGTTGCTTCAGCTATCACAGTTTGGCGCAATCAAACCAAATTAGCCCAAATTCAATGCGCGGTGAATCGGTACTTTTTGCCCGCTCGAAAATGGCGCATAAAGAAGCCACTCGTCAGGCGCGTGAGCGTTCACCCAGGCAGGCATCAGCAACAATCCAGTTGGATACCATTCCACAAGTGGAAGCGAGCGCACAAGCATCCCATCAGCAGGCACGCTGGCAACAGGCCAATGGCCCGGATACGGGCTTTGTCCTGAGCCTTCAGGCGAAGGGCGAGACGGTTTTTGCAGGGACTTCCGGCGGAATTTTTGTTTCTCGTAACGCCGGACGTAATTGGAGCTATGTTGAGCAAGGCCCGGACAGTTACAATTTTCGGATCAACGCGGTGGGCAACGTGTTACTTGCCGCTGATGGACAGGCGCGTATTGCCAGCCTTTGGCGCTCCACGAATAATGGCAGAAGTTGGGAGGCTTCCGGTAATGGCTTACCGCCTGGTGTCGGCATCTACACAATAGCAGCAATTGGTTTTACGGCAGTGGCGCACACAAATGAAGGCAAACTCTATCGCTCTTTGGATCAAGGCCTGAAGTGGGAAGCTGTGGAATTTCCTCAGCCGATTCCCTTTCCTAATTTTGCCAGCTTTGGTGGGACGCTTCTTATGGGGAGCAACATCGGGCTATTCATCAGCAATGACAATGCTGCGACGTGGCAGGAAGTTGCATTAAATTTACCACAAGGTGTAGTCGGAAACTGGCCTGGTGTCATAGGCAATCGCATCCTTGTTGGCACCACTGGCGCAGGTGTCCTGATTTCTGATGATCTGGGGCAAACGTGGCGCGCCAGTAATCAGGGGCTGCCTGCGAATTCAACTGTTGGCGGGATAGACACGATTGGTTCATCCGTTTATGCCAGAACAGAAACCGGCGATTTATATGAATCGCTCAATCGTGGTGCATCGTGGGAATTGCGCCACTCTGAATTTTCACTCAATTTAGCTGTTGGCAATTTTGTCTCCAGTGGCGGCGTCATACTGGCGGCGACTACTGACGGCGTCATGCGTTCCAGCGATCACGGCAGAACGTGGCGACGTTCAAGTACGGGCTTACGCGCGGCAGAATCATACGATCAGGAAACCATCGGCAGACATTGGTTTGTAACTTCATGGGGCGGCGGATTCTGGCGCAGCAGTGATCAGGGAAAAAGCTGGAAACAAATTAACGAAGGCATTGCGCCGACGCGTAATCAGGGACTGTTGGCGGGGCTGCTGCTGGCAGACGGGCGTACACTTTATGCCGGCACAGACACAAAACTGTATCGTTCGGATGATCTGGGCGAAAACTGGGCGGAAATCCCGGATGTTATCCCTGAAGGCAATTCGACATATTTCGGTAGAAAGCTTGGGGATGATTTATACATCGGATTATTTGGCGGTGTCCTCGTGTCCAAAGATCACGGCAAATCATTTCACCTTGTCGAAGGATTGCCCGCCGACCAGCCATTTGATGATTTTTGGAAATTGGGCAATATCCTGTATGCCTGTAGCTACGGCGGCGGCATGTTTCGTTCAGACGACGGAGGAGTGAAATGGCAGGCGATCAATGACGGGTTGGAAAAAGATGGCGCGCAATTCGTGAACGGCATCACGTCATACAACAATTCATTATTTATCGGGACTGATGCCGCTACTTTGTATCGCTCGGACAATTACGGTTATTACTGGTATGCCGTGGGCATCGGCGACATCGCGCCATCATTAGGGGTCAATGATGTCAAATTGTTTGGCGGAAAATTATATACCAGCACCTATGGCGTGGGCGTTTTAATTTCCAGCGATGGTGGTTTGACGTGGGAAAAAATGAACGAAGGCTTAATCGGCAAACGATTATTTAATTTCAAGCGTGTCGGCGACAAGATCGCGATTAACTCGTCAGGACACAGCGTCTCTTTGCTCCCGATTTGGCGCGAATAAAAACGTTCCCACGATAGCTTTTCCAGGTATAAAAGCCTGTGAGTGTGACAACTCGCGGGCTTTCTTTTTCTCATCACAGAAAATGCCCTTGAACTCAACTGCATTGAGCCTGAATCGCTACACAAATCAACAATCTTTTCCGCGTAAACCTGCATGCGATAAACGACAATTAGCCGCATTGCCTCATAATAAATGTTACCTGGCTGAGTCACGAAACTCGTCAACCATCGGAGGATAAAATGAGTGATGAATTTGAAATCAAGACAGGAATTAACCAGCAGTGTATACAGTCGTTACCAAGCGGCGAGGTATCGGACGTGGCAGACGAGACCAGATCCGTTTGCCGAAGTCTGGAATGAAATTGAGTGAGAGTTTACGGAACAGCAATAGCTGACTCAAGCCCTTTGCACCTGAAAAGTATCAACCTTCTTCGGGCACACTTAGGGCAGGAGTTGATAGATGTAACCCTAAAATTAAAGGCAGGAAATTTTTAGTTCAGTAGGCTACTGACCGCTTCAATAGCCCGGAAGAGAAAGCTGCAATAAAACTGACAACGAGTTTTTAGACTGATGTCGTGCGTAACCACGCAGGCACCAGAGTACGACGTAAATGCACCAGCAGAAACCCGATTCTGGTTTGTGGCGCATGTACATGTTTTGCTTCGTTATTGTTTTCAACTACGTCACTGCAACCGGGGCAGCAACGAGTGTACTGAAAAATCGGATACGAACAATTATCACATCGCATAGCTAGACATACCTCCAAAATTCATTTCGATTCATAGCTTAATTGACCGCTTAACGTGTGAGGGGAGTTGTTCAATGAGGATCATAACAACAAGCAAAATTATACAGAGCCAAAATCATTTGTCACTACAGATAATTTTCCCAGTCAACCTTTTCAACTGTGTAAATTTTTCGCATTTCAGCAGTAATGTGTCGGCTTGTCACTTTATAGCTGACAGCCCAACGCCTTCAAAGACTTTGCGTATTTAATAAAAATGCCTGATGATTTCCCCTGTTCACTTCCCTAATTTTAATCAGGAGAATCTTTATGCTAACTAACCGCCGGGAATTCATTGCCGCTGTTTCATCCGCAACGCTGCTTGCCAATAACCTTCAGGCCACAACGCCGGAAACCAAATCGCGGCCTAATCGGATTGGCGTTTCGACTTATTCGTTCTGGCAATTCACCCGCAAAGAAATGCGCGATATTGGCGCATGTATTGATATGGCTGCCGAAATGGGCTTCGATGGCGTAGAGATTTTGCATCGCCAGATGGAACGCGAAGACGATTCCTATTTACAAAACATCAAACGGCGCGCCTTCGCACTCGGACTTGATTTAATGGGCTTCTCAACCCATCAGGGATTTTTGCGCCCTGACCCGGCCTTCCGCGAAAAGAATGTTGCTGACACAAATCATCAAATCGAATTGGCTTACAAAATGGGCATCCCGACGATGCGCGTGAACACAGGCACGTGGGGCACAAGCAAAGATTTTAATGAGTTGATGAAAAATCGTGGCATCGAGCCACCAATTTCCGGCTTCACCGAAGAAGATGGGTTCAAATGGGCAATCGAAAGCCTGACCAAATGCCTGAAGAAAGCCGAAGAATGCGGCGTAGTGCTTGGTCTGGAAAATCATTGGGGCTTGGGACGCACACCCGAAGGATTGAATCGCATTGTTAACGAAATCAATTCGCCCTGGCTGCAAATCACAGCGGATACCGGAAACTTCCTCGAAGGTCCGTATGAAAAACTCGATAAGATCGCGGCGAAAACAGTGTTGATTCAGACTAAATTTTATTACGGTGGCGGCACATGGTACACGCTTGATTTGGACTACGATAAAATCGCTGGCATCTTTCGCAAACACAATTATCGCGGCTACATTTCGCTGGAATTTGAGGGGAAAGAAGACCCGAAAATTGCTGTGCCGAAAAGCCTTGCAGTACTTAGAAAGGCGTTCGGTTAAGAAGTGGCATTGTATGCGTAAAATTATTTGTTCGTTCTTACTCGCACTGCCGCTCGTCGTTTGCGCCGCAGTCCTCGCATTACCTTTTACTGAATGGAAACGTGCGACAACGCAACCAATTCTCAGTCCACGCGAATCCGGCTTTGATGCTGCGGGTACGTTCAACCCGGCAGTCATCAAAAAAGACGGCAAATTTGTCATGCTGTATCGTGCGCAGGATGCAAAGAAAACTTCGCGGCTGGGCTACGCGATTAGCAACGACGGAATACATTTTACGGCGCGTCCTGAGCCTGTGCTTTCGCCGGAAGCCGAATACGAAAAAGATGGTGGCGTAGAAGATCCGCGCCTGGTTGCAATCGGTGGCACTTATTATTTGACCTACACCGGATACAACACAAAAGATGCGCAGCTTTGTTTGGCGACCTCAAAAGATTTGCTGCACTGGAATCGCAAAGGCGTAATCTTACCCGCGAAACAAGGTCGCTGGAACACAGGCTGGACAAAATCCGGTGCCATTCTTACGCAAAAAATCAACGGCAAATATTGGATGTACTATATGGCCGATGTGCGCGACAAGCCCGACCAAACTGGCGTTGCGTACAGCGATGATTTGTTGCATTGGACAGAGGCATTAGATCAACCTGTCCTGCAACGCCGCACAGGCTTTTTTGATTCGCGTGTCGTCGAACCCGGGCCGCCGCCGATTATGACGAAAGATGGAATCCTGCTGATTTACAACGGTGCGGACGACAAACTGGTTTACAAAACAGGCTGGGCGTTATTTGATAAAAATGATCCGACCAAAGTTATCGCACGTTCGGACCAGCCATTTTTTGCGCCTGAAACCGAATGGGAAAAAGTTGGCCAAGTCCCCAACGTTGTGTTCGTCGAAGGATTAGTGCGAGATGGCAAACGCTGGCTTTTTTATTACGGCGGTGCAGACAAACACATCGGCGTCGCTATCGCCAACAGCAAATAAATTTATGACCAGGCAAAGACCTTTAGACGAAGAATTTCAAATGCCGAGTTTTCGGCTCGACAATCGCGTTGCCCTCGTGACGGGCGGCAGTCGCGGCCTCGGCCTGGGAATGGCGCTTGCACTCGCGCATTCCGGCGCAGACATTGCGATTGTTTCACGGACGCAATCTGATCTTGCAACAGCCGCCGCACTGATTCGCGCAACCACGCGGCAGGCTTTGGCAATTCAGGCAGACATTGGCGATGTAGCTCAGAATTCAGGCATCATCGAACAAGTAACGGCAAAATTTGGCCGGCTGGATATTTTGGTGAATGCGGCAGGCATTAATATTCGCCAGCCCTTCGATAATTTTACGCCTGAAGATTGGGATAAGCTCATCAACATCAATTTGAAGAGCGCATTCTTTCTCTCGCAAGCTGCTGCCCGCGTGATGCGGATACAGGGCGGCGGAAAAATTATCAATGTAAGTTCGCTTTCGACTGAATTGGTGATTCCGAATATTGCGCTGTACGCCGTCAGCAAAGGAGGACTCAGAGGATTGACCCGCGCTCTCGCAGTTGAAGGCGCGAAAGATAATATTACCGTGAATGCAATCGCGCCCGGACGCTTTTGGACGACGATGACGGACGCGGTTTTTTCTGATCCTGAAAAATATGATCGCGCGGTTTCTGTTGTGCCGATGAAGCGTCCCGGCATCCCCGCTGATTTGGCGGGAGCCACTTTGTTACTGGCTTCAGACGCCGGAGCGTATATCACGGGGCAAACAATTTTTATTGATGGTGGCTGGAGTGTGAGCGGTGGTGTGAAGGCATAGCGACGGCACAGTACCCTGAGCAGTAGCGACGGGTTGTTTTGACTTAAGCCAAAGACATTTTAGTCAGATTGATTGAACAATTCCTTGTCATAAAAAGTAACAAATAATTCGCTTGCACCAGTGGCCTGTAATGCTTAGCATAATCCCGCCCAATCAGCTAACCACTGTTAATTATGAGCCTTTTAGTGCGTTAATATGCCTGATGATAATTTAGTTAGTAAATGTCTGCGTTGTAGACTGAGTTACCCATCCGTTGAAGAACGTTGCCCCAGCTGTGGATCGTTGCAAATTGCGATGTCGAATAACCCGAATACCCATTCAGGCGAAGCAACGAAATTTACCCCGGCCAGAGTACTTACCCGAATCTTTCTTTTGTCATTATTCCTGCTGGTTGCCTGTTACGCATCATTTCTCAAAACCTCTGACAGATTGAGTATAGATCAAAGGTATATGGTCGAAAGAGCTATTGCCAAACTTCAGCAAAGTGGATTTTCACAGGAAGCTTTTTTACTCAATAACATCACCAGCTTTCGCGCGTCAGATCATTGGTGGAATCGTCACGTCGGACATGGGAAAGCTTATGCCTCCACTAATTTCCCGTTTGAAATAATGACTCTTTATCCTGAATTCTTTAATACGGCTGAAGATGATACTGAGCGCGCAGTTATTTTGCTCCACGAATATTATCATTTGCGCGGTTATGGAGAAGACAAAGCTTATACTGAAGTTTGGAAGAGAAAAGACTCCCTGGGATATTCAGCAAATAAGTACAGTATGACAAGAGTCTGGAATAATATGCGCGAGAACACCCAGACTAAAACACCAAACCTATTTATCTGTGGTGAGTCAGGTACTGATGATTGTACGGCTAAAAATACCAGCCCGATAACTTAGCTCGGTACTATACTCGGAGCCGTAGCGACGGGGTATTTTTCAAGTTTCAGCACGATACAATGAGGCTAAAAGTATAATAGCTAAAGGCAAAACTATAATCACTCCGACTATCCCTAACTGTTTTTCACCAATCCAAAAAGTCATAAACAAATTGAACCCTAAAATTCCAAAGTACAATCCAGCCGGGGTTAATGCTTTAAAAGGGTAATTAATAATCCCCTTTATACTTTCTAGTTTAAAGACTTTTTCCAGCCAGCAAAAAATCCTTAGAATCGTTGCGCAAACAAAAAACCAGCCTAAAAAATTAGCCAGCGTTATACCGAAATAGCTGCCGCCATCAGGATAATAATAAATCTTTCCCAAAAACCAGCGCTCACCGCGCAAAGCTACCGGATCAATAATAATATCCAGATACATCATCAGGAACGAGGCCAATAAAGTAACTGCCCAGGAATGTCTTAATTTCTGACTATCTTCTTTTTGTACATCGCGCCAGCTTACCTTTAATTTCGCAAGTAATGTTATCGCCAATTCCCAGCTAACATAAGATAAAAAGGTAAAGGAGAGCGAGTCCATGAAAGGTACCCCTGCAACCCATAACTCTTTGTCAGTAGTTTCAGCGATATAATAATAAAGTCCAAAGGGAAAGCCTGTCGCAGCGACAGCCGAACTCCATTCACAAACGAACGCCACGAGAAAAGCGACGAGTGTAAACACTAAGGTGCGCTTTCTGCCGATATGAGTAATGGCTAAGAATAAGTAGCAGGCAAAGAAAACAAATACATAGGGACGATAGGTGATGGTTCCGATTAATAGTTTAATAAAGTGGAGCATGAAAAGAAATTATGAGCGCAACTGCGCATAAGCCGCGAGGTACGCCTGATCACGTTGTCATCACGGTTTCTACAAAAATATTTGACCCATTTACCCTGGTCACTCTAAAACATTGTAACCAGAATTAGTCACAGATAACACAGATTGGAACAGATTTTCACAGATAAACCACCAGAAATATCCGCGCTCATCCGCTCAACCCGCGTTATCTGTATTCTATTCCAAAAATTCTTGCAGCTCTCTACGAATCAGTGTAAATCTGTTCCAATCTGTGTTATCTGTGGCGAAATCCTTTGGAGCAAATTATGCAAGGCAAATCATTAAGTAAAACCTACGACGCAGTCATTGTTGGTTCGGGCGCAGCCGGAGGCATGGCAGCTTATATGCTGACCAAAGCTGGAATGGATGTGCTGGTGTTGGAAGCCGGGCCGCAGTTGGATTTATACAAAGATTTTAAAACGCACACGTGGCCTTACGAAGAAAAATTTCGTGGACGAATTTCGCCGCGTGATGCGCATAATTATAAGTACGGTTTCGCGGACGGCTACACTTCACACATCTATGCGCGGCTGGATGAAAATCCTTATTCAACGGCGCAAGGCAAACCCTTTGACTGGGTTCGCGCCCGCGCTGTCGGTGGTCGCACGCTGGTGTGGGGACGTGTTGCGTTGCGGTTGAGTGCGTTTGATTTTAAAGCTGCATCGCACGACGGATACGGTGATGACTGGCCGATTTCGTATTCCGACATCCAACCATATTATGACGAAGTTGATAAATTCCTCGGTGTGATGGGCACGAAAGAAGGCCTGCCGCAACTGCCTGATGGCATTTTTCAAAAGCCGCAGCCGATGTTGTGCGGCGAACAAATCTTAAAACAAGGCGTAGAAAAAACCGGACGCCGTTTGATCCCGACTCGCGCAGGTGTAGCAAGCGAAAAACTTGCGCACAACAAATACCGTTCACCCTGCCATTATTGCGGCACGTGCGGACGTGGCTGCGATGTCGGCGCGATGTTCAATTCGCCAACGGGATTGCTGGCTCCGGCGAATGATACGGGACGGCTGACGCTGCGTTCTGATGCAGTGGTAAGCGAAGTGATCGTTGATCCAAAAACAGGCAAAGCAAAAGGTGTGCGCTTCATTGATCGAACGTCAAAAAAAGATTTTGAGGCGTTTGGCAAAGTCGTAATTTTAGGTGCGTCTACGCTTGAATCCACGAGAATTTTGCTGAACTCAAAATCGCGCAATATGCCAAATGGCTTAGCAAATTCCAGCGGAGTCTTAGGAAAATATTTGCACGATCACACATGGGGTGTGAGCTTCACAGGACTTGCCAAAAATTTAAAGGGACGCGAAATCGTCAATGAAGACGGGCGTCCGCAAGGCACATACATTCCGTCTTTCCGAAATTTAGACAAAGCCTCGAAGCAGCAAAAATATGTGCGCCGCTTTGGTTATCAATGCAGCAGCGGAGCAGGAATTTTTCCCGGACACGCGAAAACTACGCCGGGTTTTGGTGCGGAATTGAAAAAAGAAACTCGCGCATTGCACCCCGCCTTTGTGCGGATGAGTGCGTTTGGTGAAGTACTCTCCCGCAAAGAAAATCACGTCAGCATTGATCCAAATTTGAAAGATGCATGGGGGATTCCGGCGCTGAAAATTGATATTGCTTACGGCGACAACGAAAAGGAACTGACGAAGGACGCGATTGATTGCGCACACGAAATGTTCGAAGCCGCGAAGGTTGAATTGATCAATGAAAACCTTGAAATGTACGCCCCAGGTCACAGCATTCACGAAGTCGGTACAGCGCGCATGGGTAATGATCCAAAGACTTCTGTATTGAATAAATGGAATCAAACACACGACATTAAAAATTTATTTGTCGTGGATGGAAGCTGCTTTGTGTCGAGCGGCTGCGTGAATCCAACGATGACAATTCTGGCTTTGGCGATGCGTTCGAGCGAATATGTCATTGATCAGATGAAACGTGGCGAATTGTAGAATCAGTAGTTCTAAATTCGCGTTATCCGTGTTCCATTATTTTAGGATTTCAAATGTATAACTTCAAAACCTTTATTGCAATTTTTGCCCTTTGTTTATCGGCCTTCGCGCAACCAAAGCCCCTCGCGCTTCATCCCGAAAATCCGCATTATTTTCTCTTTCGCGGCAAGCCGACGATCCTCATTACTTCGGGCGAACATTATGGCTCCGTCGTCAATCTCGATGTTGATTACGTCAAATATTTAGACACGCTGGCGCAGGATAAATTGAATTTGACACGGACATTTCTGGCATATCGTGAACAGCCCGGAGCGTTTGGAATCAAAGATAATATTCTCGCACCGAAGCAGGAAAAATTTATTACGCCGTGGCAGCGAAGCAACGTTCCCGGCTACTTTGATGGCGGCAATAAATTCGATTTGACGAAGTGGGATGAAAAATATTTTGCGCGATTGAAAGATTTCACGGCCCAGGCCAGCAAGCGCGGCATCATCATCGAAGCCAATCTTTTTAGCAATTATTACGGCGATAATTCGTGGTTTACACATCCCTTCTATTTCAAAAATAACATCAATAATGTCGGCAATTTTAAATGGGATGAAGTCGAAACGTTACAACATGCGGATGTCACAGCGGTGCAGGAAGCCTACGTGCGCAAGGTCGTCACAGAGCTGAAAGATTTCGATAATGTCTATTACGAAATTTGCAATGAACCGTACGCCGCCGCCGGAGTCAGCGATGAATGGCAACGCCGCATCGCTGATGTTATTGTCGAGACGGAAAAGAATTTCAAGCACAAACATTTGATCTCGCAAAACATCAGCAACGGCAAACAAAAAATCATCAATCCAAACCTGGCTGTTTCGATTTTTAATTTTCACTATGCGTACCCGCCGGACACGGTGACGATGAATTTCGCGCTAAACAAAGTCATCGGCGACAACGAAACTGGATTTGCCGGAGCGAAAGAAACGCCGTACCGAATGGAAGGCTGGGACTTCATCGTCGCAGGCGGCGGGCTTTTTAATAACCTCGATTATTCGTTCACGGCAGGAAAAGAAGACGGGACATTTCAATATCCCGACACGCAACCCGGCAGCGGAAATCCAGCGTTCAGAAAGCAGTTGAGTTACCTGCGCGATTTTATTTATGGCTTTGATTTTTTGAAGATGAAGCCGGACAATTCCATCATCAAAGGCGGAGTCCCCAAAGGCGTTACGGCGCGCGCGTTGGTGCAGCCCAGCAAAGCCTACGCTGTGTATTTGCGCACGATGATTTTTGGCGCGTTCTCAGCGCGTTGGGTTGGACAGATCGAACCGAAGTTTTCTGAAGAATACAATTTTCATACGATCTCAAATGACGGCGTTCGTTTGTGGATCAACGGTCAGCAAGTCATCAACAATTGGACGGATCACAGCGAGACGGAAGACATTGGAAAAATTAAACTCGAAGCCGGAAAAAAATACGACCTCAAGCTGGAATATTTTTACAACGGCGGACAAGGCGTGACGAAACTTTTATGGTCAAGCGCACGCCAGCCGAAAGAAATTGTTCCGACCAATGCGTTGATTTTACCCAATAACGACGGGCACGGATTGAAGGTCGAGTATTTTAAGGATGCGTGGCTTTCCGACGTGCAACTAACACGTAACGACACCGAAGTGAATTTTTCGTGGGGTACAAAAGGCCCGCTGAATGCGACGCGTGACATGAATGAAGCGACCAATTTAAAACTGGAATTACCTGCCGGAAATTATTTTGCAGAGTGGGTTGATCCGGTCAGCAGCAGCGTCGTGAAGAAAGAAAAATTCAAACACAAAGGTGGCGTCCGTGAATTGAGCGCACCAAATTTTAAAGACGATATTGCGCTCAGAATCAAAGCAAACTAAAAATTACTATGAGCGAGCTAAAACGAATTGCAGATCAACTCAAACGCGCCTACAGCGGAAATGCCTGGCACGGACCATCGTTGCTTGAAGCATTGGCGGATGTTACTGCTGAACAGGCTTTGGCCAAGCCGATTCCAAATTCGCACAGTATTTGGGAACTCGTCTTGCACATCGCAGCGTGGGAAGATGCTGTGCGCGAACGCCTCGAAAATGGCCCGATGGCGACTCCTGCGGATGGTGATTTCCCTGCAATTACTGACCAAAGCGAAACGGGCTGGAAGAACGCTTTGACGCTCCTGGAGCAGCGACATCAGGCTTTGCTTACCATTATGAAAAGTTTTCCTGAAGAGCGATTAAATGAAAAGCTGGGCGCAGAAAATGATCCGCTGAATGCAACCGGATATTCGGCGTATTACAATTTGCACGGCGTGATTCAGCATAATCTTTATCACGTCGGACAGATCATCTTACTGAAAAAACTTGTGGCCTAAACTTTCAGTTTAGGCCGCCTCGAATAAGGAGAATTCAATGTCCCCTACCGAACTTACAAAGGGCGACAAAGCGCCGGCTTTCAGTCTTAAAAATACCAATGGCGAAGTAGTCAACCTGGCTGATTTCAAAGGCAAAAAAGTCGTCCTCTATTTTTATCCCAAAGACGACACGCCAGGTTGCACCAAAGAAGCGTGCGGGTTTCGTGATGATTATTCTGTCCTGCAAAAACGCGGGATTGAAGTACTGGGAGTCAGCGCCGACGGTCAGGCTTCACATCAGAAATTCACGGAAAAATATTCGCTGCCCTTCTTGCTGCTGTCTGATCCTGATCATACGGTGATGGAAAAATACGGCGCGTGGGGAGAAAAAAATATGTATGGCAAAATTGTCCAGGGAGTGTTGCGATCAACTTTCATCATTGACGAATCCGGGAAAATCGCACACATCTTTAGAAAGGTAAAAACCGATACACATAGTCAGGATGTGCTGACGATTGTTGCTGCGATGTAGGTTTTATCCCGGCAAACTAAAAGTTTACCCTACACAAAAAAGCGGTAGCGAGATTGACTCTCACTACCGCTAATTTTTTTACGTAGAGCAATCAATTAGAAATTCATGCGCACGCCCCATTGCATTGCCAGGGGCGTCCCCGCACGATTATTTAACAGGTAATTACCCGTTGTGCTGCGCTTCTGTAAGAAATCAGGATTGCTGGGCGCTAAGGTTTCACCCGTTCTTTCGTTCACACCTGGATTGCCATAGTTCGTCACGGTAGTCCCTAACAGCGTGATGTTTTTGGCTTTCGAGAGATTGAACACCTCAAACGAGGGTGAGAGTTTAAAGTGTTCGCCGATGCGAAAGTCACGTTGAATCCGCAGGTCAATATTCTTATTACCAAAGTTGCGATAGGCATTCCGCTTGAGCGGTACACCCGGCGCGAGATAGGGGCGATCACTGTTCCCACGATCCAGATTCAGGTCTCCCGAAGTACTACTTGCCAGCGTCACCAACGCCGCATATTGAGCGGCAGTTAGGCCGGAAACGGTCGGGGCCAGAATGCTGCTAACCACCACATCTATTGGCTGCCCGGAGACAAACCGTCCGAGGGTTGAAAGCTGGAAGCCGAGTGGCAAATTGAACACAGAATTGAACGTCAGGCGATGCCGCCGATCACTGCGCGAGAAGTTGTATTCCGGGCGTAAATCGAAGGAATTGTCATATTCGGCGAACGACGCATTGCGTTCGGTGGAATCGTCATCAAGATTTTTCGACAACGTGTAAAACATATCGAACTGCCCTTTGGCGAAACGATATTTTCCGCTCAAGGTTAAGGCTTTGTATAAGCCACGCGCCGAGGATTCACGCACCTGGACATAGCCCGCATTGCCAAGGGCCGCAATGGGGCGATTTTGGGCCAGGCCAAACGCCGCCGCACTCGCATCAATACCAAACACCGGGCGCAAGCTCTTATCATTCGCGCGGACTTTCGGATCAGGCACATCGTAATCACGATTCCGATTCAGATGAACTGTATTCACGTAGTTCAAGTCCAATCCAATCGTAAAGCCTTTTGGCAATTCGCGTTGGGCACTGAAATTAAACTGCAACGATCTGGGGTTTTTCAATTGATCGCCGACGGTGACTAACTGATAGCCTTCAAAATCGCCCGGCACAACCAAGCCCAGGCGTCTTCTTTCATCATTAAGATTCTTGTTGATCTGCTGCACTTGTGCGACGGTCAACACGGGCAGTTTATCAAGCGTAAAGTTATTCAGATCAATCCCGATGGATTGGAATTGCTTGTAGGTCGTGTTGAGCGTCGCGGGGAGATTGGTGGACGGTAACTGTAACGTCACATCGCCTGGTGTGCTGCGGAAATTGTTCATCGGGCCAGCCAGGGTCAGCAATGGCGTGTTGGCATAAAACAAGCCGACATTCCCACGAATGACTGTCTTCCCATCATTAAATGGGTCCCAGGCAAACCCAATCCGCGGCGCCCATTGATCGGTTTGATCGGGAATCACGCCCGGATTCACGCCGCGCAAGCCGAGATTCGGGAACCGCGCACCCTGCACTGCTGCCGTCAGCGTGGTGTTGCTCGTGTCGGGCGTCGGCATATACTGGGCTTCCCAACGCAAGCCAAAATTGAGTGTCAGGTTCGGGCGCACCTTCCACGCATCCTGCCCGAAAAATGCCAGATTCGTATAATCCATTTGGGCAATGCCATTTCCTACGTTGCGGGAATAGCGCACCGTCGTGTCATCAAAACGATTCGCCACATCGTTCGTGATGGTCGTGCCATTGTTGGCATTGCCGCGCGTCATAATACGCATCACACGAGTGAGAGTTGCGGCATCCGTACCCGTAATCGAAAAGAAGAAGTTGCCGTTTTGCCGGAAGGCGAACACCTGATCGGCAAACGCGTAGTTGTAATCCGCCCCCACCTTGATGCTGTGATTGCCCTTTAACCAGGTCAGGTTATCGGCAACCTGCCGTCGGAAATCGTATTGCGTCGTCGGGAGAAACGACACGGTGCCATAATTGCCAATGCCATTGCCAACCAATGGGGAAAGCTCGTTGGGTGTGCGGGGACGATTCTCGCGCGAATACTGACCGCGCAATTCGTTAATGAGAGTGCTGGTAAAAAAGCTATTGAACTGGCCGACGAACGTATTTTGGCTATTGCCTTCGGTACCGTTGTTGCTGAGCGCACTATTGGTAATCGGGTCCAGCGACGTACCCGCCGTCACGGCATTCAACGCTTTATTGAAGCTGTAGTTGTAACGAATGTTGGCGTTATATTTAGTATTGAACGTGAAATCCAACCGACCCAGGGCAGTGATGCCATCGTTGGTTTGCGTGTAGGGACCTTCCAGGCTCTTGTAGAGACTAAACGCTTCTGTGACACCCGCATTAGCGGCAGCAGTCGCATCGTAGCCGAGCAAACGATCAAAGCGCACTGCACGTTGCTGTTTCAATCTTTGTTGTTCCGCCGAGATAAAGAAGAAAAACTTGTCTTTCACGACGGGGCCGCCGAGGGAACCACCGTATTGATGTTGAGTCGGTGAGGAAATTTGCCCAAAGGCATTACGGTGCGCCCATTCCTGCGGGCGGCCTAAATAAAAGGCAGAGCCTCGAAATCTGTTTTCACCGGATTTCGTGACCGCATTCACCACGCCACCCGTTGAGCGCCCAAACTCGGCGCTAAAACCAGAAGCAACCACCTGAAATTCGCGGATCGCTTCCTGCGGAAATGTCGGCGCAAAACTGGAGCGTTCCCCGCCCCGAATGCCGCCGAAAAATGGATTCGTATAGTCCGCGCCATCTATCTGAATATTGGTATTGATGCCGCGCTGTCCGGCTAAAGTGATTTGATTGCGCGTGGGATCAACGTCCGCCGTCGGCGTCAGCAACACGAAGTCCTGAAAGCGACGACCGTTAATCGGTAATTCGCTGATGGCGAGCGAGCCAACCGTCGCACTGGATTGCACGGCGGTCGTTTCGACGTTGATAGTTGATGTGACTTGCACCACTTCGTTTACTGCATTGATTTGCAAAGTGATGTTGGCATCCTGCGTGGAACCGACTTCGACTTTATAGCCACTCTGGGTAAATTCACCGAATCCTTGTGCCCTGACTTTGACTGTGTAATCACCGACGGGAAGCAAGACAGCACGAAAGATGCCGTCGTTGTTGGTCGTGAGCGTTTGCGTCAAACCAGTAGCGATATTGTTTACCGTTACGGTAGCGTTGGGAACGGCTGCGCCCTGTGGGTCTTTTACCGTGCCAACAATTTGCCCAGTGCTGGCTTGCGACTGAGCAATTGCGGTGGCGGTGCCGAACAGGAAGCAGAAGGCGAGCAAAGTACCCGCGAAAAGTGCTTGATACGGGAGAGATTTTGACATCTTCTTGCCTTTCTTGAAAAGAAATAAGGTTTAAGAACAAACTGCGGTGGCTGGCAAAAAGTCAGCCCGCAGCAAATAAATATTGACGTTTCATTCAGCAATCAGGAATGTCCGCGACTTCGTTGGTCGGGCGGCTTCAATGCAGGTTGCAAACAATCACTCACAAGATGATGAGGTTCGCAAACTTAATAGTTCAAGATGTAGCTAGTGACGTAGGGGAAAGGGTAAATCAGGAAGAACGGCGGGTCAAGTTAAGTTGGTGTTAACGACAGCGACTTGAAAAATAATGATCCACCGGTCTCATTCCCAAAAGATATTTGCGCGCCGCTATTTTCTGCGGGGGTCTTTGGGATCGTCTGAAGCGCCTGGCCGAGAAGCCTTGAGGTGTCCCTTTTCCGTCTGCTCGACGACATATTGAGCCAGCGATTCCTTATTATCTTTATCAAGCGATTTGAATTGAAAAGTGGCGCGTTTATCTTCGACCCTGACCGTCAGGGGAAATACCCCTTTGATGTTTTCGCGCCAAACATTGTAATAGCTCACCGATTTATTCCTGGGATCAAAGCCCACAATATGCAGATAATCAAAGTCACTTTTATCATCGGTGGCGCTGTAACTTTTTTCCAGGATCACATAGTGATGATTATCCTGCCCCTTTCCATCCTTCATTGCGCCCAGCTTTTGCCAGCCAACTATTTTTTTGCCTTCCTGGAAAAAATATGAAATTTCGCGGGGGTAATCTAAATCAACTGAGCCACCATAAACATACCCAGCCGGAAGGATCGTATTGTCCTTGACTCGCACCTTGTACCAAACTTCATAGCTGGCGGCACCAGGATTATCTTTATCGTCAGTTTCGTTGCCAGCTTTCGGTGCCGCCGCTTTGACAGAAACATTTTTATCAGCCGCTTTTGGGCGCGTCTCACGCACCACAATTTCAAACGTCGTCCCCGCCGGAAGCTGGGCCAGCACATTATCATCGCTTGCTCTGTCCGCTGTCAGGCGCAACTTGACAGTACTTTTATTTTTACACTCTGCCTGGGTTGAAATTTCAGCAGCGGTTGCCGCTATTTCTTTGGACTTATCAATATTTTGCTGTGTCACCAGATTACGCACATCTGTCCAGCCATCCATTCCGTCAGTGCCTTTAATGCGCACATAAGCGGTGTCGCCCTCCGCGACACGCTCAACAATTGTGACCTGATCTCCGCGTTTTAATCCGCCAATTGAGCGGGAAGCCTTAGCAGTTGAACTCCGCACATCCATTTTTTCAGTCAACACCACCGCCGACTCGCCCAATAACGTATTTTTACACGCACTCAGGCTAATGATCGTCAACCCCGCCATCATAAGAATCAGAAGAGACCCACCGTGTTTTTTCATTGCCATAACCAGATATTTAATAGAAAGAGGATATAGAGCCAGATATTGGAAGGCAAATCTAACAACGCAGCAGGGAAAAAGCAAGAAGGCGCAATCTGGATAATTTCCCGGCTCACTGTAATTTGACTAAAGGAGTAACGCGAGTGATGGCTTCTTTAATCTCAGTGTTCGTCCGCCCACTGGCTTCATAGGCGCGATTGTAGGCGTCAAATGCCTGTGGATATTTGCGCAAATTTTCATAGACAAAGCCCAGGTAATTCAACGTATCAACGTTCGCCGGGCTGAGCCTGTCTGATTGCAGCAACATTTCCGCTGCTCTGGCCCAGGCTTTATTTTGTGCGTGGGCTAGGCCGAGATTAAAATATAAAGTGGCAGTCGGCTCCTTCGTCATTGCCAAAGCCCGCGCCAGTGTCAGTTCAGCACTGGTATATTTTTTGGCCGCCAGATAAATCCGCCCCAGTAATTCGGTTGAGGTTGCATCATCGCGCAAAGCTTTCAACTTTACGGCTGTCCTGATTGCTTCCTCATAAATGGTATTCGCTTTTGCTGTATCCGGCTCCGCCAGGCCGCGTCGCACCAGAGTTTCAGCCAGCAAATTTATAATCTCAAGATTATTGGGGGCGGCGGCTACGCCACTACGAAAGGCCCCAACTGCTTCGTCCAGTTTTCCGGCGCGAAGCTGAATCACGCCGAGGTAATACCATGAATCAGAATCTTTCGGATCAAGTTTGACAGCATTTTTTAAGGCGCTCACTGCCTCATTAGGACGTTTTAAATTGGCATACGCAAACCCCAGCAAGTAATAATTTGTGGCGTTGTCCGCTTGCAGCTTAATCAATGATTCCAGATACGGCAGCGCCTGCTCATAATGGTTAAGCGCCAAATGACAACGGCCCAGAATCAGCAAAAGGTCAGCCGTATTTTGCCCTTCCGCTTTTTTCAGTTCCAGTGCCTTCCCCAGCGCAGCTATAGCCTGATCATATTCTTTCAGTTGGTAATAGGCGAGACCCGTAAATTTCCAACTCTCAGCATGGGTGGGAAATTCGACCAGGACTCGTTTAAATTCGGCAATGGCTTCCTGAAACTGATTTTGTTTGTACAGTGAAACCGCTTTGTCCCAACTGGCGACGTCCTCCTGAGCCTGCGCTGGGGACCACATCAGAAGGCTGAACGTTAGTAATAAGACGGCTGGAATAATGGAGTAAAACCTCTTCATGGCACTTCCCTCAGATTCATTTCGTTGCGTGCAAATAGTGAACAATGCCGGCGACGAAAGCAAGTTTAAATTGACGGGAGTTTGATGAAGTCGGTGGCTTTCGGGTTGGGTAACTTTTGTGTAGCGATAATTTTAGCGATGCTGAAGCAGAAAATACAGCCGGGGAAAAAAGGCAGGGGATGCGTTGCAGGAAATTCTTATGCCTCGCGCTTTGTTTTTTTCTGTGTCATTCCTTTTCTGACAATCATGCTTAAGCCAATTCCTAATAAAATCAGGGTCGCGGGTTCCGGCACTTCGGCTTGTGGTGGAGTTGGAGTCGGTTGTGGCACTACAATTTGTGGTGTATTGGTATCTAAAATAACCGTGCTACTACCACTGCCTTTTTGCAAAACGACCAGCGCAATGATTCCTGCGGCAGCGACTGGAACAGCAATGAGCCAGGGGTTCAGTCCACCTGCTTTGGGAATAATCGAAGAGATAAGATCGGATTTGATACATTCGTCAGTGCAAATAATGCCTGGCCCAAAAGGCACGACTCGCCCATCTGCCAGCCGCACAAACTCCGGCGTCGAGCCACCGTCCTGCGCTTTCGGTTGCTGTGACGAGTTCTTTGAACTGCTCTGATTTTGAGAGTTCTGATCTATTTGCTGATATGAAATCGGATTTGCGTTAACTCCTGTAGTTAAAAGCAAACATAGAAAAATACGAACGATGAGTATCCACATGCATTTTCTTTCTGGGGCACAGAAATCAATTACGGGTGAGACGATTGACTACTACAAGGGATACCAGATGGGGGTCTGATCTGGAATCAGATTTCAATTATCGGTGGAGCAACCTTTCGTTACTCAATCCTTCAGGTAATAATGAACGCTGCCAGTCACCTGAAGTCCTTTGTATCCTATAAGATATTACGACTTATTTCAAGCACAAAATTATCATTGATTTATCACATCTCCTGAGCGAGGGGGTGACTGTGGAAATTCTGTGGAAAAAGAGGAGGAACGTTAGAATTAATAGTTGTGGTTCACAAATTTAGCCGCCCTTCATCAATTTGTGAACCATGACCTATTCTTTCAATGGCTCCGCAACAAATGCTGACTTAGAACCCCTGAATTCTTCCGCTCTTTTCAGACGTTGGCGCGGGAAATATTTTCTTCAGTGCCAGATGCGTGGGAAAATAAACAAGCGTCGGCAAGACTGTCAACATCAGGGAGAACCATGCGAGTGGCGGCATCCAGGCTTGCGGATGATCATCGCTTAGGCCATACACATAATTCACATTTACCGGAATATTAGGATTACTCAGCGGGGCTGGCGGCGCAGGCAACAGAAAATAACCAATCAGCATTAGTCCCCAGGCCAGCATCGTCCAAAACTTTAAAGCGCGCTGGTCATAACCCAGGCACCAGACCAGCCAGATTAACAAAAACGGAAGCCAGAAGTGAAAAAATGACAAGCCTCGCGTGAACAACGAAAGTTTCGGGCTGAACATATAAGCGGTCATTCCAACCGGAGCCTTACCAGCGATTCCACCTAAAAAATCAATGACCCATACCGCTTGCGGAATTAGAATTCCAATCGCGGGCATAGAGACGAGCAACGGACTTTCCAGCCAAACAGCTACGGCAGTCATTAATAATGCCGTGTCACAAAAATAAAGAAAATTGGTGGGGCCGTAGGCTTGCCAATAATAGGGAACGAGCACGGCAACAAAAGCGGTGTACAAAATTTTGACGATTAAAGGGATGCGACGGTTGGTAGTTTTCATGTTTAATGACTCTCCTGTGTTTAGATTTCTAAGTAAACCAGCGAAAACAAGCTTAACCTCAAATATGCGCCTGAAGATTTTTCAAAATGACAGTTTCTCAAGTGTCACAACTTTTATGGGTGTCGTGCGATTTATAAATTAAATCCTGATTCCCGCATAGCCCGCCCGCCCATTTTGTTTAGGAGCCATCCCATTTGGGATGCTTTAACTTGATCTTTGCCCCAATAATTTTCGCTGCCTACCCTGCAATTATCAGGTCTAAAGCATTTACCGTTCAGCTAATATTTCCCCCACGCCGTGGTACAAAAGATGCTTATTCATAAAGTGCAAAAAGAATCAGGGATGAGCCTGAAACTGAATGCTAAAAATATGCTTACGGAGGCGATATATGACTTACAAAAATTTACCAAAATACATTTATTCACTGGCTCTCGCGCTGACGCTGTTCACGGCTTTTGGAATCGCCAATATAACCCACGCGCAAAACCGGGACTGGGATCGAAATCAGGATCAAGACCGCTGGGAAGATAGACGCGAACAGCGCGAAAGACAACGACGTGACCGCGATTATGAGCCGAACGGTGGCTATCGAGATAATGGTAACTATGGCGGTTATGGTAATAACGGCGGGCGTTACGGAGGCTTTTACACGCGTGACGAGGAGAAAGGCTTCAAGGAAGGATTGCGACGCGGCCAGGAAGATGCACAGTCCAGACGCATCCCCGATCCGAGTAATTCAAAGCATTACCGCAACGGCAATTCGGATTACCGCAACGGCTTCCGCCAGGGTTACAAACGCAGCTATTTTCAGTATGCACCATCCCGCAACAGATGGTAATAAATCAGAACAGAAATGGTTAGGGTGAAGGTAAGCGTGGGCGAGTGCGGTCAGAAAATAATTCTGGCTTCGCTCGCCCGCTCTTTTGTTTGCGACAATAAAAGGAATGGCTAAGCAAACAAATACGACGCCATACCCAGGCTGCCAAGTTCCCAACTGCGATGCAAAGTTTTTCCCTGAAATTCGCCTTCCGCATTCGCAGCCGCACCCAACGCAACAAACAGCGGCAGAAAATGTTCCGGCGTCGGATGCGCCATTTTTGCTTCCGGGATATTCTCGCATTCCAACAATCGGTTGGCGTTTCCACTCGCCACTGCACTCGACAACCATTGGTCAAAATTCATCGCCCACGATGGAGCCTCTGAGCCAGGGCTAAGCGCAGACAAATTATGTACCGCCGTCCCTGAAGCCAGGATCAATACATTTTCTTCACGCAAAGATTGTAGCGCCTGCCCGATTTCGTAGTGCGATTTGGCGTCATTGCGCGGCTGCACCGAAAGTTGTGCGACGGGAATTTCAGCTTCGGGATACATCAAGCGCAACGGAATCCACGTGCCATGATCGAAACCACGATCCGCGATTGCATCACATTCGATGTCCGCCGCCGATAATAATTCCTTAATCCGAAGTGATAATTCAGGCGCACCCGGAGCCGGATAATTCATCTCGTACAACGCCTGCGGAAATCCGCCAAAATCATAAATCGTTTCAGGATTTGCCGCGAGGCTGACCGTCGGACGCGAAGTAGCCCAGTGCGCCGAAATACTCAAAATTGCTTTCGGACGCGGCAATGCCTTCCCAAGTAATTTCAGGAATTCCGATGCCGGAGTGCGCTCCAACGCAATCATCGGTGAGCCGTGTGAAATAAAGATTGTTGGTATCATAAAATATAAATCACTTCCCACCAATCGGATCACCTGGCGGTGTTGGCAACGGCGCAGTGCGTTTGCGCGGCACATCAGGTCGCGTCAAAAATCGTTCAATTTCTTCCGCTAAAAATTTGCGATGTGCAGAGTCATTCGCTTCGACCATCCCAATTTTTTTCAGGTCAGTCATCAAGGCACGCAGCATCTCGGTCGCTACGGCGCGGACTTGTGGCGCGGCTTCATCGTCAGCGGCAAGATCAATCAATTTCATCACGCTGACAGTTTGCACGGCGCGTTGAATTTCGGCTTCATATGAATTTTTTGGAATATTTTTCTTCCACACTTCTCGCAACAATTCACGGATGATTTCAGAAAAATCAGGATTCTCGGCATTGCGTGCGTGGTACTCAATCAACCGCACAGCCCGCTCCGAATTGAGCAAACCAGAAATTGTAAAATCTGCGGCAATGCTCGCGGCAGCAATCGGATCGAAAGTCAGCCCTGTGCGTTTATTAAAATATTCAGTCGGGCCACCACCGTAGCCAAACGCACGCGGTGGGATCATTTGCAAAATATTTTCAGGAATCGCCAACGCTTCGGGAGTGATCGTGCTGAGTGCTATTTGCAGGGCTTCGCGCTGTTTTGCAGCAGGAACAATCGCCTGAATATTTTTTGGCGAAGCGCCGCCAGCAGTTTTCACAGCGTAGGTGTAATACAGCCCGCCGATAGATTTAATCGCTGCGGTAAGTTGATAGCGATGGTGCAAATAGAGCGGCAACAATTTCGCTTCGAGTTGCGAATACGGCGTGCCAATCGGTACAGTCGCCACGCCAAAATTTGCGAGTCCAATTTTGCGCACTTCCATTTCGTGCTTCAGATACGTGACCGGATCAGAGCCGTTATCCCACAAGCTCGAAAGCGGATGTGCCGCGCCTGCCGGACGAGTGTCGGCATCAGAAATAAACAGCATTCCGTCGCTCACGCCTTTGGTCACAAAATCATCAATTGCTTTTTGATTCGGATATTCTCTGTACGCAAAACTCACTGCAAATTTATCGTATGCGCCGATACCAATAGCATAGGCATTCGACAAATCCAGCTTGCCATTTTTTATTTCTGTGACTGGCCCCGGATAATCCATCACGGAGCTTCTGCTATAACTCGAAGCCGCGAAATTATGCGCGAGTCCAAGCGTGTGTCCGACTTCGTGCGCGGACAATTGGCGAATGCGTGCGAGCGACATTGCGCCCACGTCCGTCGCGTCGTCCGCCAAATATTCCAAGTCAGGCAACGTCGCGCCAAAATCACAGGCGCGGCTGGCGCTGGAATATTGCGGGACTTTTCCATCGCCGAGCAGAACATCCTGACGAATGCGCATGGAATCAAGCGTGACGACTCCTTTGATAATTTCTCCTGTGCGCGGGTCTTCAATCGAAGAGCCGTACGACCAGCCGCGCGTCGAACGATGCACCCAATTAATCACGTTGTAGCGAATATCCATCGGGTCGGCATCAGCGGGCAACACTTTCACCTGAAACGCATTTTTGAATCCTGCCGCTTCGTAAGCTTGATTCCACCACGAAGCGCCTTCCACCAAAGCGCTGCGCACTGGTTCGGGAGCGCCGTTGTCAACGTAATAAATAATTGGCTTAATCGGTTCCCCGCTCACATCTTTTTTCTGTAAGCGATGACGAGCAATCCAGCGTTTTTCGATTGGTTCGGTAAACGGTGAAGAGTAATCAAAAAACGAAATGCCGAAAAACCCTACACGCGGATCAAGCGAGCGCGGCGTGTAATTATTGTCGGGCAATTCAACGAGCGAAAAATGTTCGCGCACAGTGACGGCTTGGGCGTTCGGCGTGACTTCGGCTACAAGGCGTCCGGGTTCTTCGGCTGCGAACGTGAGCGTGACTTCGACTTCCGTATTTTTTGGAAATGATTTTGTGCGTGGCAAATAAAACGCGGAGCGTGATTCGTCCATCCGAAAATTGCCCTGTTTGGCGCGTCGCATCGTATCCGCTACGCCGTGCGCATCACGCAAAAAGAAATTCGTCGCGTCCACTAAAACGTTGTCGCCTTCAGTGGCTTCGACTTTGAATCCCCACAGGACTGATTGCGCGAACGAATCTTTCACCGCTTTACGTTCCGCTGCATCGTTACCGAGCGCACGATAACGATAGTTCGGTTGCACCAGAAAAATTTTGCTCCCATTACGCTCGAAATAAACTACACGCCCATCGCCTGGTTGTCCGCGATCAAGCCCGATAGGGTTCGAGCCTACGCCCGCAGGCAATGAAGTCTGAGTGAGAAATTCTTCGTTGAAGCGAGAAATCTCCATCCACATTTTGCCGTTGGTGGCGTCCCAATAGAGTGGAATGTAGCCATCAATTTTTTGGAGGTTGGCAGTTTTGGTGGTGATGGTTTGGGCACTTGCCGTCAAGGTAAATACCGCTATAAAAAATAACGCAAGACGTAACATTTATTTTCCTATTTTTCTGGCGTGATCTAACAGTTCACGCCACGAGTAAATGTAGCTTGAACTGTTAGTTCAAGCAGCGTACACAACTAATTTCCTTGCTTACAACATATTAGACTTGTTGCGTTCAATAGAATCAAGCAGATAAGTAGAAATTCCAGAGGCCGGCGCAGACTCCCAGCGCCGCATTGTAGAAGCCGAAATCCTTGCAC
>JAYSTY010000270.1:0-7445 GCA_043719385.1 Blastocatellia bacterium | reverse complement strand
ATCTGCGGTAGCACCATGGGATTAAGCCAGGAGTAAGGCAAAATGCGGCGGCAGGATTTATGCTATGTTTTGGTAGTGTCCTAATCTTCAGATTGCCCTTTTTGTGGTAGGTACACAAGCTTTTGTCGCAACGAAGAGGCGAAATCAGCCGACAAATTTATACCCCATGCCATGCACGGTAATAAAAAATTGCGGGTGACGAGGATTTGGTTCCAGCTTCTGGCGGAGCAAGCCCAGATGAACATCTACGGTGCGTGTATTTGGCATCGCATCGTAACCCCAAACTTCATTCAGCAATGTGTCACGCGAAATAATGGCTTCACGATGCTCAATCAGGTAACGCAACAAGTGAAATTCACGCGCTGCCAGCTCGATAACTTGTCCTTGTCGAGTCACTTCGGCACGACGAAAATCTACGCGTACATCGCTAAACACATAAACCTCAGCGGTGACAGAAGCAACTGCTTTGGTGCGCCGCATAATCGCTTCGATGCGAGCCAGTAATTCGCCCATATCAAACGGCTTCGTCAAATAATCGTCAGCGCCGAGTTTGAGACCGAGAATTTTATCAATGATTTGGCCGCGTGCAGTCAGCATCATCGCCGGCGTCTGAATTCCGCGTTGTCGCAAATCGCGCAATAAGTCAAAGCCATTTTTGCGCGGCAGCATCACATCCAAAAGTAACAAATCAAACGTTTCTTCCGTCGCGATTTTTAAGCCTGTTTCCCCATCCTGCGCGGTTTCAACGGCATAATCTTCGCTCAGCAAAAAATCTGTCAGCGTCATAACCAACCCAGGTTCGTCTTCGACCAGTAAAATACGTTTGCTCATAGCGATTGATTTTCAGAAATAGTTGGGAGGCTGATGATAAAGGCGCTGCCCGCGCCATTTTTGCTTTCGACAGTGATCTGTCCGTGATGCGCTTCGATAATATTTTTGACCAGACTCAGGCCTAAACCATTGCCGTGAATTTGTGCGGCGCGGACTTCGCTGCCGCGATAAAACGGCTCGAAAATATGGGCGGAATCGGCGGCAGAAATACCTGGCCCGCGATCTGAAATTGTGACCTGAACTTTCTTGCCATTGCCATTGGTGACGGCCTGGGCCTGGACGCCAATCCAACGGCTTTCGCCGCCATATTTCATCGCGTTATTCAGCAGGTTGTGCAGGGCGCGTGCCAGCGCCGGAGCATCCGCCAGCACCGACGGCAAAGGCACGGCAATATCTTTTTCGAGATGGAAATTTCCTTCGGTAAATAACGGCTGCGAGGAGGTCAGCACACCAGCCAGAATTTCATTCACATTCGTTGGTTGCAAGGCGTATTGCTGCTTGCCTGATTGGACGCCGGCAAATTCCAGCATCTGCTCCACCATCTCTTTCAGACGCTGTGATTCTTTCCTGATGAGCTGTCCGTAACGTTCAATTTGGGCTGGCTCTTTGATGACTCCCTTAGTCAAATTGTAGCCAGCGGAATCAATCACCGCGAGCGGGGTGCGCAATTCGTGTGAGACGCCGGCCACGAAATCCATTTGCTGCTGGCTTAATTTTTTAGCGCGGCGAACTGCCATCATCATCAACCCAACGCTGCCCAAAAGCATCGCCAGGATACTGAAGCTGATCATGAGATTGCGGTGACGAATTTTCGTGACTGCCGTTTCAAGTGAGCCGGAACGATGGCGTATCAACAATTCCCACGCTTTATTTTCATCGCGGTTGGGGAAGGGAAACAGGCCGCTGATCCGACGCGGAGGCGGGTTTCGACCTTCAAATCTGTTGCGCATCAAGTTACGAAACTCATCTCTTCGCAAACCAAACAGTGGCTCAGAAATATCAATGTTAGAAACCCCGTGCGCGACAAAATCAGCGTTAGGTGATTGCCAGATAATTTTTTGCTTTTGCTCATGTGCGATGACGGCTAAGTCATAATTCAAAACATCGTCGCTCACAAAATGCTTTTTAACTAAAGCGGGCAAAACCTCCTGCTGAATGTAAGGCAAATCAAGCGTGACAATCACAAACCCTGTTATAACTGGTTGCGCCAGGCTGCCCGGAAAAGGCATTTTCACTAAGGGAATTGTAATGGCCGGAAGATTACTATTGAACCTTTGCAGCGCTTGAAATGGTGGACGTGGGGGAGAACCTTCCGGCGCTGGCTGTAACGTGAAGCGATGAAATTCGCTCAGGTGCTGCACTAAATTCTGCTGGAGAGAAGTTAGCTCTTCCGACCAGGGCTGAGGAGAAAATTGTTTTGTGGCAGGATTGAATTGCCGTAATTCAAGTTCATCATTTTCTTTGGCCTGAGCAAGATACAGAGTCTTCACTAAACGCTCATCTCTGGTCGTTTCAAGCCAGCGCTGATATTTCCCGACATAGTCTTTTTCGTTGCCAGGATCATCTGCCGTAGCCAAAAAAGCAACGAAAGTTTCAGTTAGTACCTGATCAAAATCTTCGCTGATGCGCGTAGCTGTGGCGCGCAAATTAGCTTTCATCTGCTCGCGTTCGCCACTGCTTACCTGACCGAGCCAGCGATATTGCAGGGCAGCCAACAGCGGTAATAAAATGACCAGGACTCCGCCGACGATTAAGCTCAAAATTGAATCACGCTGAAATTTCATCCTGTAGATTATAGGGCCAATTTGTTGCCAGCCAGCCAGTCAGCTTAAAATTTTACATACTTTACAAGCAGCCTGTTTATTTTTGCGCGGGAGACGACCATTTACCGTTTAATTTACCCAGTTCCAGCGCCAGTTGTTGTTGAACCTGACGAACTTCCTGCATGCGATGGGAAAGTTGTTTCAACAGAAAACCGGCGAACTCCACCAGAAAATCCGGTTCCACGAAAGTGTTTCCATCCAGCGCCGTGTCAACCTGTAAACCGCTGAGATAATGATCATCATCAATCGTCTGAGGAGAGTCGTCAATTTCCTGCCAGCGGCGGGCTAAATTACGCGAGGTAGTATTTAGACCAACGGGAATTTGGCTGGTTATCCAGGGCGATTCTGCCAATTCTGGTTCCAAGACTGACCACAGTTCTTCAGGCGCAGGGAACTCAGTGGAAAAATAAAATTCTTCTTCGACAGTAAAATTAATCGTTTCACCGTTCAGCATTTTCATCGGGGCTTGACTCCAGACTGAAACCATTCAGGTTATTTGCAAGTCCGGTTCGCTCAGAAACCCGACTCGCTACGGCTCGCGGTACTGTACCCTGAGCGGTAGCGACGGGGTGGCTCGCGGTGCTGTACTCTTAATCCGGTTGTGTAGTTTACTTGCTCTGCCCACACGTAAGTCAAGCCCTGACGACTTCCCCGCATGAATTTTTTTTCCCGACAAATGCCCTCCAATTTCACTCCCTCTAAAATTGGACAGCAATAAATCCGGTTTGGGTTTCAAGCGCAGGGATGGATTCAAATTGACTGATTCAGAAACGGAGGGAGACTGCGATTTCAGTCATTTTGACGGCCTGACAGAGTTATCATAAATCTGCAACATTCTTCCTGAACTAACCGATTGACAACCTCTTAAGGCTAGTGCTAATTTTAGCGCGGTTGGTCCCACCTTCTGTCCCTCGTATCGTCTCAACCCACCAGTTCACACCTCAACCAAAGTAGGCAGCGCCGATGTCGTTCAATAAAGCTAAAGCACTAAAAACAGCCTCAAAATATGTTCAGCAGGGAAAATATCAATCTGCCATTGAAGAGTATCGTCAAATTGCGCAGGCAGACCCTTCGGATGTCACGACCCTTAACACGCTCGGCGACCTGTATGTCAAAGTTGGGCAAACGACCGAAGCAATAGACAGTTTTCTGCATATTGCCGAGCATTACCGGGTCAGTGGGTTTTATCTCAAATCCATTGCAATGCTTAAGAAAGTTAGCAAGCTTGATCCTGATAATATTGAGGTCGCGTTGAAACTGGCCGGACTTTATGCCCAGCAAAAATTAATCGTGGATGCCCGGCACCAATATTTAAGCGTTGCCGAACGCTATGTTCGGGATGGTCAGTCCCAGGAAGCCCTGACCATTTATCAAAAGATTGCCGACCTTGACCCGGAAAATACCTCCATCCAGCTAAAACTGGCAGACGCATATTTACGCGAAAATCAGGTGGATAAAGCCTACGATTCGTTTGTTCTGGCAGCCGGTGAATTACGGCGGCAGGGCAAAGAAGGCGAAGCGTTGCAAACGTATTTGCGCGCCCTCAAAGCTCATTCGCATGGTCAGGTGGCACTTTCTTCCGCCGTCAATCTTTTCTTGCAACGAAATGAGCAACCAAAAGCCATTGAGTTAATTGAAGGGTTGCTGAGCGAACGACCTAATGATGCCGAACTCATGACGTTACTGGCGCGTGTTCATCAGTCAACCAATAATCTGGAGGCCGCTGAAACCGCCGTCAACCAGATGATCACCATTGCCCCCTCACGTTATCAATATTCGGTTGACCTGGCACTGATGTTTGTCCGGCGTAATGACGTGACCGGTGCGCTCCGTCTGTTTGATGGAGTCATCGAAATTTTGCACGAGTACCGTGAGGAAGAAAAAGCGGCTAATCTGCTGCGCGAAGTACTCGCCCAGGAACCACAGAACATCGGTGCATTGACACGCCTGGTGGTAGTTTATGAGCGCACTCACGATGAACATCTGTTGATCGAAACGCTCAATACAATCGTGACGCTTGCCCTGCAACAAGACGATAAAACTTTGGCGCTCAATAGTCTGCGGCAGTTGATGCAACTGGAGCCGGATGAAATCCTGCATCGTCGCCGTTTGCGTGAAGTGGAAGGCGATGAGCCGGAAGCCCAACCAGTCTATACCAATTCTTATGAATCTGACTTCGCGACTGATTCAGGAATGAATAGTTGGAACCATGGCACCGAGAATGAATTCTCGTTCGGATCGTCTGAAGCTGAAGAGTCTGCTTATTCAGGCTCGTCATCCGCCGCTGAAAATTCATCGGCAAATTATCAGGAAAGTCAGAGTGCGAACGAAAGCCAGTGGGGAAGCTGGTCGGCCCCGGGTGAAAGCAATATTTCGCAGGAAGTTCCCGCCGGATCGAATTTACAAGCTGGTGGAAATAAAAAATCAGATGCCACGTCATGGCACGACAGCACAATCACGGCTCCTGAGCCTGAAGAAAATAACCAGCCCGATTTTGGTTCCTCCGATATTGGCCTCAGTGATGAACTGGAAAGTGTTGATTTTTATCTCAGTCAGGGAATGCTTGATGTCGCTCGCTATACCCTCGAATCCATCGCCGCCAAGTTCCCTGATCACGCTGAGGTGGCGGAAAAAGTTACCCAGTTAAATGAGGCAGAGGCCAAATCCGCGCAGTCAATTCTTCAGACCGAAAATACCCCTGAGCCGCTGGAAGAAACTGCTGCACCAGTAGAGTTGACGAGCTTAACTCCGTCGTTCGAGCCTGAAATTGCGCCCGTGCAAAGCTCTTTTAAAGACTTAGCTGACAGCTTATATGCAGGTCACGATCTTGCGGCTGGCGATTTTATGGGCAGTCAGTCAGAAAACAGTGAAGGGGGAAAAACGATCTTCCTTGCCGAACCTGAGACGCCTGCTTCAAATTTGTCATTATCGCCAATGACACCTGCGCCACTCGCTACCTTTGATAGCAGTCCGCTAAACATTGGATCAGAATGGCAACCACAAATTGAAACTGCGCCTGCCCCGCAACACGCCGGGATGGATTTGTTTGCCGGCGAAGAGATGGACGATTTACTTGGATTTCTGGATGATTTCAAAGCTGAGACTGAGCAGCAGGAAACCGTTGAGGATTATGAGACTCATTTCAATTTAGGCCTGGCGTACAAGGAAATGGACATGTTTGATGAAGCGATTGAGGAATTTCAGCAAGCCTTCAAAGCGATTATGTCTGATCCGATCCATGCGAATTTTGTGCCGTGCTGTAACATGCTGGGCTATTGTTTCATGCAAAAAGGATTGCCGCGCCTGACCATTATGTGGCTGAAAAAAGCACTGGATGCGCCAGGAAAAAGCGCAGATGCCTATCAGGCGTTACGCTACGATCTGGCGGATGCCTATGCCGCCACCGGCGAGCTTCAATTTGCTTACGATACGTTTGCAGAAGTCTACGCAGTTGATGTGCAATACCGGAATGTAAAAACCAGAATGCAGGAAGTTTCCGGTCAGATGAGCTAATAACAAAAGGCAAAAAGATTAAGAGTGTCTCTCTCTGCTCTTTTTGCCTTTTATTTTATTACCTGGTTTAGGGCTATCTTTTTCTTACTCGAATACTACCTTCCTGAGTCCACAATGTAACCGTCGCTCCCCCGGAACCCACAAAGCCGTGCACAAATTGAGCAGTTTGTTTTTGCAGGGTAAGCTGAAAATCTTCCGGCTTAATTTCAATTCCTCCACGAACAGAAGTTGCATCCAGTTTAAATTTAGCTTCGGCTGGCAAAGCAGCATCTACGCGGCCTGAAAAAGACTTCAGGAAATAGCTCCCACTTGGCAAAACCTCACCGCTAAAACTAACGCTGCCGCTCATACTTCGGGCTTCGACCAGCGCGCTGCGAATGCCTGTTAATTGAATATCACCCTCACTGGTACTGGCCTTGATGCTGCCGCGCAACCCTTTTACGGTCACTCCACATTTAACACATAACACATCAAGCGAAGTGCTGGCGGGAACGGTAATAACCAGGTCAACTGGAGAATCATTTGTCACTTCCACTTTAACTTTTCCCTGTAAAGTTGCCTGGGTAACGTTGATATTATTTCCCGCATGACGCGCCATAACCTGAATTGTACTGCCTTCAGCGGGGACGACCATGATCGAACCCGTTTTAGCCAGCACTTCGAGCGAACCGGCATCGGGTAAAACCTTAAATGATTTACTGAAATCCTGGGCGTTGACCAGCAGACTTAAACTGGTCAGCAACCCGATTAAGGCAATCCCTTTTACCGCTTGAAATAAGTGCTTCATTGATTTTTTGGTGGACATAATTTACTTCTCGAATTTTTCAAAGTCTTCCATCAACTGGAGTTTTTGTTGATACAAATCCAGCAGAAATTTTTGTTGATCACTGTCAGGAGACAGCACCAGCGTCTGGCGAGTTTTGCTCATCCACGTATCAATACGCTGGATATTATTATCGTAAGTAGTACTTATTTGCGGACTCCACGAAACACGCCGCGCATTTATCTGCACAGTTTTTTGCTGGATTTTTGACTTCCATTCAGATTCCATCGGGATGACAGCTTGCGCAGAAACGTCGGCGGCAATTTGCGGATCACGATGAAGGGCGTGATACATCCCAAAAACCATCAGCGAAAAGGCCAGCGCACTGGCGCCGGCTAATTGCGGGAGCGAAAAGGTAAATTGGCGCTCGCTCCAATTTTTCCACCAACTATTTTTAGGGGCGACAGCTTTTCCCGGCAGCGCCAGATCCAATTCAACTTCATTCTGAATTCTGG
>JAYSTY010000269.1:0-3069 GCA_043719385.1 Blastocatellia bacterium | reverse complement strand
GCTGGGGCAAGCTGTTATTGCGCCGTCAGAGCTTGAAAAGCAGCCTTCGCTGTTTTAACTAGCGCCCATCTTTGCGGGCTGATTTGGCGTTTTGATTATTTTTTATATTTTGCAATTAATTGATCCAACCCGGTCAGCGAGCCTTTGCGGTACTTATAATATTCCTGTAACACAGGTAAAACCTGATCATGCACCGGCTTAAACTCCGCCTTACCTTCTGTGAGTCCAACCACGTGGGCAAAGTAATCAATCGCCTGATCCATAATCACTTCCGCCTTTTTCAATAACTCAGCTTTGGCGGCACCTGACGCGCCATTATAATCCACGGCGGCGTGTTGATATTCGTTATCCGCAATATTTCCCAGGACATAATAACTGCGCGGATTGGTCGGATTGAGGTCAATCACCTTTTGAAATTTGATCTTTGTGTCGGCTTCATCTTTGGTCGCAAAAGCAACAAAGCCCAATGCCTGATACAGTTCCGGCAACCATTGTTTTTTGAAGTTATTCCAAAAATCATCCGTGGCTCCCGCAGGCTTTTTATCCGCTTCAATTAACGCAATGGCTTTCGTGCCATATTGTTTCGTTAACTCAGCATTCTGGACTTGATTTTGCGCGGCTTGCGCTCCCCCTTTGAGTGCTAACTGCGTCAGCAAAATTACATTGTCAGGGGATTTCTCAAACGCTTTGGGAGCCAGCTTGAAAGCCTCGTCAACTTTGTCTACCAGGGCCAAAGCGTCAACCTGCGCCGGCAAAATCATATCTTTCTCGCTGTCGGAGGAAAACATTTTCAGGTAAGTTTCAATGGCTGCCTGTCGTTGTGCGCCATCCGTCACATCGCCAATTTGTCCAACCATGTAGTCGGCGACTTTGGGACGGAGCGAGCTTTTGGAGTTTTTCTTCATGAACTCTTCCGCCGCTTTAAATTTTGCGGGCAAATCTTTCGCCGTATTAATTTTTTTGACGGCTTCGACTTCACCTGATGAAGGTTCTTTTTTATCCTGGGCGGAAACAGCCAGAGCAGCGATGGCGACGACGAGCAAAATTCTTAGTAGTGAAAAATGGAAAGCTTTCATTTTTATTCCTTGTTGTTTCAGCGCAACGAAAAAGTTAGTAAAAGAGGAACGCGTTAATTCCGGGCGGTTTTCGTTGCTCTGTTAGTCTGGTTGAAATAGGGTGTAATTGGTAAGTATACGAAAGCACGGCAAAAGATCAAATCGCACCGAGTACGGAGATTTTCATGGCAACAATTCTGGCGCAGAACAGCGACCTTACAGCAACACCAAATGACCACAATGACAATGGAGCCATCAGCTTTATTTTGCGGCTGGGACGCGCTCTGCATACCTATGGTTATGCCTCGCATCGTCTGGAAGAATTGCTGGAACAAACGGCGGGGCGCTTACATTTGCAGGGACAATTTTTTTCGACGCCGACTTCGATTTATTGCGGTTTTGGCGAGCTTGAAAACCAGCGTACATTTTTGATTCGGGCGGAGCCGGGCGATTTAAATTTAGGCAAATTAGTTGACCTCGATCAGGTGCTGACTGAAGTTATGCACCAGCGCCTCTCTCCGGCTCAGGGTTCAATTCAGATTGACGAAATCAGTCAGGCCAAACCTGAATATGGCAAGCTGCTGACGACCATTGCCTTTGGTGTAGCGTCCGCCTCTTCCTCGCAATTTTTTGGCGGTGGCGTCAAAGAAATGATCGCTTCGGGCGGCGTTGGCATTTTGATTGGTTTGCTGTCTTTGCTGGCGGGAAAATATCAGGCACTCGGCAAAATCTTTGAGCCGGTCGCAGCATTTTTCGCCTCGATTTTAGCGTCCACTTTGAGCATTTATTTTGGGCCATATTCAGTTTTCATCACGACGCTGGCGGGACTAATAATTTTGATGCCTGGATTTACGCTGACGGTCGCGTTGACAGAACTGACGACCCGAAATTTGGTATCAGGAACTTCGCGCCTGAGCAGCGCCCTGATTATTTTTTTAGGGATTGGTTTCGGCGTGACACTGGGCGCAAAAGTTTCAGGCTTAATTTTTGGTGCGGCAAGCACCGGAGCGTCAATCCCGCTGCCGCCCTGGTCGGAATATCTGGCGTTATTGATCGTGCCGCTGGCCTTTGCCGTGCTATTGCGCGCTCATTTGCGCGACTGTGGCTGGATTGTTTTAGTGGTTGTCCTGGCAGTGATCGCAAGCCGGATTGGAGCGATGATTTTAGGCGCCGAGTTAGGGCCGTTCATTGGAGCGTTGACCGTTGGCGTAGCGAGCAGACTTTATTCACAACTGTTACGACGCCCGGCAACAGTCACACTCGCGCCAGGAATTTTGTTACTCGTGCCGGGCAGCATCGGGTTTCACAGCATTGCTTCATTACTGGATAAACAAATCGTGCCTGGCGTAGAAACTGCGTTCAGAATGATTTTGACCGCGATGGCCTTAGTCGCCGGGATTCTGATTTCAAATATTTTATTGCCAGTCCGAAGAAGGTGATTGCGCCTGAACTTTCCAGCCAGGAAAAAGAGTTTCTCATGCACGAAAAATATTTTCCTGCCAATCACAGGGAAGAGTTATCTACTGAAATCTACTTTCGGAGCAGTTTTGGCTTCGGCATCCGCCTTGAAAAATGGTTTGTCCTGAAACCCCATCAGGCCGGCAATCAATACCGTCGGGAAGGTTTGGCGCATCGTGTTATAGCCCTGCACCGACTCGTTATAATCCTTCCGTGACTGCGCCATGCGATTTTCCGTCCCGGCCAGTTCGTCCTGCAACTTCAGGAAATTTTCGCTGGATTTTAATTCAGGAAATTTCTCGACGATACTTAGAAATCTCCCACCTGTACCGAGCAGCCCTCCGGCATTCATGGCTTTGGAAAGATTTTCGTTTGCCGCCATTTTTCCATCAATATCGCCGCTGGGAACAGCCAGTAATTTTGACCGCGCTTCGGCAATTTTCACGAACACATCGGTTTCCTGTTTGGTGATTCCCTTCACTGTTCCGACCAGATTGCCGATCAAATCAGCGCGGCGCTGCATTTGATTTTCGACCTGCGCCCATTTCCCATCAAC
>JAYSTY010000268.1:0-7452 GCA_043719385.1 Blastocatellia bacterium | reverse complement strand
GAATTTTGGCGGATATTTACCGATTGGTCAATGACGCGATCTGATTGAACAGTTGGTGAAACTGTAATTGCTTGCTCAAACAACAATCGGCTTCGTGTCGCAACGGCGTGCCAAAACCATCCGGGTCAATCAACGCGGAAAGCAGCACAAAGCGAGTTTTCACCAAACGTGGATTAGCGCGAACAAGGTGGCAAAGTTCCAAACCGTCCAAGCCAGGCATATCCAGATCAGAAATAATGACATCCGGGTTTTCGTTTTCGAGCGCATCAAGTGCGGCGTAACCATCCGGCGCTTCACGCACGGCGCAGCCCTCACTTTCAAGTGCAATCGCGGTGACGGCGCGAAACGCTTCATCATCATCAACTAATAAAACTTTGATGGACATTTTTCACCTCTCAGGTTTGTGGAGGAAAATCCGACGCGAGCGGTAGCACGAAATAAAAATCTGTTTCCTGTTGCGTTGTCACCTCCAACCCAATTGATCCGGCGTGCGCTTCGATAATGCCGCGTGCAATGGCCAGTCCTAAACCGGTTCCGCCCATTTTGCCGTGACTGACAAACGGCTCAAACAAACGCTCATGAATTTCCGTCGGGACACCAGTGCCGTTATCAATCACATCCACGCGCACCGCTTGTTCCTGACAAGTTGCCCGAATTAATATTTGGCGCACTTTTTTTTCGCTCGGCATTGCCTGGACTGCGTTAATAAGTAAATTTTCGAATACGCGTCGTAACCGCTCGGCATCTACAGTTACGAAAATTCCCGCTGCAACGGATGTTTCAATCAGTACACTGGAGCGCTGCGCCTGAGAACTCACGCCCCGCACTGCACGTTCGACAATTTCACCTAGCGAATGGCGTGCCAGGTGCAGGCTATATTTTCCGCGTGTGAAATCCAGTAGTTCAAACAACATTTCCTGCATTCGCTTTGAAGCACGCAACTGACTTTCGACCAGTATTTGCCGCCGCTCCAGCGCAATTCCATCCCGGCTCAAGATTTCCGCCGAAGTCGAAATTGTTGCTAAGGGGTTGCGTAAATCGTGAATGATCGAACCCGCCATTTGCCCGATAGTCGCCAGTCGTTCGCGTTTGAGCAACTCCGTTTGTGTTTGTTTCAGGGAGTTCCGCATCTGGTCGAAGGCGCGGGCCAGCTCGCCCAATTCACCGTGTGTATCAGCCTTAATTTGATAGTCATAATTCCCGCTGCCGACTTCGCGCGTAGTTTGGATTAACGAATCAATCGGGCGGGTAATTCGTTCGGCTAATAAATAACTCAGCACAAAAGCGACCGCGATACTGCCCGTCCAAAGTAACAGGAGTAAGTTTGAAATTGAACGAAATAATTTTCCGGCCTGTTCAAGAGAACGAAACATCACAACCTGTCCAATGCGCTGGCCTGTGAAATCCACAAGTTGTCGGGCAAAGGCAAGATGAGAAATTCCATTGATCCTGACCTCGATTGGTTTGTTTGCTTCGGCACGGCTGATTTCAGGCGCAGTCAGCAATTGCGCCAGATTATTTTCAGCGTCTGGCGCAAACGACGAAGCATAAATTTTGTCGCCGATTAAAAAGCACACTTCACTATGAATTCGTTGCTGAATTGTGCTGGCAACGGCGCGATTCAATTCCGCCCCAGTGCCTAAAACCGCGAGTGTATTTTGATATTCAGCATTGCCTGATTGCAACAAAATCGGAGTCAGCACAAGTTGATAAAGTTCGCCGTCAAAGATGGTGAACCCCTGTTTTTGTTTTTGTGTTGCGGCGACTTCACGCGCCCCTGCCAGGTCATTAATGGGGCGCTCAGCCTGGCCCTGAAGCTCCGCAAAAGTAACTTTACCCGCGCCATCACTGATCAGGGTCAAATCTATTCGGGCTGTCGAATCGCTGCTTAAATCCGCCATCAGTTCGTGAATCGTAGCGTTATCACGGGCGGCGCGTTCATTGCCAAAGACTGTTTTCGCAATTGCGGAATTCGCCATTGTCGCGCCGATGGCGGCTAAGCTGCGCGCATTTTCTTCCCACGCTGCATCGTAAACCGGCAACAGGTTTTCGACTTCGTTTTGCACCTGTTGGCGCACCTGTTTGACGACCAGATTGTTAATGATCACGGCGGCAATTAACAGAATAGAGGTCGCCAGCAAAGCTGAAGCCATGAACAATTTTGTGCGTAAGCTTAACTGCTGCCAGCGCCTATCTTTTATAGGCTGGTTTGTTGCGCTCATTGTCATACTGCCCGCCATGTTTGTTGGGATGAGGTTGCGGGATGAAGCCGGCTTCATTGATTCTGATGACACCCAGATCAACTACTCCGCCTGCGTTCACCGTGACGGTGCGCGTTTGGGCTTCCAATTCCTGCGGCGTCGTGCGTTCGTGCCAGACCTTTAACTGGTAACGACCTTCCGGCACATCATTGATGACGATATTTCCCCGCGCATTACTGAGCGCGTAATAAGGCGTATCCACGGCCACGATGGTGGCGCTCATCGTGGGATGAATATTGCAAAAGATGTAAGAGATACCAGTTCGATTGAACAGGACAGGACGCGATTCGCCGCTGGCATATAACCCCAGGTCAAAGCGTTTGCCATTAAAGAGCGAAAAAACGTTGTGAAAAAAAAGATCGGAGTTAGGGAAATCAACTTCAGTGCCGCGCTCAATGACCAGCACATGCGGAATAAAACGTTTCCCCCGCTGATCCAGTTTTTGGCGTGGGCGACCGGAACGCGCACTTAAGCCCGGCGCTTCCAGCCAGATCACGACTCCGCTCGCATCCGTTTGACCATTGCGCGCTTTGATTTTTGCATTCAGTAATTCAACTCGTCCTGAAATTTTTGTGCGCTGGGACAGGGAAGGGAGCGAGAGTGCAGGACTTGTGCTGACTAGCGTAGCTGCGAATGCTATTAAGCTGACCAGCGAGAGATAATATTTGAAAGATTGGGGCATGGTTTTTCGCCTTTTTACATCACGTGCCAAATTTTATGCCAATGGTGACTTTTATGCGAAGAAAAAAGAAAGGGTGAGAACGCTTTACAAGTAGCAATAATGTCAGTAAAAATAATATACGCACTCGCTTTACGGACTCCAGTTGCTAATATTTCTCGACCTCCCCTGGAAGTTTTGAAATTAAGTCCGTGAAACGAGTGCGTACCTTTAGTACTGAACCAAACCTGCATTGAATTTAATTTGCAGAGAAGGCAGAAATCGGAAGATTCAAAACGGCCTCTTGTTTGCCCTTCCAATATTATCTCTGAGTCTTATCTTCAACTCTCAGGTCTGGTTCCGGCACCAAACTCAAAAATTACTTAAAGTTAATTTTGACGGTGTTGGCAACCTTGCCATCAGCCGACAAAATTACATCTACATCGCCCCGCGTCGCCAATGTGCGCGGCAACAGGATGTTGACCTGATCCACGCCAACATAGGTAAAGTGGGCGCTGGCGTAAAGCGCGGGCAGCACTGCCCCACCACCAATTGTCGCGCTGACATTGCTGAGCGCACTACGATTTCTGACTCCGGTTGTATACAGGATCAAATACAAATTATCGTTGGCATCTTTCCATTCAATCGGAATTGAGGCCCAGGTATTTGTGCCGGTTGAAACAAAGGTGTTTTCAAATGTGACGGTTGACCCGTTCACTCGTTGCAGTTGAGCAATTGGTAAACCTTTCCCATCAGACGTGACTGTGAAAACGCCCGGTTGTACCTGCACAATCGTCAATTTGCCAATTGAACCAAGCCCCGCGCTGTTGGTAATCATCACATCGGCATTCCCATTAGCTGTGCCATTGGGAATCTGAAAGTTGATCTGTGGGCCGGAAACATAAAATAATCCGGCGGGTCGTTCAGTGCCTAAAGAATCTCTGACCTTTACTGAGGTTCCACCGAGCGTGGTTGGCAGTTGGACTCCCGGAATATTAGGATCAGTATCTGTGGCAAAGGCAGTGGCGGTAGCCAATTCAACGCCAAAGGCTGAGCCGATGCTGCCCACCGCGAGCGGGGTGGTTGGATTGTAATCAGCGCCTGAAAGCGTCGCTACTGAAGGCGTCACCGCCACAACAGTGGAATAGATATAATCGCCCTGATTACCGTTACTCGCACTTGCCGCATTGCCTGTCGCGTAAAAGCCAATCTTTCCGATGCGGGTGGCCGGCGCTGTCCATTTGAAAGTCCATTCTGATCTTTCGGCTAAATTGGGGGTTGTCCCACCGAGGCTGAGCAGCGCGTGGTAAATATACTGGCGCGTTATCTGGGCACCTGCGGGACCAAACAGCGCGGTATTTACCGCTGTTCGATTGGTATCAATGTTGGCAAAATCACCAGCTTTGTTGCCGGTTGAATCAAGCGCCGTTAACTCAAACCCGTACTTGGTGAAGCCTGTTTGAGAGACGGCTACTCTGATGGTGTATTCCTGGCCGGGAATATAGCTGGTGGGTAAATCAAGTATTTCGACTTTACCCGCGCCACTATTGATTGCGAATGAGGTGTGACAGCCAGTGCAATTGGTTTCAGCCGGAAGTGTGCCAAGCGCAGGTGCGTTGGTGCGTGAAAGTGGTGGTGCCGTGATGCTTCTGGCGTGAATTGGTTTTTTATCGAAAAAACTCATGCTGATGGCGATCATCGCCAGCACGAGCAAAGAAATTTTGAGCGATCTTTTGATCCGGGTTGTCATTTGGGGTCTCCTCTTAATAACGACTCAGATTGAAAATCTTCGCAGTTCTGGTCGTCCTTATTATTTTTTTTGAGCGATAGCTAAATAAGCCGTCAGGTAAAGATGGAAATTAATAATCTACTATTTTTCAGAAGTTTACCAGCCTTAGGTGATGACCGGAAAGCGTCAGCGGGATAATCAGACTAAATTAATTCCAATGATCTAACTACAGCAAAGTATCACGCTAATAATTCTTAAACCTAAGGCTGACCCGGTAACTTTAGCAGCAATCGCTATTCCGCATTATTTCGATAAAAACCATCGTGCGTTGCTTATTTTTAGATAACTATCGTCACTATCAGAGACAGTAAAGGGGACAGTGTGACACTTATCTTGCCAGGTGTTGAGGTATCGTTGTGGGCAGACTGGCAGCCTGTCCACGCGCTGAAAAAATAAACGCACTCGCCTCACAGACTCCAGTTGCTAATATTTCTCGACCTCCCCTGAAGTTTTGAAATTAAGTCTGTGAAACGAGTGCGTTGCTTCAGTCCAAAATCAAGCAAGTTGATTCTGAGCCAAATTCAAAAAAACTATTTGAAGTTAATTGTGACCGTGTTGGCTGTTTTGCCATCAGCCGATAACACCACATTCACTGTATTTCGTCCGGCGAGCGTGCGCGGCAACAACAGATTAATCTGATCTACGCCGGGATAAGCTCCCTGCGGCCCGGCATAGACTGTGGGTAAGGCTGTCCCGCCACCAATCGTTGCCGCGACATTACTGAGTGCGCTCCGATTCCTGACTCCGGTTCCGTAGAGGACTAAGTAAAGATCATCGGTCGCATTTTTCCAGTCAATCGGAATTGCTGTCCAGGCTCCGCCCGTAAATTGCGCTGTCGCCTCAAAGGTTTGCACCGCACCAGAAACTCGCTGGATTTGTGCTGATGCGATTCCCGTGCCATCAGAGGTGGCGGAAAAAATACCTGGCTGGACAGTAGCGACAGTTACTTTGCCAATGGAAATAACGCTGGCGCTATTCGTAATAGTTACATCGGCTGCACCAGCGGCTGTTCCGTCAGGAATCAAATAGTTAATCTGTGCCGGGCCGGCAAAGAACAACGAGGCAGGCCGCGCTGTCCCTAATGAATCTTTCACGCTGACAGTGGTGCCGCCCAGCGTCGTTGGTAATTGAATGCCTGGCGTCGCCGGATCAGTGTCGGTGGCGATGGCGGTGGTGGTAGCTAATTCCACGCCAAACGCTGAAGCGGCAGACCCCGCCGCGACCGGATTCGCACTGTTGTAATCCGCGCTGGACACTGAAACCACTGAGGGCGTCATTGAGGCTGAAACATTGTAAATGTAATCTCCGCTCTGGCCCGAACCGTTGGCGGCATTACCTGCTGCATAAAAAGTAATTTTTCCAATTCTGGTGGCTGGCGCTGTCCACTTAAAACTCCAGTCCCTCTGATTGGTTGATGTTGCAGTATAGCCGGAACTTGTCTGCTCAATATAGGTACGAGTAATAGCAAATGTGCCTGGGGTAGACTGGATAGATTGTGTGGCTGTGGTATCAGTCACTGTCAGAGTGCCAGCCGGTTTGCCCGTCGCATCCAGCGCAGTGACTTGAAAGCCATAGCGGAGGCGACTGGCCTGATTGAGCGAGACAGTGACAGTATAATCCTGTCCGGGAGTGTAGCTGGAAGGAAGTCCCAGCACCTTCAACAGTCCCGGCCCACTATTAAGTGGAAAGGTTGCATGGCAGTCATTGCAGGTAAGTTCAGCCGAAATACTGCCAAATGCTGGAGCGCCAGTGTAAGAGGGGTCAGGGCCACTACTGTTGGCATGGACTGGCTTACTGGTAAAATTAAAGCTATAGAAAACAAACAGCATCCCCGCTGCCAAAAGTGAAATTTTAAATAATCTGTTAACTCGGGTTGTCATTAAAGGTCTCCTGTAAAATCAAATCGCTCACCCTCTCGTTGCTCATAATATTTATAGAAGGCACTGCGATTTTTCCATTCATGTTTCCTTCGTTGCGTGAGGTATAAAAAGCGCTAAAAAATTCGGCGCGAAAGATTAAATCCGATGCTTAATGAATTCTCGCTCCCGGGGCCACTAATGGCACTCCGCACGGCAGATCGTTGCGCAAATGTAGTGCCTGCGCCATTGCTGAATACCAGGCTGAACGCGTGACGGCGGGAAATCGTTTCTTTCTCAATTCCGAATCCGTATACCGGCTCGTTGGAACCAAGCTTTCCTGCGTCATTGACCCGCCAGTTGGCTTCCGCCAGTAAAGCAACCGTTGGTCGGATATTCAAAGCTCCGCCCACGCCGATTGCAAACGTATTGGCGCCGGGAAGATTACGGCTGACCGGCCCGAACCTGCGGTTATTGAATGAGACTGTCGGGACAAAATAAAGTTGCGCCTTATTTGTGATGCTCCGCGCAATCGTCAAATCCAAACTCGTCGTAAAGTTGCGCTGAAAATTATCGCGTCCCTCAATTCCGACGTGCGCCATTGCGGTGAAGGGATGTTTTTTATTTTCATCCAGCAGACTGACTCCGGCATACACCAGAATCGGGCGGCCGGCGGCATCCGGCGAGCGATAGGCTCCCACGTGAATGCGATCTGTAATGCCATAAGCAAATCCGAACGAAGGAATCGCATAGCCATCCAGCCCAAACAAACCACCCGCATCAGTCGGCTTGAAATCACCGAAAGGGAAGCGGTGAGTGAAATCGCCGATCAATTCTCCTTTGGCGATGGGCTTAGCGGTTGGCAGGCCAATTAATCGCACATCCATT
>JAYSTY010000267.1:0-7453 GCA_043719385.1 Blastocatellia bacterium | reverse complement strand
AATTCGGCTTGTTCCTCGGCAGTAACTTCCGTGATAAATCTCGTTGGTGTTTTCATAGCTTCTCATTCTACCAGATTCTTTATGCCAACCTACTTATCTTCGTGCTATGAGAAAAATGGCGAGCTTTATTTAGGTTTGCTTGGGCGCTATGTTGATTACGAATATTCTCCGATCCCTATCTTTACAACTTTTATAAAGCTTAAAAAAGATCGTACTAAAGTTCCTTTAATTCCATTACGTTCTAGCGATGGAAACCTGACTCCCATCTTAGGCGTTTCAGGATTAGGAAGCGTGATTGTTGTTGTAACTGGAAAACTAGCTGTTACAAATGACGATAATATTTCCTGGCAAAATTTAGATATTCCTGAATTGACTGATAATTCAGCGAAAGCTATTACCACTTTGGGAAATAAGCTCGTAGTTAGTTACTCAAAAGGCGTTCTCGTTAGTACCAATCCGCAACAAGAGTGGAAAGCGATTCCTCTCAACCTTGATGGTCGGTTAATTAAAGAGATGTACACAAAAGGGGCAGCTTTATTCTGTATCACAACGGATGGCGCACTTTACCAGATCAGTGGAATATAGTCTCAGCTTGACTAATAGCCTAGTGCCTGGATTGCTCTTTTCCTTAGATACAGTTTGAAACACACGCTGTGTTATGGCAGTAATTCCTCCTGCGAACTCTTTGCGCGAATTTCGTTATTTTGCAGCATTACGATTTTGATTACGCTCTGAATTCTGTAGGTTGTAGTTCCCCAAAACTGGACAGCAGGAGCTGACAGAACTATAGTTCAGAATTTGGAGATGAGTGTAATGATCCCCCCAAACTGGTTTCGCGTGTAAACGCAAGTTCAGGAAGCGAGAACACAAATGAATTTAGGACTTAAAAATCGTGTTGCGATGATTGCGGCATCCAGTAAAGGGATTGGCAAAGCCTGTGCGCTGGCGCTGGCTGCCGAAGGATGCAAGGTTTCAATTTGTGCGCGCAATCTGGTTGAACTGGACAAAGCGCGCGCCGAAATTGATGCGGTTGGTGATGTAATGGCGGTTCCGGCTGACGTTTCGATGCCGTCTGATATTGCTCACTGGTATATCAGAACCCTGGAAAGATTCGGGCAGGTGGATATTCTCGTGACGAACACGGGTGGCCCGCCAGTCGCACGGTTTATGGATTTGACGGATGAGCAATGGCAGACAGGCATTGAATCTACGCTGATGAATGTCGTGCGGCTTTCGCGGCTGGTGTTGCCCGGCATGGCGGAGCGTAAATGGGGCCGAATTATTCATCTGACTTCCGTCGTTGCCAAGCAACCGCAGGACGAATTAACAATTTCCAGCACGCTGCGTTCAGGGCTTTCGGCTTTGACAAAAACTATGTCGAATCAATTTGGCAAAGACAATGTGACGGTGAATGCCGTGCTGATGGGTTATACCCTGACGGATCGGTTAAAGCATCTGGCGGAAGTGCGCACCAAAGAGCAGGGCATTACGATGGAGCAATATTACGAAAAGGCTGCGGAGGCGATTCCTTTGCGCAGGTTTGCCGAACCACGAGAGATTGGCGAAACTGTCGCGTTTCTGGCTTCTGAACGGGCGAGCTATATCACCGGGACTTCGTTGCAGGTGGACGGCGGAGTGATTCGCGGGACGATGTAGTACACTGGAAATTAAATTTTCGAGTGTCCAGCAAACTTCAGTTTGTTGTGTCTTTCGATCACTGTCTCTCTGTTGCGAAACCGCAACAAACTGAAGTTTGTTGGACATCTTCTTCGTACTCGAAAACTTACTTTACAATGTATTTATTTGCTAACAGGGAGATGTTCAGATCGGACTTCCTGATTATTTTCCGGCAACTAAAAATAACCCGGCTCCGTAGTTGATAATATGAATTTTTCCGAAACCCTCAAACTTGCGCTTGATGCTATCTGGGCGCACAAATTACGCTCAGCGCTGACTTTGCTGGGAATGATTATCGGTGTGACGGCAGTGGTGATTGTCGTTTCGCTGATCCAGGGATTTAATCGTTACATCGAAGACAAAATCGCCGGGATTGGCGCAAAAACCTTCAGCATTCGCCGCTTCAGTTTTGAAGATTTCAAAAATACCGACGCGATTACAATTGCGCAACGGCGGAACAAAGACCTGACATTTGATGATTACGAGTATATCCGTTCGCGGGCAAAACTGACGGAGAAATTAGGGGCCAAAGCGCAGGGAACCGGGTCGAATATCAAACGCGGCGGTGAGACAGTTGAAGGCGTCAGTGTTGATGGCGCGACGCCGAATTGCGTAGATATTGAACAACTCGATATTGCTGAAGGGCGTTATTTTACGGAACCCGAAAATGATTCGGCGTTGAATGTGGTGTACCTCGGCTCGGATGTGGCAAATAAATTATTTCCTGCTACCTCAGCACTTAATCAAGAGGTGGCGATTCGTGGGTTGCCTTATCGAGTCGTGGGAGTCGCGGTGGCGAAAGGCACAATTTTCGGCATGCCGCAGGATAATTTTGCAACTGTCCCGCTTAAGACTTACATCAAAAATTATGGCCCACCTGTGCGGCAACGCAATTTTTATATGGTCGGGAAAGCGATTGATGACGACCATTTTAATGACGCGGTGGAAGAGGCGCGTTTCCTGATGCGTTCGCGGCGACAACTAAAAGAAGGTGAAAAAGATAATTTCGGGATGGGAACGCCTGATGCGGTGCTGGGGTTTCGTGATCGGTTGCTGGGTCCGATTTTTATTGTCGCGATTGCTGTCCCGGCGATTGCCCTGGTGGTTGGCGGCATCGTGATTATGAATATTATGCTGGTGTCCGTGACCGAGCGCACCAAAGAGATAGGGATTCGCAAGGCGCTGGGTGCACGGCAAATGGATATTCTCAAACAATTCCTGATTGAGTCGGTGATGCTTTCGGCAATTGGAGGTAGTGTCGGCGTTTTTCTCGCCTGGGTTCTGGGCAAAATTGTGACGGCAGTTTTTTTCCAAACTTACTTGTCAATCGCCGCCATCGTGACCGCCGTCGGGGTTTCTGGCGCGATTGGTGTTCTTTCAGGAGTCCTGCCGGCGCGCAAGGCTGCGATGCTGAACCCGATTGATGCTTTACGAGCGGATTGATAAGCAGTTATGAAAATTATACGCAGTGATATTTTTGAAAATCTGAAGATGGCGTTGGATACGCTGGTCTCGAATAAACTCCGCTCATTTTTGACGATTATTGGAGTTGTCATCGGTGTCTGGACAGTGATGGCGATTGCTTCGATCATCAGCGGCATTGATTACGCTGTGACCAAAGAAATCGAATCGTTCGGGACGAATTCAATCTTCCTTTACAAATTCGATCCCGGCATTCGCACCAGCCGCCCAACCCGTGAAGAGCGGATGCGAAAAAATCTGACTTACGACGACGCCGTAGCCCTCTCACAATTACCCGCCATTGATTTAGCTGCGCCACAACTAAGTATTACCAATGATTATTTCGGTAATAAAATCTCGGTCAAAGGCGGCGGCAAAGAATCCACTGCCGTGCAGTTGTATGGCACTACGCCGGAATATGAAAGAGCCGGAATTTGGATAGTACAATCGGGACGTTTTTTCACGAAAGAAGAGAACGACCGCCGTGATGAGGTTGCCGTGATTGGCGCTTCGGTGGCGGATAATTATTTTCCATTTGGTTCGCCAATAGACAAAACTATCGAAGTCGGTGGACGTGATTTTCGCGTCATCGGAGTGCTGGAAAAACGCGAGCAGCTTTTTGGCGGCGGCGATGGCGGCAACGATCAGAATAATATTATTTACATGCCGTTTGAAGTGGCGCATAAGCTGAAGCCCAGGGCCGAAGATGTGTTCATTCTCGCCGTAGCTAAAGCAGGGATGCTCAAAATCGGAATGGATCAGATAACCGATTTATTACGCGTACGGCGGAACTGCCAGTTTGGTCAGCCGAATAATTTTGGCATCTCAACGGCGGATTCGATCATTGATACTTTTCGCTCCATTACGCAGGGCGTAGCGATTGCGATGGTGGCGATTTCTTCTGTTGGGTTGATGGTCGGCGGGATAGGGGTGATGAATATTATGCTGGTGTCAGTGACCGAACGCACCCGTGAAATCGGGATTCGCAAAGCAATTGGCGGAAAACGCCGCGATATTATGTGGCAATTTTTGATCGAAGCGATGACCCTGACCGGATTGGGCGGATTAATTGGACTGTTGATCGGATGGGCAACCACTTTGCTGATTAAGCTGGTAGTCCCGTCCTATGTGCCACTTTGGGCACCTGTGCTGGGGCTGATTTCAAGCGTCGGAATTGGCCTGGTCTTTGGCTTATGGCCCGCCTGGAAAGCCGCACGCCTTGATCCGATTGAAGCACTCAGATATGAATAATAATTTGAAATAATCCCGCGACGAGGAGGAAATGCCACTGATCGCAGGATTATTTCATTTACTTCCCAAACACTTTTATTTTTGCCGCAAACGAACCGTTGTTGTCGCGTAAATTCCCTTCATTCACACTCAGGAAAAGAATCCCGTTTCGCTCGGCGACAAATTCTGTCCCGCTCCCGATAGAAACAAAATCGTCATTGTCATCACCAATCACGGCAATCAACGCTCCGGTTGGGCGCTCTGGCATGAGTTTTTTTGGATCAGGGATATTTGTGCCCTCCGGCCCGGAATGGCGGCTGCTGCCTAACTCAATTTGTCCTGAAGCCGAAATCACTACGCGCTGCCCTTTCTTCACCATAATTTCGGTGCTTGTCCAATCGGCGGCGGCGACTACTCCGACGGATTTTTCAAAGGCCGGGGCTTCGCCTGACTCGGCAGGTTTGTTGGTCATTGTGGCTGGCGCGGGAGTCGAAGACGGTTGTGGTGCTGGCTCTTTATACGTTGGACGGGTCGAGCCTTCAGATGGTGTTGAGGCCGATCCGTTGGATGCCATCTCAGCCCCATCAAATTGAATGCTTTCAATATCCTCGACCGCGATGACCATCCGCGAGTTACTTCGTTTAGTAGATGATCCGAGGTCAAGCGAAACCGTAAATTCACGATCATTATAGGTCGTGATTTTGCCTTTGATGACACTGCCATTTTTCAGTTTGATCGTGTCAGCAAAGGCGGTAACTGTGGATAATAAAAAACCGGCAAACAAGAGTAAGAAGATAGGTAATATTCGTTTCATTGACAATTTCACCTCTCAGGTAAAAGGGGGAATACATTGTGCTAAGCGGATGCGCACAGCTTAACACATGCCGTTTAATTTGGCACGTTTAGAAACACTTCTTGACTCGTTGAAGTTCGTTAAATATACTCGCAGAGCTATTTGGCCCACAAATAAACGCTTTCGCGGCAGGAGGTATTTTTTGAACCGCAACTTCGTGATCATTGGGCTACTGGCTCTTTTTAGTTTATCGGCTCTTGCCAACGTACAACAGGAAAATTCTTCGTCAGTCCAAACAGGGCAGAGCGAAGAAGACCTGAGAGCCAAAAACGTCGCATCCCTCACAACCACAGATTTATTAAATTCGCAGGATTTTGCTCCTAAAACCGATTCCGCGCTAAATAAACGGAGCCGCATCGCTAATCTGGCGAAGAACCCGAAAACCGATATGCGAACATCTTCAGCAGCAGGGAAAAGTGATGTGCAGAATTTAATTGGCATCGCAAAAAACTTAACTAAGTTAGACGATCCCGGTTCTGCTGTGATGATTCCGGCAAATCAAATTGTTGCAACGAACGTTAAATCGGAGACAACTTCGCCGCTCTCAATTTCGACGGGCAGAGTTGACATAGATCAGCTTGTAGCTGAGTCCGCCGCCCGCAACGGGATTGATCCGCGCCTGATGATGGCAGTGATGAAACAGGAATCCAGTTTTAATGCTCGCGCTACATCGTACAAAGGCGCACGCGGATTGATGCAATTGATGCCCGCTACCGCCGCTCGCTTTGGCGTCAGAGACATCTACGATCCGGCGCAAAATATTGAAGGCGGAGCCAGATATTTACGATTTTTACTGGATACTTTTAATGGTGATATTGAACTGGCATTGGCGGGCTACAATGCCGGAGAACACGCCGTCGCCCGTTACGGAAACCGCATTCCGCCTTATCAGGAAACCCAGGATTATGTGCGTAAGATTTCGGCTCACTATGTACGATTAAGCAATGGCGAATTGGTGCGACGCAATGTTTCAGAACCAAAAATTGCCACCAAACGAATTGAGTCAGAAGTGATTACTGTCGGACAAACAATGCGGCAATATTAATTGTCAGACTTAACTAAATATCTCGCTTTACCTCCCTCCTTCTCCTGTTTGATTCCCACGATGCAGCGACCTGCATCGTGGGATTTTTTATGATGTCCGACAAGGCTGCCAGCTTGTCGGAGTTTTCCGGCAGCGGGCACTGACGACAAGCAGCGACAAGCTGGCAGCCTTGTCGGATATTTTTAAGCTAGAATTTTCGTCCGCCGTTATTGCGGATTTTGAGGCGATAATCATCGCCGATGATGTGAATGACTTTGCACATTTCGTGCAGGCGGGAGCGTAATCTGACGCCGACGCGATCTGTCAGAGTTTCTTCCTTGGCATCGGTTACTTCGTCCAGATAATTTGTCGTGAAGACTGTCGCTTTTTTATCGTTGTAACGTTTATTGATGATTTGCGTGATTGTGTCGCGCACCCAGTCGGTCGGTTTTGACGCACCTAATTCATCCAACACTAAAACGTCGGCATCATAAACCGGGGAAAGAACACGCATCTCTGAGGTTTGCGAAATCGGATTGTAGCTATCCTGAATCTCCTTGAGCAAGTCACGAAAGTCGTAAAACAGGCAATTGATACTTTTTTGGCGGATCAGGGTGGACATTATTGAACTTGCCAGGTGCGTTTTACCTACGCCGCAGGGACCAATCAGTAACAAGCCAAAATCTACTACCGGATAGGCATCAGCAAATCGTTTCGCTGCCATCAGTCCATTCGCCTGAGAATGCGCAGCGCCGGAGATTTTGGAACCATCCTGTGGTTTGTAAGTCTCAAATGAACATTTTTCGTAACGTTTCGGGATGCGCGAAACCATCATCAATTGTTCGCGCCGATCACTTGTCCGGCAACGGCACGGACGGACACCTCTGCCCACAACTAACTCCCAGCCGGTTTCACGGCAGTATTCACAGGGGGCAGGTTCTGGTTTGGCGAAGGGGACAATCATCAGGATTTGGAAAATAGTTTTTTAACGCAACCGAAGTCTGACTACGAGCGAATTATATGAAAGCAACTGCGCTTATTCAAGGTAGTGATTGCTGTCGGAATCGCTTTTCGGTAATATTTCTCCGCCCTGTAAATTTTTCGCTGAATTCCGGTGCTTTGCTTATGAAATTTAAACTGTTCCTCGCAACAATTTGGTTGTTTTCTTTGCCTGCAAATTTATCAGCGCAACCAGTTCCCGGTAATCA
>JAYSTY010000266.1:0-18611 GCA_043719385.1 Blastocatellia bacterium | reverse complement strand
GTTAGGGCAAACACGGAAGCCCGCTGACTCTAATCAGGCCAACCGTTGAAATGATTCGAGTTGTGGGGATTCTCCGTTAGTCAGGTGGGACACACCCGGATAAACTTTCCGTTGATCAATGTGGTTCTTACATAATCTCGCCCTTCTCTTGGTGAAGATTGCAGGAAGTTACTTACCCCGCTTACTCCATTTATTGGCGGCGTAGTGAAGCCTCCATAGTTATTCTTGCCGATAGAGATACCCAGCCGGACAATATTTCCCAGTTTGCCATTATGCCAGCCTGCAATCCCGAATATTGCTGCCAGCAGCAATAAAATCAGCGCTGCTAAAGGAGTGGCAATCAAAACTGTCAGCGCTACCAAAATCACGGCAATAACTTTGAAGGTAAAGCGGAGGACTTTCCCAATAAAACCAAAAATGCTTTTCAGACTAAATAGTCCGTCAGGATCAGTAAAATTTATTGGATCATTGCCGCAATAGGCATACAGATTGAGTGATTGCGGATCACTCAGTGATGTCGCCCTCATCCCAATCGGATCAACCTGTGTGAATCTGCCCTGCAAGGAAGAGTAGTGGCGGTTCACCGCGTAGTCCAAACCAGTACTGGCGCTGCGATCATAGCTGGTGAAGCGTTTTTTCGTGGACTGGTTTGCGCCACTCGGCAAATAGCCTTCGCCCTGCGTTGGTTGTCCGCTCCCATTCAGGCTGGTGGCATTCGGCAGACTCGTCCCGAAGGGCAGGTTCACATTCTCGCTCAGGAGCGTCCCGCTTGTGTCGGTGGTCAGCCTTGTGCCTAACCGATCCGGGTGCTGGAATTGTGTTGTGACTGTCCCGCTGGTGTTGGTCAGCGATGCCAGCAACCTGCCACCCAGATACACATAGCCTTTGTTCCATTGCAAACCATTTGTACCGACCAGTGAATATTCAGCCACGACGCTGCCACCATCCCAGGCATAATACGTGGTCGTTTGTGCGCCTGCCAGTCCCTCGATAAAGATCAGGCGCTGATTGCTCGCCCCGTAAATATTACAGCCGATTTGCTGATTGCTGGCATTCAGGATTTTGACTAATCTACCTGCCGCATCGTATTGGAAGTTTTTACTGACACCATTTTCACTGGTTTGGATTTGATTCCCGGCGGGATCATAAACAAATCCGGCGCTGTTGCTGCGATTGTTCGCGGTGTTGTAGCTCACACTCGCCAGGCCATCCAATGCGACGGTATAATTGCTGGCATCCTTGCCGCTGCTGGTCACACTGGTGCGATTGCCAAAGCGATCATAGGTGTAGGTTTGATTCCAGGTTTTGGGCGCAGTGATCCCGCCATTCGCGGTCGTCAAACGACCTAATTTGTCATAGCCATAACTGCGATTGCGGTCTTGATTGAGATTATCCTTCACAAACGTCAACTGCCCTGTTTTCGCCCCAACATTGCCCGTCGCATTATTGGTCGTGTAATTGTAATCAAGGTTCAGCAGCGCGGTTGTACCTTTCAGCACCTGCTGATTCGTCAGCAAGCCCGTTTGCGCGTCAAAGGTGTAATTCTCGGTGACCTGGCTGCCAATGCTCAAACTTTTCGTCTGCTCGGCAGCATTGTAAACCTGGTTGGCGGCGAAATTGGCACCATCATACTTTAGCTCTGCGAAGCGGCTGGCAATGTCAAAATTGTGATGCACGGTTTTCCCAATGGTCGTGATGCCGAATTGCGCGGGATAGGTGACATCCGTGACGCGATCCAGCGAATCATAGCCATACGTCGTATTGAGCATATTATAGCGATTTTCACTCGAACGAATAGACATAACCACAATGGATAAACCAACCCACGATATCTTCAGGGGCGATGGTTGCTAAAGCTTTTGCCAGGGCGCGGTTGAGTTTGCGTAAGGTACGCGCTTTCGCCTTGCGTAAGTATTGCTTGAGCTTGGAAATACAGTTCTCACTCGGATTATAGTCGGGTGAATAGGGCGGCAGGGGCACTACACGCGCGCCTGCCGCCGCAATCAAACTGAGGGCGCGCCCGGCAAAGTGAAAGCGGACATTATCCATAATGACAATGTCGTGCGGCAACAAGCAAGGGACTAATGCCTGCGCGACCCACAAGGCAAAGGCTTCCGTATCAAAGGCCCCTGGCAAGGTCAGTGGCGCATGCACACCACACAAGCTTAAAGCGGCGATGACGGACACGCGTACGCGCTCAAAAGGTTCTGGCATGACGACCCGCTCGCCACGCGGAGCGCGCCCATAGGCAGGCGTCAAAGCCGTATGAATACTGAACTCATCGAGAAAGACCAGGCGTTCCGCCGGCAACTCCGCCTGTTGTTTGGCAAAGGCAGCGCGTTTCACCGGATCGCCTTCCGCCGCTCGCTTCGTCTTTTTTTTCGCGGCAGGTCAAGGGTTTCCAGCCCCCGCCACAAGGTCGTGCAGGCCACCTGCACGCGCGCCTTTTTTTGCAATTGCGTGCGTCGTTCCGCCAGCGTCGCATCGGGGCTTTGGGCGACGAGGTGAGTGAGGAGCGTGAGTTGTTTTTCCTGCAACTTGGGGGTGTGCCCGCCGCCGTGCGGTAACGGCGCCAAGTGTCCCCTCTCGCGGCGCTGCCGGAGCAGCTTGTAGATGAAGGATTCATGCACGGTAAACTGCGCCGCCACAGCACGCTTGGTTTGTTCCCCGCTTTCAACAGCGCGGATAATTCGTTCTCGCAGGTCTAAAGAGTAGGCAGCCATAGGTACATGAGAACCTTTCTTGTCTATTCATTCAAGTGGAAACCGCTATAGTGCTGCTAATACCCGTGAAGCTTTGCGCCGCATTGCTGAGTCGCCCTTCCCCGTCATAAGTAAACGACTGATCGCCCATACCAGAAAGTGCTGTATTCAAGCCCTGATCGACAAAGGCTGTTTTCAGGCGTGTTTTATCCGCGCCGCTGGCAATTTCATACCCGTAGTTTACTTTGGGGGCGGCAGCGATTGCGCCTAAGTTCGTCGCATAATCTGTCGGGACATTGCTGGTGTTATACGAGACAGATTGCAGCCGATTGAAGGGATCGCTACCGTAGTCAAACACTGTCTTAACGCCCCGCGCATCTTTCTTCCACATTAAATTGGAGCGATTGTCATAACTGAAAACATCACTCCAAAACCCACCACCGTATTGTTTGGTCGTGCTATTCCAGGTCGCAACAAAATTTCCGGCATCATCCAGCGTCGCATCACGTTCCGCCAGTTTCTGATGAGTCATTCGTCCCAGGGAATCGTATTTGAAAGTCCGGGTTTGTGTGCCCTGGGTGACGTTTGTCAAATTGCCCAGCGTATTGTAGGCGTATTCTGTCCGCAGGCCATTACTGGCGACTGCACCACTGCCCGCCGTGTCTGGTTCGACGACTTCGACTAAACGATTTTGTTCATCACTCCGTGCCCACCGTTCGCGTCCCCATGCATCCGTGACGCGGATGGTCGAGCCTTTGGCGGTTGGGCTGGAAGCGGCGCTGGGGTAACTGGCTTCGTTGTAATACCGATTCGTTGTGCTGCCATCCGGCGCTGTCACATAGCTGACGCGATCCTGAGAATCGTAATAGTAATTCGTCCATTGTGGCGTCTCCACATTCACCCAGTTCGCGTTGCGGCGATAAGGGCGGGTCTGTTTCTGCATCCGGCCCCATTGGTCATAAACCGAATCCACCACATCCATTTCATAACCCGTTGGCCCGAAAGTAAACGCCAGCTCTGCTCCGACGCGCCCGGCTCCGTCCAGATATTTGTCCACGCGATTGGACCAGCCGGCACCATTTGCGCCAGCCAGATAGACGAAATCCACGACGATCATCGCGTCGTCATAATATTCGTGATACGCATAACCGCCGGTGGGCGCATATTCAGCAATGGGGCGGAGTGTGCTGGTGTTATACGTCACGGTCGAGGGGCGTCCGTTGGCATCATACGCCGTTGTGACTAAGCCTGTGTTTTGGTCATAGACAGTGCTGGTCGTGTTCTGCTGCGTCGGATTACTGGCAGAACCACGTGTGACCGAGACCGGCCAGGCATATTGCGTGTTGACGTTATAAGCAAAACTGGTCTGCGCACAGCACGAGGTAGAAGCCACGCGCAGGTTGCCGCAAATATCATAAGTGCGCGTTTCCACGATGGCGTTGGGGTCGCTACCATAATTCGGCGCATCGGCATAGCGTTTGACGTTTGTTACGTTGCCCCGCGCATCCGTCGCGGGATCGTATTCTGACCAGGCTGGATCACAGACATAATCATACGAGTAGGTGTATTCGTTCCATTGATAATAACAATTCTGATAGATCGGCGCGTATGGATTAGAGGCGTCCCAGTGATGTGTGACACCGGGTGTGTCGGTGAGGTATTGCCCGTCATACTGATATTCGGTGCGGGAAACCCGTGTCGTGTCATCCGGGCCATAGACCTCGACCGCGCTGGCGAGGCTGTAAATATGGCGTCCTTTGGCACTGCCATACCAACTGTCATTCACCCACGTGCCAATGTAATTCGTTGTGTTGATGTAATCGGTATGCGTGCGGCGCAGCAGTTGATTGTTGTAGCCCTTTTCCTTCACCTCCACGACCTGATTGTAGTTGATGCCATATTCAAAGAGCTTCGTCGTCATTTGGTTGCGTTCGTCCGTCACTTCCGTATGATGCGGACGTGGCGCTCCATAATGGGAAGGATTCGTATTCAGATTTGGCACTTCCCAATACACTTTGGAACGATGCAGCGCCGCAGTGGGAGCCGCCAGCTTGTTCGGGAGCGTGGAATCTTCCGTTAACAAGCCATAGTAGGGAGAAGCGGGATTGTTGTCGGTGAGTTGGACGCTCGTAATGCCATCCGTAGTATTCGGTTCATAACGTGTAATGGTCGAGGTGCTCGTGGTCGGTGTCTTCACGACGGAATAGCCAGTGACTGGTTGTGGAATCGTGGATTGCCGCCCGGCCCAGTCTTCCGTCATTGTGGTGAACGTCGGGACATCAGTTAAGCCACCCGTTGTCACGCCGCTATACCCGGCTTGCGGACTGGTCGTTGTCCCGGTGAGGTATACCATCTCACGCGACATACTGCCTGCGCTGGTGATGTTAGCCTGCGCGGTCGTGTCATTCGGATTGCTGCACACCATCGCCCGGCGCTCACTGACTTTGCGGATCATCCCATACGGTGAATGCGAATCCGCATCGCCAAACCAGTATCCGGTTTTCGTCGCGGGATAATAAATCGCTTTGAGCCTGGTCGGGGTACTGTTCAGCACTCGTGGTGTCACGCCGCTAAAACCGTAATTCGCTCCGGCACTGGTTAAATTCGCTGTATCGTAAGCAAACTGCGCAAGCACGCGATCCGCGCCGCCGTTGAAGCCAGGAGCCGTCACTGCCACCAGGACATCCTGGCCATTAAACGGGACATATTTGAAGCTGATGACACGCCCTAACGTATCCGTGATCGTGCTGATATTCGGCCCTACATTCCCCACGTAGGCAATGGTGATGTAGTTGCCGTTCGCATCGGTAATATTGGTCGGCCAGGCCGTCAGTTTGGAGGACGCGCCATAAGTAATGAGTGTTCCGTTCGGTAACTTTGCCCAGGCAGACACAATCGTGCTGTTGAATTGCGGCTTGTAACCTCGCGCATAATAGTTAATAAACGAGCCATCTTTCGTGTAGCCATCAAAGCCCTGAAGCGCGGTATTGGTCCCGCCGTAATTCCACGTATTGCCGCCGTAACTGTGCCGTGTGCCATCCGCATCAATCAGGACAAAACCAGTGCCTGCCGTCATGATTTTGCCGAAGCCAAAATTCCAGCCGGGGATGTAGTCTTTGTCAATGTCAAAATACATATCCGTGCCGGATTTATGCCACAACTGCGAGTTTTGAATCATGGACAGATTGACATCTATGCCGCGTCCATCCAGCGCAATCAGTGGCGCCGAGAATTGAAAATTACCACTGCCCGCGCCGCCGTCTATGGCCTGTCCTGCGGCTTGTCCGCGTTCCTGATTCGGATCGTCCACTTCGGTGTAGTTGGTCGAATTCCATTGATAATAATCATAGCCGCTCTGCATCGCCGCCGCCGCTGTGGTCGCTGCCGCACGCGTCGTTTTGCTGGTCAGTTGCGCCAGTTTATCCGCCGTGACAGCACGTAATGGCGTAGCTTCTTTAGGTGCATTCGGAGCCATCCGCAGGCTGATTTTCTGGGCTTTAGGTGCGTCCTGCGAAGAAACAGGGTCGCCTTTGATCCCAGGGTCTTTCGGGTTGATCTGCTCACCCACGACATCTACCTTCACGCTGTCTTTTTTGCCCAGTGCTTCTACTGTCACCTTATATTTCCCTGCGACAGGTGAAGAAAATTCGCCGCGTGGGGTGACACTCATTTTCCGTAATTTTACTTCATCAGAGCCATCCCAGGTAAACTGTACACCAGGAACCATATTGCCATTGCGATCATAGGCCACCGCCGCGAAGATCACTTTTTCGCCTGTCGCAATCGTCACGTCACGCGGCGAAATTTCAATTTTCGCTACTCTGGCGTCACGGTCTGTCTGCTTTTCCTCTTTGGTCGGTTCCGGTGGTGTGTTCGGCGGCGCACCTTTGCCATCCCAGCCCTTCGTGTCCGCTGGTTTATTTTGCGTCGGAATAAACCGCGCCCAAGTTTTGGCCCAGCCGCTGTTGCCCCACCAGAAGGACATTCCGGCGGTCATTTCATTACCCACTGCCATCCACCCTTGTGGCGTCGCCAGCACCTGATTGGACAGCAGGACCAGAATCAAGCCGAGGCTCAATAAACGGCGCAGGGCAAAAGTTATTTTGAATTGACGAATTGTGGTGGCAACAAAAAGACGAAAGTTCATGGCAGATTTCTCCTTACACCAAAGAGCGCACCGCGCCTGGTTGCAGGGTCGAAAGCATTCCGACCAATGACAAACAGGCATCGCTGCGCGACAAAAAATAATTGGGATTTAGCGGACTTGTGGCACGAAGTTTGATCCGGCAAAGCAAAGCAAAGCAAAGCAAAGCAAAGCAAAGCAAAGCAAAAACACTTTGACAGATCAGCCAAATGACAGGCGGCTGTGAAAACAAACAGGTTGTCGTATCAGGCAGTGAAATCATCAAGCTCCCCGGCTCGTAATTACTCACGGTCAATGACAACCTCAAATTTTAGCGACACATAAGGGAATGGCTCACTATTTTTGGGCGGCAAACATAATCGGCAGAGAATGTTTGCCAGCAATAATGAGACGGACAGGCTTATCCGACACGCCCTGCGATGACTGTCAAGAGGACAGGAGCGTGTCGGCATTTTTCGCGGATAATATTTTCCGCTGCGTCGCCCACTCCAATAATTGTCCGCCAATTATTGCCCGCTCCAAAGTCATCCCGGCAACTCCGGCGCAACCGCATAACATCAGCGCCGCTCGCAATTCGGTAATCAGCGCGAGTAAATACTCTTCGACTCCGGCAACTCCGCCAGCAACATAAGCGCGCAGTACAGGCAACGCTACGCCCGCTGCCTGTGCGCCGAGCGCTAACGCTTTGGCGGCGTGCATGCCGGTACGAATTCCGCCTGAGGCAATCAATTTCATTCCGGCTCCACGCAGTTCTAAAATGCTTGCCGCCGTCGGTACGCCCCAATCCCAGAATGCTTCGCCGAGATTTTTTAAGGCGCGATTGCGTAACGTCTCCACGCCGACCCAGGACGTGCCGCCAGCACCAGAAACATCCACCCATTGCACGCCGGCCTGTGCCAATTTCTCGCCCGTTTCACGCGCAAATCCACAGCCTGTTTCTTTCACAATAATTGGCAAATCCAATTCATTGACGAGCCGTTTGATGGTGGCAAGTGAGCCACGAAAATCGCGGTCGCCGTGCTCCTGCACAATTTCCATCGCCGTGTTCAGATGCACACAGAGCGCGTCCGCCTGAATGTCAGTGACCATTTTTTGCACGGCAGCATTGCTCATCTCGCGGGCCTGGGCGATGCCGATGTTGCCAAAGAGCAAAACGTTGGGAGCCTGTTCACGGACACAAAAAGTATTCGTCACTTCAGGATTTGTGAGCATCACGCGCTGCGAACCAACCCCAAAACCAATGCCCAGCCGATCCGCCAGCGCGGCGACTTCCTGATTAAATTTGCCCGCGTCCGGCGTGCCACCCGTCATTCCGGTAATGATGATTGGGTAGTTCAATTGTTTGCCACATACCTCAACGCGCAAATCAATTTCATCCAGCAAGGTTTCGGTGAGTGGCTGATGCACCAGTTCGACATTTTCCAGCCACGTAGTTTTATGCTTAAACTCGACATCCGCGTGAGCGCATAAATCGAAATGGCTTTGCTTACGGTTGATGATTTCGCTGGCTTGATTTTCTGACATTTAAAACAGACTCCGAGGGTTGAAATTACAAAATCGCAGACAAGTTGGGCAGCTTAGCGCGGATAGACGAGAAAGCCAATTTTTCATGGTGGGTTTCAATGAGCGGGGACTTTTATCCAGCCCAAAGTATGCCAACATGCCGCCGATATTTGCAGGCAAGGCAGAATTTTTATCCTTGCTGAGGGCGTTTTCCCTTCACCAGGAACGATAAAAAAGATAAGCTGACCCATTGTTGGCAAGGCCAGACGGCAAGCCCCCTGGTGAGAAAAACAATTTTCATACAGCAATAATTTATATGCCAAGAATCGTCGCCATTAGTGATACGCATTCACGCCATAACCAAATCTCTGCCCTGCCTGCGGGCGATATTCTGATCCATGCGGGTGATGCCACCAACAAAGGGACTTTGGCTGAAGTCGTCGCCTTCAATCAATGGCTCGGAACTTTGCCTTACCAGCACAAAATCTTTGTCGCCGGCAATCACGATTTTCTTTTCGAGAAGTCGCCGGAAATAGCGCGCACGTTGATGACCAATGCTCATTATTTATTGGACGAAGCTGTCGTTATTGCAGGTTTTAAATTTTATGGCTCGCCCTGGCAACCGAGATTTTTTGACTGGGCTTTTAATCTGAATCGGGGCGAACAATTACGACACAAGTGGAGCCAGATTCCAGATGATACGGATGTCCTCATCACACACGGCCCACCGCATGGAATTCTTGATGGAGCGCCACGCGGCGGCAGTGGAATATTTGAAGCGGTTGGGTGCGAAGAACTTTTACCAGCGGTTTTACACCGCAAACCACGCGCTCATATTTTTGGTCACATCCACGCCGGTTATGGGCAAAGGGAACAGGATGGCATTCAATTTATCAATGCCTCAACCTGCAATGAGCAATATCATCCCGTGAATCCGCCGCTGGTGTTTGATCTTTGAGAACCTGATCCCCATCCCACGCAAAAATTTCAGATGCCAATAAAAAGCAACGAAATTAGCAGAAAATATCCACATATCTTTTCCATACTCCGCACGCCAACAAAGCCTGAAGCGTCGCTTTCAGGCAGTCTGAAAATTCGCCTGACATTAAGCTGGACTTAACTACGCTACTTTGTTTATTATCTGTTCAGCCTCTCAACGGCTCACGTGGCCCTCACTTCCGCACGGAGTTTTCCATGATTATCAAACGCCTGGCTTATAAATTAATTGATTCCATCTTTGATTGCTCGTTCGTCGAAAAAACAGCTTATTTCATTGAGGATGGCGCGTTTTGGCGCGAGACAGTTTTTAGCTGTCGCCGCTGTGCCAAAAAAGATACGCTTTCGCAAATTATGATTGATAGTGAAGAGTTCTGGGCAGCAGATTCGCCCTACTGCCTCAGCCAGCAACGCGAAGCATAAACGGAGAGTTGAAAATTTGCCGGTTCAAGTCTACAGTTGAAGTTGGAATTTTCAATTGTGGAGGCCGCTATGTCACTCTTTGATCACGTTGCTATCAAATCCATTAATGTCGCGCAGGATGTCGAGAAATACCGCCAGCTTGGTTTCAGGGTTGAAGCCTGTTTTGCAGACTGGGGCATGGTCAGAGATGAGCGCGGCGTCGGAATCGCCCTGCTTGGCCCCGGCTCACATCATCCGACCCATTTTGCGATCAAAATAGAAAACCTCGAAGATTTGGAAAAGGCGGCAGCGGCGGAAAATCGTCAGTTGCAGGAACACCGCGATCACACGATTTCTTTTTATACGCAGGGCGCACAAGGTGTCGCGCTGGAATACATCTGGTATCCGCCCGCGCCTGCCGCACAGACCAATTCTGACTAACGAATTAAAACACAAACTCAACCATATTTAGCGACTGACTGGCTTTTGTTGGCAAGCAATTCTATGAGCTTTCCTTTTCGGATCGGCTTCAGAAGAAAATTCACTTGCAATCGTTCGGCAATTCCCCGCTCCTGACGCCCAAGCAGCAAAGCTGTCCGAGTGGCCTGAGCAGGGAGAGCAGTCTTAATGTGTTCGATCAATGAGGCGCCGTCAAGAACTGGCATGTGCAAATCAAGCAAAGCTAAATCGAAAGGTTCATGCCTGGCTAAAGCATCACTTAAAATTTGCAGCGCCTGCTGTCCACTCTCTGCCCCAACGCACTCCATGCGTAAATCAGTCAGCAACTGCACGAGCGCCTGACGGCTCGCCGTGTTGTCATCTACAACTAAAATTTTTTGCGGAATTAATTGCTGGTGTGACTGAGTTTCATCATTGGGTTGAACTTGTAAACGTGCGGTGAAATAGAAGGTGCTGCCTTTTTGTGGTTCACTTTCGACACCGATTTCGCCGCCCATCATTTCCACCAGTTTTCGGGAAATTGCCAGGCCCAGTCCTGTTCCTCCGAATTGTCGCGTCGTCGAGCCATCGGCTTGTGAAAAGGAGCGAAACAAGCGCTCACAGGTTTCTTTGGTGATTCCAATGCCCGTGTCGCTAATAGCAAAACGAAGCAGGCAGGAATTCGTGTCTGCCTGGCGATAAATAAATTCGACCCTGAGAACGACTTCTCCCACAGCGGTAAATTTGATCGCATTGCCAATGAGGTTGATCAATACCTGTCGCACTCGGCCCGGATCGCCCAGCAAATTTTCAGGCACTCGGCTGGCAACAAAAGAGACAAATTCAAGTCCTTTGGCGTGTGCCTGCTCGGACAAAAGCTCCGCCACTTCCTCAACCAGATTGCGCAAGTTGAAGGGAAGAATTTCGAGTTGCATTTTACCGGCTTCAACCTTCGAGAAATCTAAAATATCATTCAGGATTTCCAACAAAGCTTCCGCCGAACTCTTGACCGTTTCGGCGTAATCCTGTTGTTCCTCGTCAAGCTTTGTATCCAGTAACAAACCTGTCATGCCAAGCACACCATTCATTGGCGTCCTGATTTCGTGGCTCATATTCGCCAGAAACTCACTTTTGGCGCGATTCGATTCTTCGGCTTTGGCTTTGGCTTCGGCTAACTCTTCGGTGCGCTCCTGAACTTTGCGATCCAGGTTCAATAGAATTCCTCGCAACTGATGATTCAACGTTTCCCGTTCCGCCAAAGATTTTTGTAGCTGGTCATAAGAATCGCCCAGCCGTTCTTCCAACGCTGAATAATCCCGGATCAATTGCTGGATTTCTGCGGGCGCCCGCCGATCCAGCAGGCTCAACCGCTGAGAATTAGCAGCGTTCAATTTTCCCTCCGTATTAAAGGCGCGAATGGATTGGACTAATTGCTCCATTGGTCTGGTTGCGGCACGCGCTAAAAAATACGCCAGCACAATGGCTAACGCTGCCACCAGAATTACCCAAACAAGATTGGTGAGATAAAAGCGGAGCGTTTCCTGATGGACCTGAGTCATTGGTTGCTGCACATACACCTGCCATCCGGTTAAAGTTGAAGTTTCGTACCCCACCAGCCATTGCTCGCGATTATTTGTCTGGTAAGAAAATGAAGTCGCCCCGCTCCTCTTTTTAGCCGTGGTCAGCAAAGGAGTTTCGGCCACCGCCTGCAAAGCCTGAAAGTTATTATCAGGGCGGGAATAAATCACCCGTTGTTGTTGATCAATAATAACAATGTCGGCCTCCTGCGTGATTTCCTGACTATGCCCAAATTGCGCAAAGAGCTTTAAATTCAGGGAAGCCGCAACCATTCCATCCAGCTTTCCCGCCCGAAAAATCGGACTGGTCACGACAATTACGGGCGCTTTACTCACGCGTCCCAAAAAAACTTCAGAAATTATTGGTTGCCGCGTCCGCATCGTCTGGTGAAAATAATCACGGTCACTGACAGTCGGATATTGCATCGGCTCCGTCCGCTTCCCCTGACCAATATCTTTCAGGCTGCGTGACGAAATCACCGCGCCAGAGGCATCGGCAACTGTAATTAATGAAAATGCCTGCCAGGTCTTATTCCATTGATCAAGCCAGACATCTGTCGCCGCTTCACCGGAAACTTTTGTCAGTTCTAAAGTGTGGGCCAAAGAAATCACTGCCTGCTGATGTTTAAGCAAATAATCATCAATATTTTGACGAAGCGCGTGCGAAGTTTCGTGCAACCGACCAGAGGTTTCCACCTCCTGCTGTTTGGCCTGGCGATTGCCATTAATAATCGCCAGAAAAACCACCGGAAGAATCGTGAGCAGAATGACAGCCCGACTGATTTGTGTCCGCAAAGATAAATTCAAATTCGCTTTTTTCTCACGGCTGAAAACCCGACTGAGCGGCAACACCAACAACAATAGCTCAACCAGCAACACATTCGTCAAACCATTCACCGGCCCCTGGATAATCATCTCCCAACCTTCCGTCCCGGTCATTTTTCTGAACCCAAAATAAAATAAGGCCAGCGCCGGAACGCCAGCCACCAGCCAGTAAATCAGGTCGGCGAGCAACGGCTGAATTTTCCTGCTCGTGGCATAGCCAATAATTGCGGCTTCGAGCACAGTAATAAAAATCTGAAGCGGTGTTCCACCCCCCAAATACGCGCCTGCTGCGGCAATCAGCGCAACAATTACCCCGCACGAGGAACCACATTCAATCGCTACCATCACCCCCAGCACTCCACCTAACAATAAATGGATATTGCCGAAGATCGGGATGGGCAGCAGATTCAAAACAAATCCAATCGCTCCGGTCACCAAAATTATTAAACCTGTTCGTATGGTATTTCGCTGCATTGATGTTGCTCTCTCCGGGCGGCCAGATGATTTATCGAAGGCGTTTGGCAGGATGGGTTGAATCAGATTGTAGCGCTGCTGACGGTGGGGCCGCAGCAGTTCGCTAACAATTTAACACATTTTGTGCAGATTTATGGCTGACAAAAGTTGGCAGTAAGAGGTGGGAAGGTCGTTGGAAAATACTCCGTCGCTAAGGCTCCGGGTACAGTAACGTGCGCTCCGGCTCGCGGTACTGTACTGCGAGCCGGAGTGAGTCTGGGTCTCTACACTGATTTAGATTTTCGGCTTGACCGTAAACGCCAGAATATTGGTCGCGGCTCCAGTGCTTCCCAACAGATAGACGTTTGCGGCTCCGGCTGGCAAATCGGGAACCACGCCAACAATCACGCCATCAATCAATTTAAAATTAGGCGCGGCTATTTGTGTCAGCTTATCGCCCTGCTTAAAAACAACCGTGTAGTTTAATGTGAGGTTCGTCCCCAGGATTTTGAAAGTATTGCCGGGTACGCCTTCAGGTTTTCCGTCCACTGAACTAATGCTACTCAAAACTGCTGCTGCTGGTGGTAGCAGCTTGAATTTCAAGCCGTTGGAGGGAATTCCAGGCGGCAAATTTGTCGCCGTCGAACCCAGCTCAATATTCGTCATAACGACAATTTCGTAATCACCCGCTGGCAAATCAGGAATTTTGCCGGCCACACTGCTCGCATCTGCTTTGATCGTGAGCGGATCAAGCATCAGGAAACGATCACCCTGCTTAAAGATTACCAAATTACGTTTTGACTCAGGGTCAAAGCCGCTCCCCTTGATTACAAACGCCGCGCCTGGCCGGCCTTCAAGCGGATCAATCGAAGTCAGCACAGCGCCGGGCGGAGGCAGAACTTTGAATAAAAGTGCATTGGAAGAAGTACCGGGTAATTGACCCGGGACAGCCACGACACTGGCCAGATTCGTCACGACCAGCACTTCGTAATCCCCGGCATTCACTTTCGGCACGACGCCTGAAATCGTTGTCTTCCCGTCGGATTTAACCGTCGTCGGATCAAGTTGAATGAAGCGATCACCCTTTTTGAAAAACACAAAATTGCGCCCTGGATCAGGATCAAAGCCACTGCCCGTAATAGTGAACGTAATTCCCGCCCGTCCCTCTTTCGGAGTAATCGCAGTCAGCGCCGCCGCCGCCGGAGCCGTCACCTTAAATGCCAGCACGTTCGATTTATCGCTGGGAGCACCATCGCGGTAAACAACCGCATAAACCTGAAGATCACCCGCAGGCATCCGCGGAACTACACCCTGAATAGTCGTGGGCGTACCAGTAGTAGAATTTTCCTGCCCCAGAATTTTCAAGAATTCAGGATTAACCGGAAATAAATTATCGCCCTGTTTGAAGAAAATTCCGTTCCGCCTGGCTTCAGGATCAAGTCCTGTTCCAGTCAAAACAAAAGTCGCCCCAGGAACCCCTGAAGATGGCGTGATGTTCGCCAAATGCGGCGCAGTCGGCACAGTCACCGTGAATTTCAGTTTGTTTGAAATATCGCTGGGTACACCATCACGAAAAGCGACGACAAACACTTCGGCTTCGCCAGCCCGCATCCCCGGCACGACGCCATATAAATTCATCGGTAATTTTGGATCAGTATTGACGCTGGCTTTGAGTGTTTTCATGTCAACCGGAACGACGCGATCCCCCTGCTTAAAGAACACGGTATTTTTCTGAGCTTCAGGATTGAGACCTGTTCCCGTCAGGCCAAACGCTGCACCGGGAGCGCCGCTGCCAGGTGTGATGGCAGACAATACTGGCGGTGGGGCCAGCACATAAACTGCGGCAATTCCTTTGCTGGTATTGTCAGGAGTTGCGTCGTCAACGGCGGCAGCAAGTTTGGCAACAACAGCACCTTTGCCGGGCTTGTCGCTTTTGACTTTAAAAATTCCTTCGGTTTTTCCGGCTTCAAAAGTGACAGATGCCGGACTGATGTCGAGCGTTAAGCCCTCACCATTGGTCAGATTAACAGTTGCGCTGGCGGACAATGGCTTTGAAAGTACAAGCTTCATTTCGACCAGCGTTCCGACATTCGTCTTGACTTCCATCGGACGAATTAAAATTGAGAGTGGCGGCGGCGGCGGGAATTTAATGTCACCGGCATCGGTCGTTCCCGGCACAACGGCTTTCACCGTTTTACTGGCTTTCAGCGGGTTCCCGCCCGGAGTAAAGAACAGCACTTCAATTTTGAGATCATCACCATTTTTGCCGCGCACACCTTTGATTTCAAATTTACCATCTTTGTCGGTCACGACACTGCGTCCGCGCACAAACACGCGGGCTTTGCTGACTGGCTTGTCCGCATTATCCAGCACACCCCCCACGACAGTTGTGAGCGGAGCCTGATCGCCCGGCAAGCCCAAAAACCACACAGTTGCCACATCAATCAAACCAGCGGCGACAATTTTATCGCCGGTAGCATTGACCACTGCGACACCTTTTTTGACGAAGCCCGAAGGCGCTACATTATGACGATAGGCGTATAAATCAAGCGCTGTACCGGCTGGAAATTTATCAGGATTCGGGAAAGTGAGCGTCGCCAGACCATCGTTCTTTGTCCCAAAAGTTGCCCCCATCGGAGTGATCAGCGCCGCCACCGAAGGATAAATTCCAACGGGTAAAACTGCGGGTAAACGACCATCAACGGGCAACCGAGTCAAACCAATACTGCCACCTGTTTTGCCATCAGGGAAATTAATCACGCCGGGAATTTCGAGCCGCAATCCATTGTGTTCAATAACCGTTGCGCCAGCTTCAATCGTTGCCTCGTACCCCGCAGTTTTCACACTGTTGTAGTAAGTAACATTACCTGTAATGGCGGGCAGATAAACGGCATAACCAAGTTCATTGTCACGCCCATCGGACACAACCATACTCACATTAATATTACTCAGTCCCAGCGCCGCCGGAGCGAAACTGGTATCAAAAGTTAATTGCACGACTCCGCGCGGAACCCCCGTCAACAGGAAGCGTCCTGCCGCATCGGTACTCGTTCCCACGCCTGAACCATCAATCGTCACCGGAATTCCAGGCATGGGTAAATCCTGAGAATTAAGCACCGTGCCGGAAATTGAAGTTTTGATCGCCAGTGTCGCGTCGCTTTGACGCTCACCCGTGGCATTGCCAACCACGACTTTGCCGCTGGCAACACCATAAGGCACAACGAAAGTCAGGGCTGTCGCAGTTGTCGCGACTACCTGTCCTGGCGTCGAGCCAATTTTGACTGATGCCTCGGCAAACGAAGTTGGAAAATTTGAGCCGCTGAGCGTGATAATTTGACCAGCCGTTGCTTCGTTGACGCCAATGCTGGTAATGACCGGCGCGGTAGCGGGCGCATTCGGATTACCGCCAACATTGATGAGCACAGCATTGCTGGTCGTCGTGCCATCGGTGATGACGACCTCCAGCCAGCCCTGCCCATTTAAAGATTGAGGAACTCTGATATTGATTTGATCCAGCCCCACATAAAATTGTTGCGTCCCGGCATAATCAACGGGCGCTTCGATGCCGCCAATAAAGGCTTTGACATCCTGCCCGGCACGAACTCCCGTTCCGAACAACACCAGATATTGTCCCGGCGGCACATTGTTCGTTGACCCATCGCCGTTATTGACCGACGTGTAAGTGATGCCATCCGCCGTGATCAGCGCGGCGGGCGAGCCTGTGCCCGCCTGATTATTCGTAAAAATACTCAGGTTGCTCGCGGACATATTCAGCGTGCCCTGTGCCACAACACTTCCCTGCGTATCTGTCACCACGACTGACGCCGGAGCATCAACTTCGGTTTCTATCGGCACGACATAATTGATTTGCGTTGGTCCGACATATAACAATCCAGCTTCGCGGTTATTGACTAAAACTTTCAACCCATTGAGCAAGGTCGGCAATTGAATGCCCGGCGTAACAGCATCCATATCCTGCGTCGCTACAGCTTCAGTGGTTGTCAGCCCATACGAAAAACCGGCGACGATGCTGTCGGGTGAGACTGCTGGCTGGTAACGGGCAGCGTCAACAGTCACAAATGTTTTCGCGCCCTGGGCGGCGATCTGAAGACTGCATGCTAACAAAAAAAAGAGGGCGACATAACTCGCCCTCACGGTGTACTTAGTGATCATTGCTTTTTCCTTCGCGGTAGATTTTAGTAGTAGTTATTGGTCACGATTTCACTCAGCACCCGTCCAAAAAATTCTTCACTGCTTACTGGCAATTCGCATTCCACCCGGCAACCAAAAACCAGGCGCAAAGCAGTAAATTCGGGCTATCACCCTGATTCAAGAGGAGATGAAGTTTATTGGCAGGAATAAAACAAACTGAGTTGTAGCATTTGTGGAGCGGTCCGAAACACACGTATCATCAGGTTGCAAAATCTTCGTGAAGCAACCGCCGCAGCGCGTCACAATGGCACTGCCGTTTTAAGTCAGTTTTTCGCGCCTTTACGAGTCAGATCTGCTCAGCGTGAAGGGAGAACTAAAGCTTATTGTGGCAACCCGCTTGCCGCCACCACAGGCTCAGCCGCAACCGTAGCCTGCCGTTTGCCCAGAATGCCAGCCTTCAATTGCAGGGCAATCAAGTGCCAGAATTCAGACAGCTCGCTTTTCATTTTTGCATTCGCCCACTGCCCGGCAATGAACGACAGCACTAATCCCATCAACAACCAGAGCCAGTGCGGCGAAAGTTTTGCCAGCAGTGCCAGAACGCTCAGCGGATTAATCACCAGCGTTACAATACTCCACAATAATTTCCCATAACCCACCACATAATCCTGAACATTTCCGGCCGGCAAGACCTGCGTTTTGAGGTGTTCCCACAGGGCGACTCCAATGGAAAATAGTGTCAGCCCCACAAACAGGTAATAACAAATTTTGCGGAGGCTGACCCATTTACCCACTTGCTCCAGCAACGAATTGTGGTTTTCCATGTGGTTGCCGATAAGTTGAATAATTTCTCCCTTTTGTTCCTCGTTCAGCATGCCATCAGAAACCAGCTTGAACTTTTGCGGGAGCGTACACGGCGCATACCCGCCTGTCCCCTGCACGACGCGGTCAATCAGGCTGTAATGGATTTGGGGCGTGACATTACATTCCTGACAGAGTTGACGGATGTCGCGTGGCTGGTAGCGATAATATGCGCCCAACCCCGCGCGCGAATCATAGAGCTTGTCATTCACATTCTGTAATTCACACAACAGCGCACGCACAGTGGGAATAAATCGTAACCCCGCCCGCTCTGCTCTGGTCATCATCCAGTCCAGCGCGACCAGCGACATGCCCTGCTTGGGATAACCACCCCCAACATTCGAATGCACCCCCGGAAACCACACCTGTTCAATCCGCGGCACCGGCGCTATTTTGTCTGCCTCAGTTTCCGCCCATAAAACCGGACGAAAGGAGCGGCGCTCATCTTCCACTGACAGTGCGTGACAAGCCTTTTCCACCTTTGGATGAAGATGCTGATCCGGGAACTTGAAGCGATAGATGAAATAGTTGATAAAATCCGTCAGCTCATCCACTGGT
>JAYSTY010000265.1:0-3081 GCA_043719385.1 Blastocatellia bacterium | reverse complement strand
GGTAAATATCCGTTCAAGCTGAACAACGGCGCAGCAGTCGTCAGACAAACTCCGCCAGGTTTCAAGACACGCACCATTTCCCGCAGGCAGGGATCATTCGCAGGCAAATACCGCAGCACTTCAATGCAAATCGCCAGATCAAAACTCGCATCCGCAAACGGCAATTTCTCCACATCCGCTTGCCGCAATTCTGCGTTTGGATTGGTGACACGCGCTTTTTCCAGCATGTCTGCCGAACCGTCTACGCCGACAACATCAAAGCCCCGTTCGCGCAAACGCTGCATCAAATGACCCGTGCCACAGCCTACATCCAATACTTTCAAACCCGCACCATTCGCGGGCAAATATTGATCCAGCCATTGATTCAAGCGGTGACGGGAATAAGTAAAACATTTGCTGTACACATCGTCCGCCATTACCTGATAGCGCGAAGCAAATTTGCCTGATTGCCGTGAGTGCGTGTCTATGGCGTCCTGTTTTTGTAACTCGCCGGATTCCATCGGTCTAACTCCTGCTTTAATTTCGATTCATTGACAGTCGTGCGGATCACATCGGCAAAAAGCCGAGCCGCATATTGTTTGGAATATTTTTGTTCGACGGTGCGCCTGCCTGCTGTTCCCAAACGTTGCCGCAACGTCGCGTCCTGCACCAGCCGTCCAATGTTTGTCAGCCATTCATCGTCGGTACGCACGAGCAAACCATTTTCGTCGTGCTGAATCACTTCGCAATTGGCGCCAATCGCCGAACAAACAGCAGGCACGCCGAGCGCCATATACAACAACGCTTTCATCGCGCATTTCCCTTTCGCCCACTCAACATCAGGCATGGGCATCAGACCAATGTCGAACTGCCCAATCTCTTCGGCTTCAGTTTCTGCCATCCACTGGCGCCACACATAAGGCACACCCGGCAAATTTGGTTGACGGTCAGAGTGAATGCGCAATTCAACCGCGTAGCGCGAAGTCAATGCACACAACATCGGCAAACAGGCTTCCAAATACGTTTGCGAAGTCGAACTGCCTGTCCATCCGACGATGACACGATCTTTATTTTCGTAGCGCGTGATTGGTTGGAAACGCTCAATTTCTACCGTACTCGGAACAATCGTGACTTGCGAATTAAATTGCCGCGCATACTCGGCAAGCCAGGCATTGCCCACCATCACGTGCGAACTTAAACGGCAAATCGTGGCCGTCTTACCCGGAAATTTCAGCCACCCAAATTTGCGATTTGCTTCCGCCGTATGCAAATGAAAAATTGCATCATCAAAATCAAAGATAACGGGCTTGCCACTTAATTTTAAGAAGCGTTCGAGCAGCGCCGGCCCCACCAGACAAGCCGTGCGATGAATCAAAATCGCATCGTAACGGCTGGCAACGATCACATCTCCAACCCGCCGCACCATCGCCGCAGCCATTGCCGCCGCCTTTGCCGCCCGCTTGCCCGGCTGATACAACAATTGCATCAATCGCTCATCCGCAAACGGCAAGAAGTGCAGGTCAATGCCCTGCTCCCGCAACACAGGCAACCATTGCTCCATCCGAAAGCGCTGGCTCGGCGTCGTGTTGATTGGATAAGGAACCAACGCACAAATTGAAAGCGCGGCATTCATATTTTCAGTGGCTGCGGGTCGCATAAACTTTCAAGCCATCACCGAGTTGCAGCACCGACAGCAAGTGATTGATCCACGTTTTAAGCATGCGCCGTGAAGAAGTAGCCGTGAACGTTTGATTCAAGGCCGCGCCTGTCTGATTGCGATTGACAGCTTCTTTAGGCGGACGAACACGCGCCAGAATTTCATACGGATTCAGGCCTTCAGTACGAATCCGCAACGACTGAAATCCCGCTGAGTGCAACGCATGTTGTATTCCTTTGGGAGACCAAATCACCAAATGTTCCGGCGGAGAAAAAACGCTCCAATCCAAACCGAGCAATCGTTGATTCAGGCTTCGCGCATTCGGCGTAGTCAGATAAAGCAATCCGCCCGGACGCAACCAATGCGCCGCCGCTTGTAAAATTTCTTGTGGATTTGGCACGTGCTCCAATAATTCAATCATCGTCACTACGTCAAACCTCTGCGGCGTAAAGCGCTCATCATTTTCCGCGTTGTCGGTCACAATCCAACCTTGTTGCCCACCATATTCAAGCGAGCGCGGAGAAATTTCTGTCCCGTAACATTGCCAACCTTGCTGTTCCGCAATTTGCAAAAGTCCGCCTTCACCAAAGCCAAGATCCAGAATCTTGCCAGTGTTACGAAAGGGCGCAAAAGACAAAAACTGTCGCTCCAGCGATTGCTTCACGACGAGTGGAATTTCAAAATATGCGCCGTCGTAATAATGGTCGTACAACTCTTGCATTACCTCTTGCTGTGCCTGATCGCAAGTAAAAATTGTCTGGCAATGCAGGCATTTCCAAAGGTCAAAATGATTTTTGCTGCCAATGAACCGATGCTTTTCGCCGCCGCAAACAAGGCAAATAAGCTCAAGGTTTTCCGCCTTATTCATTGTGCGCTTCTGCCACAGGTTGGCGTGCATTGATCTGCATCGGGTTCGTTACGAGGCTTTGATACAGACCAATCTGTCGCTCACACGCTGGAACAAGCGCGTAGTATTTTTCCGCCGCTCGGCGGCATCTTTGTGACAATTCTGGATCAGCTAATAATTCCAATAGTTCGTGAAAAGCTTTTCGATAGGCTTCATCCGTATGTGCTTCAACCACCACGCCGACTCTTTCCCGCCGAATGATTTCGTCAGTATCACTGACATTCGGCGTCGTAATTACCGGCAATCCGCAAGCCCAATATTCCCCGATTTTTGTGGGCGAACAACCATGTTCGCTTAGACCTTGCGAAAGAAAAAATAACCCTGCGTGCTGGTTTGCTAAATGATCTGGGATAGCGGTATGAGGCACGCAGTCATAAGACCAGTTGGATTCAGACAATCCGCCTGTTGCAAGCATCGAAGCGACCAGATTTTTTTCCATGCGGCTTAAGACTTGCAAATGAACGTTCTCTATTTCCTGCGCCGCGACAGCCACGAATCTACCGACTTTATCCAACCAATAACGCCGCCCGACGCTGCC
>JAYSTY010000264.1:0-3081 GCA_043719385.1 Blastocatellia bacterium | reverse complement strand
TCAACCTGACGGCGGAAGTCCCTGGGCGCGTCACCAACGTGTTCGTTAAAGAAGGCGATCTGGTGAAAAAAGGGCAAAAGATTGTGAGCGTTGATCCGACACAGCAGGAATCACAGGTGAATGTTTCTGAAGCTGCCTTACGTGCCACGCAGGCCGATGTGCAAAATCAGAATGCCACCATCAACGTGGCGGAAAATGCCATCATCACGGCACGGTCTTCGCTCAATTCATCGCAGGCCGATTTAGAACGCGCCAAAGTTGATCAGGCCAATGCGGAAATCGAACTCAAACGCACCACCGAATTGGTAGAGTCAGGAATTTCTTCCAAGTCCGTTTATGATAATTCCAAAGCGCGGTATGACTCGGCGACAGCCTCTGTAAATGCCGCCAAAGCGCGCGTGGCGCAGTCTGAAAATCAGGTTCAGGAAGCGACGCTGCGGGTCGAGCAAAGCAAAGCCAACCTGCGTGCCTCGCAAGCCCGTGTCGCGCAACAACAGGCGAGCCTGCGTAGTCAATCAGACTTCCTCCGCAAAACTACGCAATATGCTTCGATCAACGGCGTCATCGCGGGCAAACCAATTGATATTGGAACGTATGCTCTGGCGAATTTCTCGTCTACGCCGCTGGTTATCATCGCCGATATGTCCACGATTAACGTCGAGGTAAAAGTAGATGAAACCGATATTGCTAATGTTAAGGTGGGGCAACGTGTGGCAGTTAAAGTTGATGCGCTGGGTGAAAAAGAAATCGAAGGCGAAGTCGTCGAAAAAGCCGCTTCAGCCGTGACCAAATCCGGGCAAAATATTTCGCAAACCGCGACGACCGGAACCCAGGAAGCCAAAGAATTCAAGGTTGTGGTAAAGCTGATCAACCTGAACGATGAAGTCAGGGATCGGCTGCGACCCGGAATGTCGGCAACCGCGACGGTTTATACGGACAAGCGAGAAAACATCATCGCCATTCCCTTGCAGGCGCTGGTCGAACGCGATCCGGTACAACTTGATAGTGAAGGCAAAGCGGGCAAAGAAGCGAAGCCCACTCCGACGCCTTCGCCCACCACCAGCCCCGCGCCTGGTGACAAGAAAAAAACTGTCAAGGGCGTCTTCCTGGTCAAAGACAAAAAAGCTGTCTTCGCGCAGGTCGAAACCGGCATCACAGGTGAAAATGATATTGAGATCAAGTCTGGCTTGACCGGCAGCGAAGAATTAATTACCGGGCCATATCGCCAGCTTCGCGCCCTCAAAAACAATACTGTTATCAAGATTGAAGACAAAAATAAAAAGCCCGGCGGCGATGAAAAAAAATAGTAGTTGGTAGCAGTGGTTAGGAGTGGGATTTTTTTCCCCACTAACCACCAGCAACCGACCACCAGCCACTAAATTTATGCTGACTGATACCCAGGTTAATCCTACTTTACAAGTTCGCTCTGCAACGAATGGCGCACAGCCCGAAGTCCTCATTCGCACTGTTGATTTGTGGAAAACTTACGTGATGGGCGACGAAGAAATTCACGCGTTGCGGGGCGTTTCATTCGAGCTGAAGCGCGGTGATTATGTTGCCATCATCGGCCCGTCAGGTTCCGGCAAATCCACGCTGATGAATATGATTGGCTGCCTGGACACACCCAGTCAGGGGCAATACTGGCTCAACGGCAAACTGGTTTCAGAGATGGATGACGACGAACTGGCGCACATCCGCAACAAAGAAATCGGCTTCGTCTTTCAGACCTTTAATTTGCTGCCCCGCGCCACTGCCTTGCATAACGTTGAATTGCCGCTGATTTATAACGGCACGCCCTCAGCCAAACGACTTGAGATGGCACAGAAAGCGCTTGAATCGGTCGAGCTTGGTCATCGGATGACCCACAAACCAAATGAACTCTCTGGCGGTCAGCGGCAGCGTGTCGCCATTGCTCGTGCCCTCGTCAACAATCCGTCAATTATCCTGGCTGATGAACCGACCGGTAACCTGGATTCCAAAACATCAGTCGAAATCATGCAGTTGCTCGAACACCTGCATGAAAAGGGCAACACAATTATTCTGGTGACACACGAGCCGGAGATTGCGGCGCATGCCCATCGGGTAATTTCGATTCGTGACGGCATGATTGATAGAGACGAACGCAACCGCTAACTAAAATTTCGAACAGGTAAAATCCGACGCGAACTTGTTGACAGATAACAGTTCGCGTCTTTCTATTTGCGGAACCGATGTGGTAATTTCTCTTTGCAAGAGGTGAATTATGAGTTTACTAAAATCTGCGCCTGTACCGGAAATATATTACCCTGAAAGCGACGGTGAACCGATGGCTGAAACTGATTTACATATCAGGCTGATGGCGGATTTGCGTGATACGTTGGACAGATTTTATGCAACTGACCCCAATGTTTATGTCTCAGCCAATCTGTTTATTTATTATGTCAAAGGCGATACCCACAAACGAGTAGCCCCGGATGTTTTTGTGATCAAGGGTGTTCCAAAAGGCAATCGCCGCGTCTACAAACTTTGGGAAGAAGAGCAATCGCCGAGTCTCGTCATCGAACTATCTTCACGCAAAACCTGGCGCGAGGACATCTTTAACAAATTGCGTTTGTACGAAAAACTTGGCGTCCAGGAATATTTTATCTTTGACCCCGAATATGATTATTTGCCCGAACCGCTGGTTGGCTGGCAACTGAAAGGCGAACAATTTCATTCGCTGAAAATTCGCAAAGGTCGCGTCAGGAGCAATGTTTTAGGGCTTGATCTGGTTGATACGGGTGAGACACTGCGCTTGTTTGATCCAACCACAGAAGAATTTTTACCAACTCCGGCAGAGATGGAAAAAAAGCTGGACGCGGAGATTGAAGCACGAAAAAAAGCCGCAGCCGAAATTGTGCGATTAAGAGCAGAGTTGGCAAAATTGCAAAAATAACGACCTGACAACTCACAAACGATAACGCGGTTTCTTTTTCCAGACGACGGTTTCGACATCTACATTTTGGACGCGCAAACTTAAATCTGCGCTCATTTCCAAACCCGCATTTTCACCCCGTAACAATTTCGGGTAACCCGCCGCCGCAATCATTGCTGCGTTGTCAG
>JAYSTY010000263.1:0-7486 GCA_043719385.1 Blastocatellia bacterium | reverse complement strand
CTGTCAGAAGCAGATCGAAAGAAAGTTCCCGGTTATCCGCAGGACATGATGATGGCAATGGATGATGAAGTAGCGAAACCTGAAACGTGGGGACTTGCACCAGGCTGGACAGCTTCAATGATGGGAATGATGACATTGGTCAGAGTGCTGCTGGAAGACAAGTACACCGAAATTATGGCACGCATCAAGGCTGGTCAGACAGCACGACCAAAGGCCGCGCCGGAACATCAACATCACGAAGAATAAGCAGACGGAGAAGTATCAGACTCTCCAAAATGCCAGGCCGTGAAAGGGAGGCAGGAGTAAAACGAAGGGGGGTAGCGCCCCCGCTGACAATCCCGCAATCGAGCAATTCAGAAAACCGCCCTTTAGGCCTAAGCTGGAATTGTATTCTTTTATCTCAAACCTTATTCTTTGCGTTTACAAGAGTAACAATTTCTTAACTTCGATGAAACCAGCAATAGTAACCCGCATGGCGGAACCACGATATAAAGCCGACCTTACCGCAGGCGCACTAAAACTACCCGAAAGCCGCATTGTGGCAGATTTGTTACTTCGCAATCTGAGTGATGCGGAATGGAGGCAGGCAATTCTCAGCGATAATGTCCTGCAAACGCATAACCCCGCGACAGCCACCCGGTTGACCCATTTGATTCGTGGGCGGCTGGAAACAATGGGAGCGGATTTATGGAAACTGGTCCGCGACAGCGATCAAGTCGTTGCCACGCACGCTGTTTTTGTGGCGGCGCTCAAGCACAGCAAGGTGTTGGGAGACTTTCTTGACCTGGTCGTGCGCGAGCAATTGCGGGTTTTTAATCAAACGTTATCAAACAAACTTTGGGAAGAATATTTGCTCGAATGCCGAGGGCGTGACCCGGAGATGCCGGAATGGACCCCCGCAACGAAAGACCGGCTACGGTCTTCAGTCTTCCAAATTCTTGCGCAAGTAGGGTATATTGAAAGTACCAGAACACTGAAACTCCAGACCGTCTTTCTTGCCCCGCAGGTTCTGTACTATTGCCAGGAACATCAGGAAGATTACGTTTTACGCTGTATACAAGTAGGAGTGTGACCAGTTTGTTAATAGAGCGATTGAATAAGATATTGCCTCGCATTACCTCAGATGACTTTCTTACTGGTCGTGGGATTGGCAACGAGATTGGCTTTTATATTTTTGAATATCCGCCCGAAAACGAATTGCAGGTGCGCGATCATGTTTCTTCACTTTTGGAGCACATCGCCAAAGAAAAGCCTGACCTTAAAGTAAAACACATCAACCTGTTTGATTTTGTGCTGGAATATTTGGCGAGCCGCAACTTACTCGAAAAAGCCTTGAAAATGCAGCAGGAGAAAGGCGATGAAGCGTTACGGAAAGCTTTGTCGGCGCCGCTCCACGAAAATAAATTGGCTCCTTTAGTGGCGCAAGCCGCCGAGCCGGAAACGCACGACCTTATTTTGATTTCCGGGATTGGCAGCGCCTGGCCGCTTTTGCGCACACATGCACTGCTCAGCAATTTACATGCATTGCTGGGGCAAAAACCGCTCGTGATGTTTTACCCCGGTCACTATGATGGTCAATCGTTGCGTCTGTTCGGAAAACTTAAAAATAACAATTATTACCGCGCCTTCAAATTAGTCCCGTAATTAAACCCTTAGCCTATGAAGATTCAAAACCTCTTTGAGCGAAATATCAGCCGGACTATCAATGGTGTCGTGAAAGCCGACCAACTGGATCAGGCCTCGGTGTGGCAGGAACTGGACGAATTCGTCGTTACCACCGAACTCGATAAACATTTGCGCACGTTTTTTTCTATTTATGGAGAAGCGCTCAGTCGTGATGCTGAAGCGGCGGGCAAAGTCGGCATCTGGGTCTCAGGTTTTTTTGGTTCAGGAAAATCGCATTTTATTAAAGTGCTTTCTTATCTTCTGCGCAATACGACGCACACGAACGACGGACAGAGCAGGCAGGCGGTGGAATTTTTTGCGAGCAAAATCAAAGACGCCATGCTTTTTGGTGACATCAAACGCGCTGTTGCCTCCAACACGGATGTCATTCTCTTCAACATTGACAGCAAAGCGGATCAGCGGCACGAGCGCGACGCGATTTTGGGTGTTTTCCTGAAAGTGCTGAATGAAATGCAGGGCTACAGCGGCGATCATCCGCATCTGGCGCATCTGGAACGCTACCTTGAAAGCAAGGGGAAATATGCGCAATTCAAACAGGTCTTCCACACTGCCAGCGGGAAGACGTGGGAAGCCGAGCGCGACGTTTATCAATTCAATCGTGATGAAGTCGTTCAGGCTCTGGTCGAAGCGCTGAATTTAAGTCCTGAATCCGCTGGAAAATGGGTAGACGGCGACGACAGCAGTTTTGCACTCACCGTCGAAAACTTCTGCAAGTGGGTCAGGGAATATCTCGATAAAAAAGGGAAGGATCAGCGCCTCATTTTTCTGGTAGATGAAATCGGTCAGTTCATTGGCAATGATTCGCATTTGATGCTCAGCCTGCAAACCATTACAGAAGAGCTTGGTACTGTCTGTCAGGGACGCGCCTGGGTGGTTGTCACTTCGCAGGAAGACATTGATGCAGTGCTGGGTGAAATGCCAAAAAGTAAGGCGAATGATTTTTCCAAAATTCAGGGACGCTTCAAAACGCGGCTCTCGCTTTCCAGTACGAATGTTGATGAAGTGATTCAGGCTCGTTTGCTGGCCAAGAATTTTGCAGCGCAGGATGAATTAACCGCGCTCTTTCAGCAACAGGGCGACATCCTGAAAAATCAATTGACGTTTATCAATTGCGGGATGACGTTCAGACCGTATAAGGACGCCGGGGATTTCGCCAAAAACTATCCTTTTGCTCCGTACCAGTTTCAGTTGGTGCAGAAGATTTTTGAAGCGATTCGTAGCGCCGGAGCCACTGGCATGCATCTCGCCCGTGGAGAGCGGTCTTTGCTGGATGCCTTTCAATCGGCGGCGCTTTCTATTGCCGATAAAGATGTCGGCGTACTGGTTCCGCTCTATTGCTTTTATCCTTCCATCGAAAATTTTCTGGATACTGCCGTCAAATTGACGATTGATCAGGCGGGCAGCAATCCAAGCCTCGAACAACCATTCGATAATAATTTGCTCCGAGTGTTATTCCTGATTCGTTACGTTGAGGAAATGAAAGCGAATGTTGAGAATCTGGTGACGTTGTGTCTGGATGAAATTGACGGAGATCGGCTGGCATTGCGCCGAAAAATCGAAGCCAGTTTGCAGCGGCTGGAAAAGGAAACGCTCATCAGTCGCAATGGTGATTTGTATGCGTTTTTAACCAACGAAGAGCGCGACATTAACCGCGAGATCAAAAATATCAATATTTCTGACGGCGCAGATTCCAAAGAACTGGGTAAATTAATTTTCGATGACATCCTGAAAGAACAGCGCAAGTATCGCTTTCCGCTCAATAAAATGGATTTTTCGTTTAATCGTTTGTGTGATTCTTATTTGATTGGATCGCGCACCGACGGCGCATTAGTGATTACTCTGATCTCGCCGCTCAATGATGAATACGATTCGTTTGATAATAGTCGCTGTGTGCTGGACAGTTCAGCCGAAGGCGGACTGGTCATCATTCGACTTGGCAACGATGCCAATCCTGGGCGTGAATTGCACACATATTTGCAGACGGAAAAATATCTTCGTTCTGATAGCGGCAACCTGCCTGAATCAACCAGAAAAATTCGCTCGAATATTGCCGCCGACAATCACAGCAGGCGTGGCAGGCTCATTACTTTATTGACGGATTTGCTGACCGCCGCTGATATTTTTGTTGTCGGGCAACCGTTGAAATTAAAATCCAGTGCGGCGATTGACGCGCTCAACGAAGCGCTCGAATATCTTGTCCAAAACAGCTTCACCAAAATGGGGTATTTGAAATACCTCAATCCTAACGCGGAAAAAGAAATTCAGGCGATTTTGCGCAGCAACGATATTGCCCAACAAACGCTGGGGCTGGAATTGCCGACCGCCAACCAAGATGCGTTGGATGACGTGCGGCAATATATTCAGCTTGGCGTCAATGCGAATCGGCAGATTGTTCTGCACGATCTGCTGGAAAAACGTTATGCCCTGCGTCCCTTTGGCTGGCCTGATAACGAAGTCTTAATTTTGCTGGCGCGGTTACTGGTGCTGGGCGAAATCAGTTTGATGATGGACGGCGGATTAATCCCGCTCGACAAAATTTTTGCGGCGATCACGACACCTGCCAAGCGCCGCAAAATTATTGTGCTCAAAAAACAGGCTTCCGATCCACAGGCCATTCAGCAGGCTCGGACGCTGGGCAAAGATTTATTTCACGAAATGGGGCCGGAAAGCGAAGACGGATTATTCGGTTTCCTCAAGGAAAAATTCACGCTTTGGAAATTGGCCCTGGATAGATTCAAACCACTGGCGGACACGGGCGATTATCCCGGCAAAGCGCAAATTGACGCAGGTCTGGCGCTCATCAGAAAGCCGCTTGATTTTGATGACAGCTATAAATTCATGGCGCATTTCAACAGTTGCAAAAATGAGCTGCTGAATTTATCGGATGACTTTCATGACCTCCAGAATTTTTATGAATCTCAAAAACCGACCTGGGAGAAGTTGCGCAAAACTTTCGACAAATTCCAGTTGAACCGAATGGAACTGGAACGCGACGTTCGGGCGCAATCCGCGTTGCTCCGCATGCAGGAAATCCTGACGGCGGTCAGTCCCTACAGCCTGATTCGTGAAGCTGACAATCTGATGATGACGGTTGGCGGCATCAATACGACGCTCATCAATGAACAACGCGAGCAGGGCAGACAAAAGATAGACGCCTACCTCGCCAATCTGACCAATGACCTTAACGCAGCGCAGATGGACTCAGGTTCACAGGGCGAATATTTACAGCCCTTACAACTCCTGCGCCGCCGGATCGAAACGGAAGAAAGCCTCGCGCATATTTCTCAGGGTGAAACCGAAGCATTGAAATTACACGATGCTGCCGTACAAAAACTGGAACAAGCTGTCCGCCCCATCGAAGTGGCTGATCCGCCATCCGCTGTCAAACAAAGGCGCGTCATTCAGCCGGCAAAATTGGTGAACGCTGCTTATCTCGAAACGAAGGAAGAGGTCGAAGTATTTATTGAGAAGTTACGGCAGGAACTGGAAACAGCTATCGAAAACAAGGAGCGGATTGAGATTCGTTAGTCGTTAAAAACGACGCGATCATAAATCTCGCGCACGGGAAGGTTGATGCCTAATGATGCAATCATGAGGTTTTGATCCAGGTGGCTATAAGTTGCCGCAATCGCCCAACTGTCATCGGCTTGTCGGACAAAATGCTCAATGAAAGTTTCGTTCTGCGCAATGACCAGGTAATCGGTCAGCGTTGGATTCCAACTGCGATAGCGCCAGAATTTAACGCCACGATCAAAAGCTTCAGTGGAAGGGGATAACACCTCGACAATTAATTTGGGATTGATGAGGACATCTGTATATTCATCGTAAAATTCCGGTTCGCCGCACACCACCACAATGTCAGGATGCGAATACAACCCTTTCGTCGTTGCCACACTTCCCGGAGTGGAACCGCTGCGAACTTTCATGTCTTTTGTCCACGCACGGCAATTCGTTCCCTTGAGTTGGTTGCCAATTTCGCGCAATACATTGCTGCTGATGTCGGCATGTTCACGGCTTTCACCAGCCATCAACAAAATGTCGCCGTCAAGGTATTCGTATCTTTCTTCAGAAGCGCGTTCCAGTTCAAGGTATTCAGTGACAGAATATTTTTTTTGTTGTGCAGGTAATCCCATACACTGAATTATTCGTGTTTATCCTGAGACTGTCAAAGTTTTCTTGATGAATCGCACTAACCTACAACACCTGAGCTATTAACTGTTTGGCAAATTTTGCCAAAATTGTTATCCTGACCGTAAGGAGAATGTGTCTATGGCAACGATGAATATTTCTTTACCTGACCCCTTGCGCGAATTCGTCGAGACGAGTGTTCGCGATGGTAGTTACAGCACTGTGAGCGAATATTTCCGCGAGCTGGTACGCGCCGATCAGAAACAGAAAGCGGAACAGCGGCTGGAAAAATTGCTGTTGGAGGGCTTACATTCCGGTCCTGCCAAACTATTGACCAAAGCTGATCTGGACGAAGTCCGCAAGGTCGTCAAACAACGCATTGTGGAACGAAAGAAAAAAGCTGCATGAACATCTTTCGCCGTGAGGTTGCGTTGGCAGACTTGGCCGATCACGCATTTTATCTGGCGCAGGATGATCCTGACCTGGCTGACCGATTTCTGGATGCTTTTGAACAGGCCGCCGAACGTCTGAGCCAAATGCCATATATCGGTGTGGCGTATACCATTCATCATCCCACCCTTTTTGGTCTGCGCCGATGGCCCATCAAAGGCTTTGAGAAGTTTCTGATTTTTTATTTGGTATTTGATGATGCCGTTGACATCATTCGTATCTTGCACACCTCGCGTGATCTTGAACGCCTCCTGTCTGAAAATGTTTGATAAGCTGCCAGCTTGTCGGACGCCTTCTTTATGAATCGCACCAAACTAAAAAATTATGCTCCGCTCGCTCGTCGTGAATTTATGCAGGCGATCACTGACCGCGCCGCTTTCTACGGTCTCACTGCAAAAAACACTGAAGTCGTCACCGCTGAACAGGGCGATGTTGCCATCATCGGTGGCAAGCCGTTTCCGCGTTCCATCCTGGAAAAACGCGATAAGTTGACCCAACGCATCCAGCAGTACGGCTTTGCGCAAACGATGGAAGCCATTGCCTACACCTGGTTCAATCGGTTCGTGGCGATTCGGTTTATGGAATTGCACGGCTATCTGGATCACGGCTACCGCGTACTTTCTGTAACCACGGATTACACGAATAACACGGATACCTTGAAACCATCAGTGTCCTCCGTGAAATCCGTGGTTCAATCTCCTGAAATTCTACTGCACGCCGAACACATCGCCTTGCCGGGTCTCAACCGTGATCAGGTGATTGAACTCAAACTCGACGGCACCAAAGAAGCCGAGTTGTATCGCCTGCTGCTCGTCGCGCAATGCAACGCGCTCAGTGCGGCGATGCCCTTCCTGTTCGAGCGCGTAGACGACGAGACGGAATTGCTCCTGCCCGACAATTTGCTGCATTCCGATTCGCTGATACGCAAGCTGGTCAACGAGATTGACGAAAGCGACTGGCAACAGGTTGAAATCATCGGCTGGCTCTATCAGTTTTACATCTCCGAGAAAAAGGACGAAGTCATCGGTAAGGTCGTCAAAAGCGAAGACATTCCCGCCGCGACGCAACTGTTCACGCCCAACTGGATCGTTAAATATCTGGTGCAGAATTCTATCGGGCGCATGTGGTTGCAAACGTATCCCGCTTCCCTGCTCCGCGCCAAGATGGAGTATTACATTGCACCCGCCGAGCAGACCGACGAAGTCAACGCGCAGCTTGCTGC
>JAYSTY010000262.1:0-7487 GCA_043719385.1 Blastocatellia bacterium | reverse complement strand
CAATCGCTGGAGCAGTTAAAAGGGTTGGATTTGCTAATCCTTGATGCCCTGCGCTTCAAACCACACCCAACGCATTTGCACCTTGAGCAATCGCTCGCCTACATCGCTCAGGTACAACCGCGCCGCACGCTGCTCACGCACATGAGTCACGACATCAAACATTCGGAAGCCAGCCGGAACTTACCGCCAAATGTCGAACTGGCTTATGATGAATTGGAAATTGAATTGTAGCCGGTTGTTAGTTGTCAGTTGTCAGTTGTTTTTCGGCAACCGACCATCGGCAACCGACCACCGACCACCGACCCAATGAATATTTTTCACGACATCACTCACCCCGAAATTCTTCGCCCAACGGTTTTGACGATTGGAATTTTTGATGGTTTGCATCTGGGCCATCAGGCGATTGTCAGAACCGTTGTCGAACGCGCCCTGTTGATTGGCGCAACGCCGACGCTGATTACTTTTGACCCGCATCCGCGCCAGGTTTTGAAACCGGAAACCGCTCCGCCGCTCCTGCAAACCTTCGCGCAAAAAATTGAGGGCTTGAAATTGCTCGGCATGCAACAGGTCGTCGTCATGCCGTTCACCAGAGAATTATCCGAGCTTTCAGCCGAAGATTTCATTGCCCGTTTTATGTATCAAGCCCTGGATGCACGCGAAGTCCATTTAGGCAAGGGGTTTTCATTTGGCAAAGATCGGCGCGGCAATATTGAGTTGCTCAAAACTGAAGCCGAAAAACTTAAGTTTTTCGCGGCGGAGGTACCTGAAATCCGGCTCCATCATCATCGCATCAGTTCCACGATGATTCGCCGCCTGCTCAATTTTGGACGCGTGAATTTGGCGCGCAAAATGCTTGGGCGTCCTTACGGTATCGAGGGCATAGTCGTGGAAGGACGCAAGCTGGGACATCAGCTTTCTTTCCCGACCGCAAATATTGAAGTGCAAAATCGCGTGTTGCCAGCGGACGGCGTTTACGTCACGCTAACGTTAATTGATGGCGTCTGGCATCGCAGCGTCACAAATATCGGCAAGCGTCCAACGGTTGGGCTGGATACTGAATCAAAGGTCGAGTCGCATGTGATTGCGTTTGATGAAAATCTTTATGGACAAACGATTCGCATTCGATTTTTGCATCGCCTGCGCGGCGAAAAGAAATTTGCCGGGCTGGACGAATTGAAAACACAAATTGCGCGTGATCGAGATACAGCGGTCAGATATTTTGCCACGACGGTGGCACAACGCAACTTTACTTTTGTTTGAAGCGTATAGCGGGTGAGAGAGGGCGAACGGGATGAGATATGACACAACACTTAAGGAACTATTGCAGGACGGTACGCCGCAGTTATGGCAGGAGTTAGTCGGGCAATCAGTTAAGGAATATCTGACTGTCGAATTACCCAGTGTGCAAATGCGGAAGCCGGATTTTTTAGCCCGACTGGATAACGGCGCGTTGTTTCATCTTGAATTGCAGGGCAGCAATGAAACAAATATGGTCTGGCGCGAACTTGAGTATTATTTGCTCATTCATCGTCTTTATCAGCAACCGCCGCTACAGTACGTGATTTATTTTGGCGAGTCGCCTTTGAAAATGAGCAATTCTTTAATGCTGGAATCTTTGCAGTTCAGATATAATCTGCTGGATATTCGTTCGCTGAACAGTCAGACGTTTTTGGCAAGTGAGGCACTGGCGGATAATACACTGGCGATTTTGTGTGGCGAGAAAGTTGACGCCGATGTTATTCATCGCATCTCGCAAAAATTTGGCGCTTTGCCAGATAAGCAAAAACAGAATTGGTTTGAGCGCCTGATGATTCTGTCTGGCATCAGGAGCGCAGAAAACATAGTCCGTGAGGAGGCAATCAAAATGGGCATTTCACTTGATATACGTGACAATAAATTTTTTCAGGAAGCTTACACCGCAGGAATTGAAGATGGTGTCGAGCAAGGCATTGAACGAGGCATTGAACGAGGCATTGAACGAGGAGAAACTCTCGCCCTGCGTCGTTTGATCGAACATCGGTTCGGTGCAATCACTGACCCCATCGAACTGCAACTTAACAAGCTCAGCCGCACCGAAATAGAAGCGGCAATTTTGCGCGTCCTGGATGCCACACAAATCGAAGACGTGTTTGCAACCACGCGTAACTAACCGGCGCATTAACCCGCTAACATTTTTTGTTTCTGCTGTCGTATCGAGATCAAATTATGGCAATGGCACAATACGAAGTTCGTCAGCTTCCAGAATCCGTGAATGGTGAAATTATTGATTTAGTTCCGGTCAGTGAACCAACTCAAATTATCGTCCCGAACAGCGAACCACCCGCGCAATACAATCCCAACGATGTCATCAGCGGTCACGGCTTGGCCGGATATTTGCGTGCGTTGCATATCATTTACACCTTCGCGCTCTATCACGTTTTCGTTTACATTTACCATCGCGGCTGGTTTATCGGCAAAAAAGACGAGGGCGAAGAAAAACATTTGCAGTGGCAAGCCGAATGGCTGCATCGCCAATTGCTCAGGCTCGGCCCAACCTTTATCAAAATCGGGCAGGCTGTCGCCACGCGTGCTGATCTGTTGCCCCTGGCGTACATCAAAGAATTGAGCAAGCTTCAGGACAACGTCCCGCGCTTTCCCAACGAACAGGCGATGGAAATTATTGTGCGCGAACTGGGACATTCGCTGCCGGATTTATTTGCGAGCATTGAAGCCGAACCAATTGCCGCCGCTTCCCTGGGGCAGGTCTATCGCGGTCATTTACATTCCGGTCAGGAAGTCGCCATCAAAGTGCAGCGCCCACATCTGGCGGACAAAATAAATTATGATTTAGCCGTTCTGCGCAGCATTGCGAATTTCATGAAACGTTATCCCAGCATGTCGCGTGGGATGGATTGGGAAGGCACGATTGGCGAATTTGCCGCGACAACTTTTGACGAACTGGATTACGCCAAAGAAGGCCATTACGCCGAAACATTCCGCTATAATTTTCGCAAATGGACAGATGTTTACGTGCCGACGATTTACTGGTCACATTCGACTTCGCGTGTGCTGACGATGGAATTCATCAATGGCAACAAAGTTTTGGAGCTTGAAGAATTGCGTGCACGCGGGATCGAACCGTCAGAAATCATCAAACGAATTTCCAAAACCTACCTCAAGCAATTGCTCGAAGACGGTTTCTTTCATGCCGATCCGCATCCCGGCAACCTGCGTGTGATGCCCGATGGTCGCCTGGCTTTTTTTGATTTCGGCATGGTTGGTCGCATCTCGATGGATTTGCAAACCAAAATGATTGATGCGTTTTTCCATCTCGTCGAAAAAGATGTGAACGGTCTGGTGCAGGATTTAATCAACCTGAATTTTCTGCCTAAAACCATCAGCTTGGAGGAAATTAGGCCCGTCATTGCCGACCTTTTCAAAAATTATTTCAACCTGAAACTGGGTGAAATTCGCTTTAAAGAACTGACCTACGAAATGGCAGAAGTGATGTACAAATATCCTTTCAGCCTGCCCCCGAATTTCACTTATATCATCCGTGCGCTGATGACGCTGGAAGGAATCGGCGTAGCGATGGACCCGAATTTCAGCTTCTTTGATGTCGCCAAGCCCTTCGCCAAAGAATTCATGCTCAAACGCGAAGGCCGCTATTTCCGCGATCAATTACTAAAGAAAATCATCTACGGCGAGAACAGCAATATTCAATGGGACAAGGCGTGGAAGCTCGTCAAAATGGGGGCGAAAATGTATTGGGATTCGTGGTTTGGAAATTCTGCTGAGACGAAGTAAAACGAGGATTAATCAGGAAGTCTCATCTTTAATTCTTTTTTCTTCCCAGCCAGAATTTCCTTTATTTCTGCTAATGTCAATTGGAACCAATATTCTTTTTTATTCTCGTCATAGTGACTAAACGTAAACGCCATTTCAGACTCATCAAAGCCCCCGCAATATGATGGAGTCTGAAACCAATCGCAAGCTTCAATTTCAGCCCATTCTTGTTCATCTTTATTTTCTTTGATGATCTCGTTACAAATCTGCCGGAATTCAGCGGTAATTGCAATCATTATCTCTGTTCGTGCTGAATCAGGAATGTTTAATGATGCCGCCCCAATCACACCAGCTGCATCCCCCAATTCAGCCCACGCAATGTTTGGCCCGTTTTCATTTAATCGTTGCTGCAAATATTCGCCGAATACATCACGAGCGTTCGCAATCGAACCGCCAATCACGACTACGTCAGGGTCGAGCAGCGAACGAATCGTTTCACAGAGCGCCCATAAATCTGCGGCAAAGGCATCATAAGTTTTGCGGGCAATTGCATCGCCGTTGCGGGCAAGCTCGGCAATTTTTGCGGCGTCAATTTCTGTAACTTCCCCGCCGCATTCTTTGTATGTCTGTACGATGCCGGAGCCGGAAACAAAATGTTCCATCCATTTTCCGCGCAACGGAATGCTCCAGACCTCGCCGGCATAACGATTTGCACCATGCACAATTTTTCCGTGCACGATGACGCCACCGCCGACGCCTGTGCCGAGCGTGATGCCGACCACATTTTGCAAGCCGCGCCCCGCACCAAATCGCGCTTCGGCCAGAACAAAACAACGCGCATCATTTTCGATTTTTACGGGTAGATTTAATGCTTCGGTAACAAGCGCAATTAAATTCACACCGTTCAGCAGCGGCAAAAAATCCGAGTTGCACATGTGAGTTTCAAATACCTGCCCCGTAATTCCCATGCCAATTGTAATAATCGAATGTTCGCCAATTTCTGTGCGGACTTTGCCAGCCAGCGCCTGTAAATTTTCCCGTAAATTTTCTGGCGAAAATTCTTTGCCCGTCGCAACAGAAAACATGGACGAAGCTAATTTGCCCGCACTTGTTACTGCCGCCATTCGTAATTGCGTGCCGCCTAAATCAACTCCGAGGTAATAAGGTTCAGTCATATTCGTTATTTGGGCAATTGAAAGAAAGTGATTTTATGTATTCCCACCAGGGATAAATTGCCTTACCGTTTTGATGAGTTGCCACGCCGCTTTAACGCGTGGAATGTAAAATTATTTAAGCAAGGCTTAGCCAAACTATAAAATTTCTTTCCGATGCGCTTTAGCTAAAGCAACAAGGACTGAGTATTCATTCGCAGATATTTGGCTCAAGCCTTTGTTTGTTATTTGCTTGTGACCACGCCCTAAAGTGGCGTGGCAAGTCATAGCTAAAACGGTAAAAATCCTTTTGTGTCAATTCGTGAATTTACGCGGTAAATGGTATCATCCCCGATTCTTTCAATTGCAATTATTTTCGGAGACTATTCTATGAGCAAAGACATACCCAACAAAGTCATTTATTCCATGGTCGGTGTCAGCAAGTTTTACGATAAGAAACCTGTTCTCAAAGACATTTACCTTTCCTATTTTTACGGCGCAAAAATTGGCGTCCTCGGCTTGAACGGCTCCGGCAAATCTTCGCTGTTGCGCATTCTGGCCGGCGTAGACAAAGATTTTCTCGGTGAAACGGTACTCTCGCCCGGTCATACAATTGGCTACCTCGAACAGGAGCCGCAACTCGACGAAACAAAAACCGTCCGGCAGATTGTCGAGGAAGGCGTGCAGGAAACCGTAGACCTGTTGAAAGAATACGAAGCCATCAACGAAAAATTTGGCGAACCGATGGACGGCGATGAGATGGAAAAACTCATCGAAAAACAAGGCGAAGTCCAGGAAAAAATTGATGCGGCGAACGCGTGGGATTTGGACTCACGGCTGGACATGGCGATGGAGGCGTTGCGCTGTCCGCTGTCTGATACTTCGATCAAAATTTTGTCTGGTGGAGAAAAACGCCGCGTTGCGTTGTGCCGTTTGTTGCTGAAATCGCCTGACATTTTATTGCTCGACGAACCGACGAATCACCTTGATGCGGAATCGGTCGGATGGCTGGAACTTCATCTGCAAAAATATCCTGGCACAGTCATCGCCGTCACGCATGACCGCTACTTTCTCGACAATGTAGCCGGGTGGATTCTCGAACTGGATCGCGGCAAAGGCATTCCGTGGGAGGGAAATTATTCTTCGTGGCTGGAGCAGAAAAAGAATCGTTTACAGCTTGAAGAAAAATCCGAATCTGATCGTCAGAAGACATTGCAGCGCGAACTGGAATGGATTCGCATGTCGCCGAAAGGTCGTCAGGCAAAGGGTAAAGCGCGTCTGAACAACTACGAACAAATGCTGGCGGAGGAAAGTAGCAAGCGTGTCGAAGACCTGGAAATTTATATTCCGGCTGGCCCGCGCCTCGGCAACATCGTGATCGAAGCCAACGATGTCAGCAAAGCCTACGGCGATAATTTGTTGTACGAAGGATTAACGTTCAAGCTGCCGCCCAATGGAATTGTAGGAATTATTGGCCCAAACGGAGCCGGAAAAACTACGCTTTTTAAAATGATTTCGGGACAGGAAACCGCCGATAAAGGTACGTTCAGAATTGGCGAAACAGCGAAGCTCGCGTTCGTAGATCAATCCCGTCCGCTTGATCCGAACAAAACCATTTGGGAAGAAATCGCCGACGGACTTGATCTGGTCAAGCTCGGTAATCGTGAAGTGAATTCGCGGGCATACGTCGCAAGATTTAATTTCTCCGGCACAGACCAACAAAAGAAAGTCACGATGCTTTCCGGCGGAGAGCGCAACCGCGTTCATCTGGCGAAGATTTTAAAAGAAGGCGCGAACGTTTTACTGCTCGACGAACCGACCAATGATTTAGATGTGAACACGCTCCGCGCACTTGAGGAGGCGTTAGAAAACTTCGCCGGATGCGCCGTCGTCATCAGCCATGATCGCTGGTTCTTAGACCGCATCGCGACGCACATTTTAGCCTTTGAAGGCGACAGCAAGGTCGTGTGGTTTGAGGGAAATTATTCCGATTATGAAGCGGATCGGAAAACAAGATTAGGGAAGGATGCCGATCAACCGCATCGGATTAAATATCGGAGTATGACGCGAGCGTAAGAAAAGAGTTGGGCAGCGGCTGATCATTTTCAAGCCGCTGCCAGCAGCGCAGTTTCCGCCGCTTGCGGCAACGCTACGGGAACAAAGTAGCTCGCAGAAAAAAGATAATCTTCGCCCGATTCGTCAATCACTCGAATCATATTATGCCGCGTTCCCTTGTCATCCGGCAGGACTCGATAAACTTTCCAGAGCGGCAACGAAGCGGGGTAGTCTTCGTTTTTAATACAAATTGCAAACTGTGGTTTAGTATTCATAATCTTCAATCAAGCAGGTCTTTAATTTTACTTCTTCTTGGGCGTTTTGCTAAAGTTTTGCTGGTTACTGGCATCGAGCGTTTTGTTAAAGTTTTGCCGGCACCAGGCGCTTTGTCAACGCCTCGCAGGAAACTGACAACTTGGTCAAAGATGCCCTTTTGAGATTTGGTGTCATTTTGATCTTTCTCGAAATAGCTGAAGTGATCGCAATTTACCTCAAGATGCAGCGCGTTGTCACCAT
>JAYSTY010000261.1:0-18740 GCA_043719385.1 Blastocatellia bacterium | reverse complement strand
TCAGCGGCGTCAATCAAGTGCTGAAAAGGCTCGGCGGCAAGTTTATGAAAACCGTTGATGTTAAGTTGGGCGATTTGCTCACCGACGCAGCCGGGCGGTTGATCGTGCTTGGCGGCCACGGAAAATCGCAATCGTTGTCCGGCGGCAAGCTGGGCAATTTCGCCGACAACGACGGCTGGTGCGATGACACCTCGGACGGCTCGATTCAGGCGACGATCAAACTAAACGGCAGCAGTGAAACCTTCGCCGCCGATTCAGCCTGGGTGATTGTCGCACCGCCGGACTTTGCGCCGCCGATTGAAAACGTCATCACGCTTTACGATGTCGTTTTCAATGTGATGACGAAGTTCGACCCCAGTCTCGCTGTCAGCAACACGGCCAAAATTTCTTTCACCAGAGACATCTATCCGATTCTACGGCGCGTGTCACATCTGCATTGGGTCAGCGATGTCGCTGCCATGGGGCACGGCGAAGGACAGTCTGGTCATTTCATCTCGCGTTTGAACAGTCTGGATGCGAAGCGGCGTAACACGATCTTTCGGAGGTTGCGCAACCCTAACCCGAAAGTTGTCGGCGGTGATATGCCTAAAGTGCCGGATGATAGCGCTCCCGGCGCGGCGCTGACCGAGACGCAATACAAGCGGATGCAGCTTTGGGCCAAAGGTAAATTCGAGGCCGATTGGCCCGGCACCGAGCCTGTGCCGACGCCCTTCGATAAATTACCTGAGAATGAGCGTCCGCAGGCGCTTGACCGCGCCGCGCTGGCATCTTGTGTTGGCGGCCCCTTCTTCCCTGGCATTGAAGCCAGCCAGATACTGCGTGATGGTGCGACTTACGATAAAGGGCGTCCATTCCGCATCAGCGTCAAACTTGCGCCGGGCGCTTTGACGGAGCGAATGGCTGTTCCCTGGCAGGCCGACTTCCACGATTGCGGGTTTGAAACCGGCGCGGACTGGTGGCCCGGTCAGCGCCCGATTCATGTTCAGCGCGGTACGACACGCGGTGATTGGATGCCGCTTAAGTGGAAGCGCGAAGATATGGTCGCAAGCTGGTCGCAACTTGGCTTCGTCGTCGAAAAGAAAACGGCGGGCAAAGTGGAGTATGTCGAAGATGAACGCTCTCCCAAACTCTCAGACACGATGGCCTGAATGCGAAGTTGTCGTCCTCGGTGGCGGCCCGGCGGGCACGGCGGCAGCCATCACACTGGCTCGTGCCGGGCGTTCGGTTGTAGTCCTCGAAAAGTCGAGCTACGACCAGCCGCGCATTGGCGAGACGTTGCCACCTGCTGCCCGCTTGCCGCTGCTGAAGCTGGGTGTGTGGGAACAATTCAGCGCCGCCGGGCATCTGCCTTCGCCCGGCGTTCTTTCGGTCTGGGGTGAGTCTGATCTGTACCAGAATCATTTCATCTTCAATCCCTACGGACACGGCTGGCATCTTGATCGGCAGCGGTTCGACGTGATGCTGGCTGAAGCGGCGCAGCAGGCCGGGGCGCGTCTCTGCTGCCACGCGCAGGTGAATTCGTGCCTGCCAGATGAGACTGACGGTTGGCAGGTCGAGTTCGACTATGGTGGTCGGCGCCAGCAAATCCACGCGCGGTTTTTGCTGGACGCTACCGGACGCGCAGCGACGTTGGCGCGTCAGCAGGGAGCCAACCGCATTAATGCAGACCGGCTGGTCGGACTCGTCGGCTTGCTTCGTCCGCACGCGAGCGCAGGCGACGCCTGCACGCTGGTCGAAGCCTGCGCCAATGGTTGGTGGTATTCTGCGTTGCTGCCCGACGAACAGTTGGTGGCAGTGTATATGACCGATGCCGATTTGCTGCCGCGTGCGCGACAGGACTGGCCAGCGTTTCGGCAAGCGCAATTGCAACAGACGAATTACACGCAAAACAGATTGCGCACCTTCGATCCGCCGGCACAGTTACGCGTAGTGGCGGCGAACAGTGCGCGGCTCGATTGTGTGAGCGGACGCGGCTGGCTGGCCGTTGGTGATGCGGCGCTCTCATTCGATCCGCTCTCGTCGCAGGGGTTGTCGCAAGCGCTGGCGTCGGGGCTGCGCGCGGGCGAGGCAATAAACTGCTGTCTGGCGGACGATGACACGGCGTTGTTCCGGTATGCACAGGAGACGCAAGCTTTGTTTGCGCAGTACGCGCAACGCTATGCCGAGTATTACCGCCGGGAGCAGCGCTGGCCGCATTCCAGCTTCTGGCAGCGGCGGCAGGTGCACGTCAGTGAAAACAATTTTCTTCCGTTGCTCGCCCACGGGCAACTTCACTAAAGATTAGTAATTCTCAGGATGGCAAAAGGCTGACAGAAAAATGAGGGCAGCTTAGCGAACATTTTCAGCACAGAAAGCAGGAGAAACCAATGATGACAGGCCAGACGGAAATTTCAGTAGCAAACCGCACGCGCCGCCGCATTATGGTACGGATTGTGCCCTATATCACGCTCCTCTTCATGACTGCGTGGCTCGACCGCATCAATGTCAGCTATGCCGCGTTGGAGATGACGAAAGACCTCGGCTTTACAGCCGCCATCTATGGATTTGGTGCAGGCATCTTTTTTCTCGGCTACTTCCTCCTGGAAATTCCCGGCACGATCATCGTGGAGACCTGGAGCGCCCGGAAATGGATTGCCCGCATCATGATCTCGTGGGGCATCCTGGCGTCGTTGACTGGATTTGTGAACACGCCCAAACAATTTTACTGGATACGGTTTTTGCTAGGCTTGGCGGAAGCAGGATTCTATCCGGGAATGATTGTTTACATCGGTCATTGGTTCCCCTCTAAAGATCGAGCTAAAGCAATCGCCATAATGACGACTGGCGGTTCGCTTTCAACCATTCTTGGTGCGCCCATCTCAGGGTTACTCCTGGGTGCAAATTGGTTTGGGCTGGCAGGCTGGCGCTGGCTTTTCATCCTGGAAGGACTGCCTGCCGTTCTCCTTGGCATTATCACGATCTTTTACCTGACGGACAGACCGCAACAGGCCAAATGGTTGTTACCGGAGGAGCGTGATTGGATCACCGCTGAGTTGGAGAAAGAAAAGCAGGCAACGCACGCACCGCATATCAAGGGCATCTGGTCAGCCCTGGCACAACGTGAGGTGATCCTTCTGGCGTTTATTTATTTTCTGATGATGATCGGTTTATATGGCCTGTCTTTCTGGCTGCCGACTATCGTCAAGAAACTGTCCGGCCTCTCGAATCTACAGGTAACGTTGATTACGGTGCTACCTGCCCTTGCCTCAATAATTATCCGGGTCATCGTAAGCTGGTCATCGGATCGCACGGGCGAGCGGCGTTACCACACGATAGTTTCCTTGCTTGTGGTCAGCCTGGCATTCCTCGTGAGTGCGGCAACGCAGAATTATGTTGCCGTTGTCATCATCATGTTTTGCGTAGCACAGTCTGGCATAACGAGCAGTGTTCCTTGTTTCTGGCCACTGGCGACAAGGTTCCTGACCGGGACGGCAGGCGCGGCGGCGGTGGGGTTAATCAACTCGGTCGGAAATCTCGGCGGTTTCGTCGGCCCCTATCTGGTTGGCTACATCAAAGACAGCACCAATTCGTTTGCTGGTGGCATGATCTTTTTGTCTCTGATGGCCTTAGCTGCAGCGGGGTTGGTGCTGGCGATTCAGCCTGCTAAAAAGATGGTAATAGCGATAGAAGGTTCGATCTCATAGTAATTTTGTCAGCTTGTAGCCCGAACAATTGCTTTTGATAAACATCTATTTTTATAACCTGACGATAAGGAATTCTATCTATGCCCAACGATCAAACCCCAGAGGCACTGATTACACCCTAACCCAAAGCGCAAACTGATTTTACGCAAGCGTTGCGGTTAGTGCCGCACTCCGAAATGGCGTTGGTCAATCGTGGATTGGCGCAACAAAATAAAGGCGAACTGGAACTGGCGCTGCACGATTACGATCAGCCTCTGAAGCTCAATCCGCAATTAGCGGTGGCTTACAATAATCGCGGCGTCACGCACAAAACAATGGGTGAGATAAAGCAGGCGATTGCCGATTACTCGAAAGCGATTGAACTACGCCCCGGTTTCGGACTGGCGTAGTTCAATCGCGGCATGGCGTGGAAAGCGCTTAAAAATTTTGCTCGGGTACGTCTGGGTTTTGAACAAAGTCAACGATTACAAGACTCAAATGACCCCTTACGTTTTGAGCTTCCGGTAGCCAACCTGAAAAAATAAATATCAGGCATAAGAAGTTGAAAAGACAAGCAAGCGGGGACGCTTGCGCTCTGGTCAGGGTTAGCTTACTCTTGCGTGGCAGCACGAATTCAAGTGCTGCCACGCTTCTGTTTTTAGCAACCTTTCGACATTTACCAAATTAAATTCGCTACGCTCAATTGCGTAAGGTCGGCTCCTATGAAAAAAATATTTCTGACTTCCCTCTTCCTGTTCGCCTTTGTCATTTCAGCTTCGGCGCAAAACGCCAAAATCGAACAGGCAATTATTCAACTGGAAAAAGAATGGGTTGAGGCTTTGGTCAAAGCCGATGTTGCAGCCTTGGAGCGCATCTACTCTGACAGCCTGACCTATACGCATTCCAACTCGCTCACGGATTCAAAAGCTTCGTACATTGCCAATCTCAAAACCGGCAAAACCAAATACGAATCTTTGGAACGCGAAGAAGTCAAAGTTCGTGTGTACGGAAATACTGCGCTGCATACCAGCAAAACCAACATCAAACTTGTCACGAACGGGCAGCCCAGCGCCTTCTCGGTCAAGATGCTGCACGTCTATGTGAAAGAAGGAAAAAATTGGCGCATGGTCGCCCATCAAACGACACGAATGCCTTAGAAAATAGTTAATAGTTAGCAGTTAATAGTTAACAGAAAGAAATCCCCTGTCCCCTGTTAACTGCTAACTATTAACTGTTATCTGCTACCTGTCTTCACACCGAACTACTCCTATGACCTGGCCCCAAAATTACGACCCACTTCACAATTGGATTCTTTCGACGATTGTCGCTTCCATCCCTGTCCTGACATTGTTTTTCGTGCTGGTAGTCCTGAAAGCGCGTGTCTGGCTTTCCGCTTTGTGCGGAATGGTAGCGGCAATTTTACTCGCCATATTTGTCTTCGGAATGCCTGTCACACTTGTCGCCGCAGCCGCCGGACACGGCGTCATCTTTGGCTTAATCCGTATCGCCTGGATCATCATCGCTTCGATTTTTTTGTACAACATCGCGTGCGAAACAGGACAGTTTCAAGTGATGAAAGATTCCATCGCCGGACTTTCGGGCGACAAAAGATTGCAACTAATTTTGATCGCGTTTTGCTTCGGCGCGTTCCTTGAAGGCACAGGCGGAGGCGGCGCTCCGGTGGCGATTGCCGGATCATTTCTCATTGGACTGGGCTTTCAACCATTTCAGGCAGCGACGCTGTGTTTGATCGCTAACACGGCTCCAGTAGCGTGGGGCGGCGTCGGTAATCCGATTCGTACTTTAGCCGGAGTCACAGGTTTGCCGGAGGCGCAATTCAGCGCAATGACCGGGAGAATTTTGCCGATCCTTTCCGTGATTCTGCCGCTTTGGTTAGTACGAAGTATGGTCGGCTGGAAAGAAACCATGCAGGTTTTGCCAGCCTTAATTGTCAGCGGCGTGTCGTTCGCCGGAATGCAATTTTACTGGTCAAATTTTCAGGATACTGGCTTGGTTGACATTGTCGCCGGAATTTTTTCGTTGCTGGTGATGGTGATATTTTTGAAGTTCTGGAAGCCGAAGGAAATCATTCCGGTCAATCCCGATATGCCGGAACTTCATCACAAACATTCACTTAGTGAAGTACTAAAAGGATGGTCGCCATTCATCATCGCTTCTGTCTTAATCTTTGTGACGGGCTTACCTTCGATCCAAAAATATTTGAATTTCGATGCGCTCAAACAACCAATGCCAATGCTGCATAACGCGGTGCTGAAAATGCCGCCTGTTGCTCCCAAGCCGTTGCCGGAAGACGCGACGGTGAATTTGAATTTTGTCGGAATTCCCGGCACGGCAATTTTCATCGGAGGTTTCATTGCGGCATTATTAGCCGGACTCCCGCTCGGCAGAACCTTCCGCATTTTCAAAAATACGTTTCTCGAAATGATCCCGTCAATTCTGGCGATCAGTTTTATGGTCGGGCTGGCCTATGTCACGCGCTACGCTGGAATGGATACGGTGCTGGGCTTGAGTCTGACGGGGACAGGAAAACTTTATCCGTTCTTCGGAACAATGCTGGGATGGATGGGCGTAGCGTTGACGGGAACTGATGCCGGATCAAATGCGCTGTTCGGCAACCTGCAAAAAGTAACGGCAGAACAGCTTGGGCTAAGCGCAATTTTGATGGGCGCGGCAAATTCCGCTGGTGGCGTGATGGGCAAAATGATTGATGCGCAATCTATTGTTGTTTCCAGCGCCGCGACACAACAGGCAGGCAACGAAGCGGCGATTTTCAAGGCGGTCTTCAAGCACAGCCTGGTGCTGGCAATTCTGGTCGGATTAATCGTGATGTTTTTTGCTTATGTGATTCCGTGGGCAATTCCGCATTAACTAACGAAAAACCTCACCGCAAAGGATCAAAGTGACAAAGGAACAAAGAACGGACAGAACTCGCTGCTCTTGATTCTTTGTCACTTTGACCCTTTGCGGTAAGACAGTTTTTCAAAACAAGGCTAACTTATGTTGCAAAGAAAATTGTTTTTTTCTCTCGCTTTGTTATTCGCGCTTGCGCTCGGCGCATTCGCCAATGGCAACAACAAACTCACGGTTGAGCAATATCTTGACTGGGAATTTGTCGCGGCTCCGCAAATTTCTCCTGATGGCAGCCAGGTTGTGTATACGCGCCGCTGGACGGACAAGCTCAACGACAAATACGAATCTGACATCTGGCTTGTGAATGCTGATGGCAGCCGCAACCGCTTCCTCGTCAAAGGTTCAGCAGCACAATGGTCACCCGATGGAAAACGGCTTGCCTACATCGCAGCGGGTCAGCCATCAGGCGCACAAATCTTCGTCAAGTGGCTGGATTCCGGCGCAGAAACACAACTCACGCGGCTTGAACGAAGCCCCGGAAACCTAACCTGGTCGCCGGATGGGAAGCGCATCGCCTTCACGATGGCGATGCCTGCTTCGCAACAAAAATTTTCAATAAAAATGCCGCCGCGCCCGAACGGCGCAAAGTGGATTGATCCTCCGAAAGTCATTGATACATTGAACTGGCGTGCTGATGGCGCAGGCAATTTGCCTGACACCTTCGCACATATTTTTGTCATTAGCTCGAGTGAAGGCGGGACTCCGCGACAATTGACAGATGGCGATTACAATCACAGCGCACCGGAATGGACGCCTGATGCAAACACGATTTTGTTCAGCGCAGCGCGGCGTCCCGATGCCGAGTATGATCGCTGGGGTTCGGACATTTACGCGCTTAATCTCAACAGTGGCACGATCAAACAATTGACGGATCGCAAGGGGCCGGATACCAATCCTGCTGTTTCGCCGGATGGGAAATTTGTCGCGTATATCGGCTCTGATTTCAGCGCCGATACTTACAGCGTAGCGCATCTTTACCTGATGAATATTGATGGTTCCGGCAAACGCGAATTGACCGCGTCGCTGGATCGTGCGCCTTCTGAAATCAACTGGTCTGCCGAAAATAACGGCGTCTTTTTCACGACGGAAGATCGCGGCGCAAACAATGTAAATTTCGTTTCGCTCAAAGGTGAAGTCTCACCAATTACCAAAGGCGAACATCAAATCAACCTTGCCAACATTGCGCAAAATGGTTACGCGGTCGGAACGCTGATGAGCGCAACCGAACCCGGCGATGTCGTAATTTTCAAAGTCAAAGCGCCTGCTATTAAAAAATTGACGGACGTGAATGGCGACGTGCTGGAGGGAAAAAAGCTCGGTGCAGTCGAAGAAATCTGGTACGACTCCGTGGGCGGAATGAAGGTGCAGGGCTGGATTGTGAAGCCGCCTGATTTTGATGCGACCAAAAAATATCCGCTGATGCTGTACATTCACGGCGGCCCGCACGCGATGTACGGTGTGGGGATGAATTTTGAATTTCAGCAACATGCGGCAGAAGGCTATGTCGTGTTGTATACAAATCCACGCGGCTCGACTGGTTACGGCAAAGAATTCGGCAATGCCATCAACAATAATTATCCCGGCCAGGATTACGATGATTTGATGAATGGCGTAGATGCTGTGATGAAGAAAGGCTTCGTTGATGAACGCAATTTATTTGTGTGTGGAGGCAGTGGCGGCGGCGTTCTGACTTCGTGGATTGTCGGTCATACAAATCGTTTTACGGCTGCGGTTGTGATGAAACCTGTGATCAACTGGTATAGTTTTGTTGGCACAACGGACGGCGCTTCGTGGTATTACAATTTCAAAAAATTACCGTGGGAAGATGCTTCCGAACACATGCGCCGCTCGCCGCTTACTTATGTTGGAAACGTGACTACGCCGACAATGTTGATGACGGGAGAACTGGATTTGCGGACGCCGATGGAGCAAACGGAGCAATATTATCGCGCCTTGAAATTGCGCAAAGTTGAGACGGTGATGGTGCGGATTAACGATGAATTTCATCCGTTCAATGCAACGCCGCGCCATCCCTCGAATCGCATTGCGCAGATTTTATATTTGCGTGGCTGGTTTGAAAAATATCGCAAGAAGTAAAGAGTACAATGCCAGGCGGCTCGCTACGGCTCGCAGTACTGTTACAAATGATAGGAGTTATAATGCCGAAATACTCAAAACAATTTTATCGCCTTACCCTGCTGCTGACTTTGAGCATTTACGCTCACTCTGTTTATGCGCAAGCCACTGCGCCTGCCAAACAGGAAGAGGGAATCGTCCCCTTCAAAAAAACCGAGGTGATGATTCCGATGCGCGATGGAGCCAAATTGCATACAGTGATTTTCGCGCCGGAAAATATGGCTGAGTCGTTGCCATTCCTGATGGATCGCACGCCCTATGGCGTTGATGATCATAAGAGTGAAAACCTCAATGCCGCGCAGAAAGAACTCATCAAAGACGGTTATATTTTTGTTTTTCAGGACATTCGCGGGCGCTATAAATCCGAAGGTAAATTCGTGATGAATCGCCCGTTGCGCGAAAATAAAAATGATCCCAAAGCGATAGACGAAACGACGGATACTTACGACACGATTGACTGGTTGCTCAAAAATGTCAGCAATAATAACGGGCGCGTGGGCGTGTTCGGAATTTCTTATGGCGGCTGGACAACGGTGATGGCGTTGATTGAACCGCATCCTGCCTTGAAGGCCGCTTCACCACAGGCCGCGATGGGTGATACCTGGATGGGCGATGATTTTTTTCATAACGGAGCCTTTCGGCTGAGCTATGGTTTTGAATATGTCTACGAGTTGGAAACAGCGAAGACAGACACCGATTTCAAACATGACCGCTACGATACTTACGACTGGTATTTAAGGCTCGGCGCGTTGTCGAATGTGAATGAAAAATATTTCAAGGGCAAATTGCCGACCTGGGAAAGTTTCATCAATCACCCAACCTATGATCGCAACTGGCAGAGCAAAGCCCTGGATAAAATTGTCACGAAGCCCACTGTGCCAACGCTGAACGTCGCCGGATGGTGGGATCAGGAAGATTTTTACGGCGCGATGATCACGTATGCCGCGCTCGAAAAAAACGATACCAACAATTTAAATTATTTAGTTGTCGGCCCCTGGAATCACGGCGGCTGGGCCAGAAGCAGCGGGAGTAATTTGGGCAAAATTGAGTTTGCCTCCGCGACCAGTCAATACTTCCGCGAGAAAATTCAAGCGCCTTTTTTCGCAACTCATTTGAAAGGCAAAGGCGAGTTCAAATTACCTGAAGCGACGACTTTTGAAACTGGCAGCAACGAATGGAAAACTTACGACGCGTGGCCGCCCAAACAAAACATCACGCCGCGCAATTTGTATTTTCATCCTGATGGCAAGCTGTCGTTCGAGGCGCCAAAACAAAGCGCGAACGATCACGACGAATACATTTCCGACCCGAAACATCCGGTTCCCTATCGCGCTCGCCCGATTCAGGCGACCTATCATCCAAAAGGTTCTGATTGGCGCACGTGGCTGGTGCAGGATCAGCGCTTCGTTCACAACCGCCCCGATGTGCTGAGTTGGGAGACTGAACCACTGACCGCAGACATCACGATTTCCGGTCAGGTGCTGGCTCATCTCTTTGCGTCAACGACAGGCAGCGACAGTGACTGGATTGCGAAACTGATTGATGTGTATCCCGAAGAATGGGAGCCGGACATGCGGATGAGCGGTTTTCAGTTAATGGTCGCAGATGAAATTTTTCGCGGTCGTTATCGCAAAAGTTTTGCGCAGCCGGAGCCGATCAAGCCGAACGAAGTAAATGAATACACCTGGGATTTGCGCTGGGCGGATCATACTTTCAAAAAAGGTCATCGCCTGATGGTTCAGGTCCAAAGCACCTGGTTTCCGGTTTATGACCGCAATCCTCAAACGTTCGTCGAAAATATTTTCAAGGCGAAAGATTCAGATTATCGGGCGGCGACACAACGTGTGTTTCGTTCACAACAATTCCCCTCGCACCTCAGTTTGCCTGTCAAAACTATGTGAGCAGCTATCAGGTAAAAGAAACGAACGCCGAACTTTCAAAAAATTCCAGCCTCAAATTGATGCTCGTCGCTGGCGAAGCCTCCGGTGATAAGCACGCTGCGCATCTGGTCAAGGCGTTACGCAGCCTGCGTCCCGATGTGCAATTTAATTTTTTTGGCGCGGGCGGAGATGAAATGCGGGCGGCGGACGTTGAGACTTTGGTTGATGTCCGCGAGTTAGCAATTATGGGCGCGCTTGAGGTTGCTTCAGCGTTGCCAAAATTCCTGCGGGTTTTCCGGCAGTTGCGAGCGGCGGCGAAAATTCGGCAACCCGACGCCGTGATTTTACTGGACTGGCCGGAATTCAATTTACGTTTGGCGAAAAAGTTCAAGCGTGATGGACAGCGCGTATTTTATTACATCAGTCCGCAGGTGTGGGCCTGGCGCAGCTATCGCGTCAAAGCCATCAAACGCGATGTCGAGCGGATGCTGGTGATTTTACCTTTTGAAAAAGAATTTTATGAGCAGTACGGAATCCAGGTGGATTACGTCGGGCATCCGCTGCTTGACAGCGTGCACGTAACGGCAAGCCGGGAAGAATTTTGCCGCAAGTATAAGCTCCACACAAACAAACCCATTGTTGCGATGTTACCCGGCAGCCGTCATAAAGAAGTCAGTTATATTTTGCCGCCAATGATTGAGGCCGCACAACAACTCAGCCAGTCCAAGCCTGAGATACAAATTGTCGTAGCCCTCGCGCCAACAATTGCCCGTGCCGAAGCGGAAGCAATTATTCGCACAACGTCGAATGTAACGCTCGTCGAAAATGATACTTACAATGCGCTTGCGGCGGCAAATCTGGCGGTAGTCGCAAGCGGCACGGCAACGCTGGAAACGGCGATTATCGGGACGCCGTTGATTGTCTGTTATCGGGCTTCGGAATTGAACTGGAAAATTTTTACGCCGCTGATCAAAACGCCCTTTGTCGGCATGCCAAATTTAATTGCGGGAAAAGAAATCGCGCCGGAAATCCTCCAAAAAAATTTAACCGGGCAGAATCTGGCGCAGCAAATAATCCAGTTCATCAGCGACCCGGCCCGCCTGCAAAAAGCGCGCACAGATTTAGCGGAAGTCCGCGCCAGGCTCGGTGCCGCAAACGCTTCTGAAAGAGCAGCGAGCGTAATTCTGGCGGCGCTGTAACCACCGTTCCAGCCGAAACCAATTCTTTACATTATCGGTCAATTCCAGTAAGATGCTCCCCGCCTCGCAGTAATGACCTTCCTGACTGCTACCTGAACAACCCTCGCCGACAAACCAAGCCCTGCTTTTGAAATATTGATAATGACGAAACGGATAGTCATCGTAATCATAACCCACGTCTGGCTGCTTTCGGCTTTAGCCTTCGCGCAAAAAACTCCAGCCCTTACGCCAACCATAATTGTCCAGCAATTTTATGAGTTATTACATCAAAAACGTTATGCCGAAGGGTTTCGCCTTTCAGTTTATCGGACGGCAATTGAAGGCTTGACTCCTGATGAGATGCGCGAGTTGGAGCCGGATTTTGAGCGGCTTGCTGCTTCCCTGCCCGACCACATTGAAACGCGGGGCGAACAGGTCAGCGGCGACACCGCCACAGTTTTCATTAAGTTGCCAAATGAAGCGCAAGCCCAGCCGGTGGCGCTGATGAAGCTGGAGGGGCAATGGATCATCGGCGACCGCGAGACGCAACGAGTCATTAAACGACACGGACGGAATTATTTTTTTAATGAACGAATGCGGATTAGTGAAAACGAAGTCAAGGAATGGCTGCAGGAAATCCTGGGTGCTGAGCTGATTTATCAAAAGGCGAAACAAAACTATACCTCTTTGGAAGAACTCATCAAACTGGGCGGAGTTTCGCAACAGCTTACCTCCGGTCAGGCCAGCGGCTATCGCTTTGCCTTACAAGTGGGCGCTGATCGCAAGAGTTTCGTCGTCACAGCCATCCCTGCCCAATATGGTCGGACAGGGAAACTGAGTTTTTATGCTGACCAGACGAATCTGATTCGCGCCGAAGATCAGGGCGGAAAGCCCGCCACTTCGTCAGCACCAGCTTACGAATCCGAGTAGGAATTAAAGACAGGAAAGAGAGAAATTTTATGGGTAATCAGGGAATTGCAGCAAAATTATCAAGTTTGATGCGCGAAGCTATCAGCAATCGCCGCAACGTGCGCAGGTATCCGATTGCCTTACCACTAAAATTTTGTGTCGTTCATCAATCACGCGGCATTGCCGTCCAAACTTCGCGCATTGTTCCAGCCTACACCTTTGATCTCAGCCGGAACGGACTTTCCATCAAAACTGGTATTGTAGTAATTGACGGCATGCACGTTTCCGTCAGCCCGGATTCTGCGTTGTATAAAATTTTAGAGATTGATCTGGCCTTACCAAGCCGCCGCATCATGCTGAAAGGAACGCCGATTCGCTACGAATTAAAGGAAGAAAAAAACGGCTATATCGTAGGCGTCAAAATCACCGCGATGCCGCCGGATGACCGCAAGCTGTATGAAGCATATCTAAAATCGCTGAGTACTTAAATCAACCCGATTTACGCCAGGCCTTTTCGCTTCCGCAAAAACCATTCCGCGCTGGCGAGTCCGAGCAACAATAAAAAATTGATCGGCATATCCCACAAATCCAGACTCTGTTTTTCGGAGTTTTTGCCTTCCAGAAAAGTTAATTCTTCGATCAGATCATTGGCTTTACTTAACGGAAAATATTTGCCACCCGTTTCGGCAGCGATGCGTTTCAGTAATTCGACATTTTGCGCAGCGTTGTGAAATTCGCGGTTGAGGTCAGTCACCAGGAAACTGGAATTCGCTGTGCCAATGGTTTCTTTGCCTTTCCGCGCTGTCATCTCAATTTTGTACAAGCCCTGTTCATCAGGTTTGTATTCGGCCTGGTAATCGTTCATATCCGCCGATTCCGCTGGAAAATTAAAGGCCAGGGAAATGTCGGCGGTTTGGCCGGAAGGCTTGGTGATTTTAGCGGTCACGGTCGCATCTTTGATCGCTTCAAATTTTTTGTCATGCACTTCACCGCGCAACCGCACCGGATCACTTGCTGCATACACATCGCGTTCGGAAATTACTTCAATAGGATTCGGCGTACTGCTGACCAGATAGCGTAATGTTTGCCGCCAGAAGTTTTCATGCGAGGTATTTTTCGCCTCCATCTGCATCCGCCAGCGCCACGTGTCATTTGTCGTAAACGCCATCGTGCGCCCGCGTCCGTAGCGTTCTTCCGCCAGCAAAGGAACCGTGCGGCCTTTATCTTTGACGTTTTTCGCCTCAATTAAAACGGTCGCGCCGGGTTTTACATTCGTCAAAACTTCAGGCATTGAAATTGGTGGTAGCGCTTCCCATTCTTTGGCGGACTGGTCGCGGTTGTCAGCCAGGCGCGTGATCGGATGCTTGAAGCCGCGTTGCGTGAGCGCAGCTTTCCAGTTGGCTGGCTCCAGCACTTCCGCGCCTTCCACCTGATCGTTCAAAACGAACGGCAACAAATCGCCAATCGGAGTCGTCGCATATTTTCCGGCATTGAATGAACGACCGCCGCCCAAAGCCAGAAATCCGCCGCCGCGCCGCGCCACAAATTGCTCAATCATGCGCAATTGCTCGAAGCTGAAAAAATTCGCTTCGATGCTGCCAAGCACAAATCCCTGATAACTAAAAAGTTCTTCGATGGTGGCGGGGAAACCTTTTTCCAGTTGTTCGCCGCTCTCAACTCCCTGGCGATAAAACTTGCCGTCGGCGGAGCGCAGTGCAGAAACCAGAATCACATTTTTTTCATTTTTGCTCAGCGAAAACCGCATTTTGCCGTATTCCCAGCGCGGCTCGCCTTCAATGTACAAAACTTTTGGCTGCTCGTTCGTGACTTCTACCAGTGTTTCCTGCGCATTGTCCTCAGCCGTGAATTCACCCTCAAGCGGCGCCACGGCAAACGTATAGCGATGTGTCCCAGGCGATGATGGCACGAATTCCAGCGTCACGGTTTGCGCTTCGCCGCCCTTGATTTCAAAGGCTTCGGTTTTGAGCGCATGTCCGTCTTCGGAAACCTGAATGGAGACTTTGCCGCTGTCATAACCCGACAAGCGCACCAACGCATCAGCGATGATTGCCGAACCGGTCAGAATACGGCGCGGCGTATTCACGCGCACCATTTCCGCATCCTTGAATTTTTCCGTACTGCCCACGCCTATCGTAAACACAGGGATATTTTTTGCGCGTAATTCACGCAACGAAGCCGCCAGGTCACGGGGCGTATTGGCTCCACCATCAGAAACCAGGACAACCGCCGCGAGCGCATTGCCAGAAGAATCTTTGACCGTTTGTTGTAACGACCCGGCGAGGTCTGAACTAAGTCCTTCAGCAGTTAGTTGGTTCGGATCGCCAAGTTTTGTCGTCTCCGCCGCAAATTTGAAAAAACTGGTTTTGAATTTGGTGTCGAGACCTTTGGTAAACTGACCCTGCGTTGCCAGCAAATCTTTGACTGCCTGATTGCGCGTTTGCCCGGCTTCGTCGAGCAATTGCATGCTGCGCGAATCATCCGCCACCACCGCGACATAATTTGCTTTGGGAATGACCGAAGACACAACCAGCGCAGGTTTCATCAGAATCAGCGCCAGCAATGAAATTAAGCCAACCCGCAATGCTGCCAACCCGGTGCGCGGCCCTGACGCAAGTTTTTGCCCGGCGCGAAAATAGACAAAGTAAATCAATCCGGCAAGCAGTAACGCCAGCAGAATCACCACGATAATTGAAGGACGCGTGGCGAAACCGAGTTGCCCTTTAGAGAAAATCGACGGTTTATATTTGAAGAAAAACTGAATGAATTTGTCCATTGCGCTATCCGTGTCAAAGCTCAGGACGCCTGCCCGTCGAGCCTTAGTCGGCGGAAGCTTTGCGCCATAAGCAAATTTAAAATCCAGGCTAAACGGCAGGCAAACAGCCTGCAATTTACAGATAGCTTAACATGCAAGGTCAGGCTAAGGCGAAAGTGCAGAGCAGAGAGTGCTAAGAAGCAAGTGCTGAGTGCTAAGCAAAAAGTGTTGCGGTGGCTGTCAGTCAGTAATTATCCATGTTTGCGTAGTTCTTTCTCATCCGTCTCCGCCTCACATACACGGTTGCGGCCTGCGCTCTTGGCGCGATAAAGCGCAATATCGGCGGCCTGCATCAGGCTTTCTTTGCTGCTGGCATGCGAGGGAAAAGTGGCAATCCCGATGCTGGCGCTTAAACGAAAATCTCCGATCTGACATTGATTAATTGCCTGGCGCCAATGCTCGGCTGCTGCTCTGGCACCTTCCAGCGGAGTTTGCGGCAGGATAACGGCAAATTCTTCCCCGCCGTATCTGGTGGCAATGTCTACGCGACGTGATTGTTTCGCCAGGATTTCGGCAGTTTGGCGAATGGCTGAATCACCTGCCAAATGTCCCAGGGCATCATTAATTTTTTTCAGGTAATCAAGGTCTACGATCACGAGCGACAACTCCTGACCGTAACGGCTGGCGCGGGCAAATTCGTTATTAAAAGCAGTATCGAAATAACGGCGATTGAATAACCCGGTCAGTGCATCGCGGACGGATTGTTCCTGGACGCGACGATGTAATTCAGCATTGGCGACCACGACCGACATTTGCTGGGCCAGCGTATTCAGTAAAAGTATTTCGTCCTCCGACCACGCCCGGATTTGCTCACATTGATGCAGGCCCACGTCACCAAACCAACTGCCCTGATGAATCAATGGCTCACATAACAGTGCCTTAACGTCAAAATTATTCACCAGCATTTTAGTATTGAGGCGGAAATCTCCGCCTGCCTCCTGAGCTAAATCAGAGACGACACGAGCGCTGTTATAAAAATGATCCTTGATTTCATCCGAGGTCTCGACCGGAAAATTAATCGCCCCCAGCGAGGTTATTCCGGCAGCGCAATCCTCACCGACCATCCGCAGCATCTGGTTTTCCTGATCCAGTAACCGAATAAATGCCCGCGAGGAACTAAATAATTGACGTAGCGGCTCAGCCGCTTCACTCATCACGACATCAAGATCAAGCGATGAAGCAAGCGCCCGCAATAATTGATTAATCAGATTTTGGCGCTCAATGCTTTGCCGCAATTGTGCATTAACCTGCTGCACTTCTAACTGCCCTTTTGTAAAAGAGGATTCAAGATTTAAAACGCGCTCTCCGGCTCGTAATCGGACTTGTAATTCGGCGCTGTCAAATGGCTTGGTCATGAAATCATCCGCACCGGCATTCATGCCTTCGACCAAATCACTCTTTTGACTTTTCGCGGTCAGCAAAATGATGTACGTGTATGATTCTCGCGCCAGATTGCGAATCCGGCGGCATAATTCTAGGCCATCCGCGTGGGGCATCATCCAATCCGTAATCACTAAGGAAACCGGCGCCACCTGATATTTTTCCCAGGCCTCCTCACCATCTTTGGCTTTGATGACCTCATAGCCCCAGCGTTGCAACGTGCGCTCCAGCACCAACCCGGAAACCCGATCATCCTCGACAATCAAAACTCTCATATTTCACGTGCCACCTTTTGCAAAAATTCACGTACTCTGATTAATTCTAATTCAGCGATCTGGAGCAATTCTCCGACCTCTGTTAATTGACCAGCCGCGCCCTGCTTTTCCAGTTGTGCAAATACCGCTTGTAAACCGGGAGCCGATAAATTGCCGCTGGAGCCTTTCAAATTGTGGGCTGCGCTGGTGATGTCATCCGCCACACCGGCTTGCACTGCCGCTTGTAACTGCATCATTCGTTGCGGTGCATCAGCTAAAAATAACTCAATCAATTCGCGCATAAACTCTTCGTCGCCCGCCGTCGTCCTGAGCAAAGCCGGCAAATCAATGGGGTCTTTCGCATTAATTTCAGCCTGAATTTTTTCCGGCTCACTTTGCTGGAAAGCCCATTGTTCAATCACCGCCTTTAATTGCTCCAGCTTGAGCGGCTTCGTAATGTAATCGTCCATCCCGGCGTGCAAACATTTCTCCCGATCTCCGGCCATCGCGTGGGCGGTCATGGCGACAATCGGCGTGTGCGTCGTGGTTCCCTGCCGGGCGCGAATGGCGGCGGTCGCTTCGTAGCCATCCATTTCCGGCATTTGCACATCCATCAAAATCAAATCGAATCTGGCATGGTCAACGGCTTCACACGCTAAGCGGCCATTGCTGACGGCGCTGACCTCGTGTCCGCTGCGTTGTAAAACTTTGAGCGCCAGCCGCTGATTGACGACATTATCCTCAACCAACAAAATTTTCGCTTTTCTTTGCGGGGCGAGGTCTGGAGTTACGTCAGGAACAGGTTCTGTCTCAACCAGTAAATCCTCTACCTGATTCACCGTTTCATTCATCACGTCGAAGAGTTGTGATTGTTTGATCGGTTTGTTCAGACACGCCGCGAAGCCCACGCGTTGCAATTCCGGGTCATTTTGTTTGTAAACCATCGAAGTCAGTAAAATCATGGCGGTTTGCCGCACGGCCCGGTCGGCGCGGACAAGCTGGGCAACTTCGATGCCGTTCATCAGCGGCATTTGCATATCCAGCAAAAATAAATCGTAAGGACTGCCGCTGGCCGAAGCCATGCTCAGCATTTGCAGGGCAGTTTTTCCATCCGCTACCAAATCTGCCTGACAACCAAAATTCTTCAGCATTTTTTGTAAAATGATGCGATTGGTTTTGTTGTCGTCCAGCACCAGCACTTTCATCTGCGCAAAAATTGCCGGGATTTTTTTCGTTTCAATGACCGGCGGCAATTCCAGCGCCAGTGTGAAGGCAAAGGTGCTGCCAACGCCTGTCTGACTGGTCACCTGAATTGTGCCGCCCATCAATTCCACCAGTTGTTTACAAATTGTCAGCCCCAGTCCGGTGCCCCCAAACTGACGGGTTGTCGAGCCATCAGCCTGCGTGAAGCTTTCAAAAATCGCCTGTAATTTGTCAGGCGGAATCCCTACCCCGGAGTCACTGACGGCAAAATGGATGCTCACGCTGGAGGCGGATTGCTCTGCCAGTTTGGCGCTCAAAACAACCTCCCCGGATTCCGTAAATTTCAAAGCGTTGCTGACCAGATTAACCAGCAC
>JAYSTY010000027.1:0-52046 GCA_043719385.1 Blastocatellia bacterium | reverse complement strand
TGGATTCGTTGGAGACAATAGAGCCGAGATTTTTCTTGATCGCATCCTTAACGCGTTCTTTGTGGCGTTCCTGATCTATGATGCCTTTGCGTTGTAATGACCAATCGTTGCGCTGTACAGACATAAAATTACGACCTCGACTTCAATGATAGGGGCGAGAAATTATTTTACATCTTTTCGGATTGTAAAGTGATGATTTTGTTTGCAGATGACAGTCATAAAGTATCATTGCTACAATCGCGGTATGGTATTTGTTGTAAAAGGAGAGGTTCTATGATTGCTGAAGCTGTAGCCGTAGATTATTTAGAAATTATTGAAAAACTTCCTAAGATATAAAACAAGGGGTGGCATTACACCACCCCCGACGAAATTGAATTGGATTGTAAACTAATCATCGTCGTCAGAATCCGCCGGACAACAACGGTATTCCTGCGATTTTTCCAGTAACTCAATTTGCCGTTTGAGCAATTCGTTTTCCAGCTTTTTTCGTTCCAGTTCAAGCTCAATTTCCTTTTCCAGGGTAGGCTCGCAAATATCACAGTCATCAAGGCAGCCTTTGACGATGACACCGGCGGTGGGCAGTGAGCTTTCCTGTTCAAAAGAAAATTTGCGTTTGGTTTCGTCCGTGACTTTGCCGCTGGCTTTGTCAATTAATTTTGTCGCGACCAGTCGCTCATCAACCTGCTGCAAGGCTTTTTGTCGGACTTCTGCTGTCAGCGGTTCAGGCACAAATGAAACGGCTCCAGTCCGTAGCGACTGAAACGCCAAATTTGCGTTTGCCAAGTCGGCGGCTCCGACAACTGCGCTGGCGCGATTGCTGCTGGAAACGCTGTTGCGCCCGATGGATTCAACTTCGAGCCGATCCTTTGCGGTAGCGAGTACGCCATTGGGAATTGCCGTAACGCCACCGCGTGAAACGAACGAATTGTTGGTGACTTTGGTGTCCGCTGCCGGATCAATCACGCGTCGTTCGATGGATTCAATCGTGAATTTCACGGTTTGCCGTTTATTAATCTGGTAAAAGAAAAACGTGACGGCGTGGCAGCGATTCGGGTTGGCGAATTCGCGCGAAGACGATTCAAAATGATCCTGTGATTCACCTTGTGTATGCGTGCGGGTTTGCACTTCACCGACCGAAGTTGAACTCGCCGCACGCACGCCCATTTCGGTACGGCGACTGGATGATTGTGCATGCGTGGACAATTCGCGTAAAAAATCACTGGTTGATTCGGCGCTGTAAGAACCACTGACATCAACCGATGGGCCAGCGAAAAAGCTTTCGATGGCGCCACTGGTTTCGCCGTGCCCTTCGGCTGAGCCTTTGGATTTATTGCTCGCCCGAATTGAATCGCGCGAAGTTACATCCGACATGAAATCACTCATGCTTGCCATGTAAAAACGCTCTTCGGATGTTTGTTCGTTGCGATAACTCACTTTTGTTGCGCTGTCGAAACTGAAGCGCGTGCGGCGATCAGTTGTGAAAAGCCTGACCTTTTCGCCGGGCAATAAAGTAGTCGAGTAAAGTAAATCGCCCAGCACTAACGGGCCAGGGCAACGCTCCAGGCGGGCATGAATGATGACTTCGACCGCGACATTTTGCCGCCCGACAATCGTGTTATAAATTTGCCGGTAATGAAAATCCAGCACATCACAAACGCGATCCGGTTCGAGCGGCGGACAACAGGGAATATTGGTTGCTGCAACAGCTTTTTGTTCGTTCATATTCGTTAACTCCTTTCAAGAGAAACTAAGTTGGGAAACCTGCTGATAACTCAGACAACAGGTGGTTTGGGTGCAAGCACAAAAGCGCGGACAGCAGAAGCGTCATACCCGCCCAATCTGTCCCATCCGTTTGTCGCCATTGCGTACACGTTCAGCGTTTCGGCAAAACCGGCGACGGGGCAATCAGGGCTGCGCAGATTAGTTACAGTTTCCACGATGGAAGAACTCGCCCCGGTTCCGGCAATGCCGCTGGCACTCGCAACCACAGGGCTGACACCTCGCACAACGCTGAACCCGTAGGTGGCAAAGCTGTTCGGATGGGACGCGGTGTAAGTCATCGTGACACTGTCGCCAGTTCCGTAATTCATCACACCACAATCATCGGCCTCAATCGTGCCATTGATCTTCGGCGCGGCGATGTTGGCTCCGCAGACATTGTTGTCAAGGTGCAGCGTCATAATGAAGCTGCTTAACCCGTCGCCATCATCATCCTGGACAAGTCCCAAAGTAGCGGCGTTAGCAGTAAAAATCGTCCCCGACAAATCCGTCGAAGTCGGTACGCGATACTTGATGCCTTTCGTTGCGATATTGACGAGCACACCTGTGCTATCGAACAAATCCACTTTGAGTTGGAACTTGCCCGACTGATCGGTCGGCACGGTCGGCGGATTGATGCCGGGAGAAAAATTATTTGTGGGGAATTTCCCGTTTGTCAGGTCTTCGCGCAGATCGGGAAAACTGTATTGCCCAATCGGCGGAAGTGCAGGCGGAATCTCAAACAAATTAGGGGCAGCGTTGACGACCTGCGGGCCAAGTGGCAAGACTTCCAGCACAAGGTCGCCGCCAATTTCATGCGTATAGTGACGATGACATTCATCTGTAAGCGGAGTGAATGTCCCAGAGAAACCTTTGCGCCATGAGACGCGGTAATACTTCACATCCAGGTCTTCGCGCAAGCTGTTATCGAATTCGATGCGCACTCGCAACAGTCCGCCAAACGGCGCTCCGCCATCGGTCAATCCGATATTTGTAGCATTCGTCGTCGGCTGCAGGGTTTGTCCCGTACCACGAATCAGGCTGAGCGGATGATTGCCGATAGCCATCACCAGCACCCAGTTGTTCGGCGCGATAATAGGCGGACACGGCGCACAGGTCATCGCCAGCGGATGACGCGTGTATAAAGTGACTTCGGTGCCGCACACATAATTCCAGTGCGTATAACAGGCAATTGGAGTTGGCGCATAAATCGTTACCGGGAAAAATCCAAACAGCCGCTGTGTAGCCTTGAAATACAAATCAGGTTGATCAGCGTTATTGCAACCACGCGAGAAGAAGGTCTGAAAATGTCCGCAATCATCCGTTACCGCCGTTGCGACGCGACGCATCGTCACCGGGAAGCTATGAAACAAACACAGGAATGGACGCACGAGCAGCGCATTGTTGATCAGCACATCGCGGAACTGCGCTGTGTTTGTGGCGCGTGCATGAAGCTGCAAATCTGAAGTGCCTGACAGTGCGCTCATTGAGGAAGTCGTCCGCAACATACTTATCGGCTGAATGGCAGCGGGTTGTGCGGCGTTCAATTGCAGGCGATTGAAGTCTGGCGCAGGATCAGGGCCAGGAATCGGAATCGGGCCATCAAGCGGCGGGAAAGGTCCAGGTATTTCAAACGGCGGCGGATCTGGAAGCGGCGGATTAATAATGAAATCGCGGATGCGTTCAATGAGGTGGTCAGGCAATTTTGGAATCAGGATGCGGATCGGATCAACTTCATAAATTTCGACGGTGGCATTGCAGACAGGTAGATCAATTGGTACGCCACCGCTAATTACTCGCTTGAGCATCGTGCCGCGCACAAAGCACAATCCCAGCAACCAGCAACGCCAGATGCTTGGGATCACTTGAAACGTAGCCGCCGGATTGAGGTTGCGTGCATCCACTCGCAAAGCCTGTTCGACTGCGCCGTATCGCAACAGATCATCAATGGTTGGCTCTTTGTTTTCGAGTTCGGGACCAACCATCACACGCACCCGACTGCCTTCGTCGGCGACATTAAAGCTGAGCGTCGCCGCTCCTTTTTCATTTAGTGCCTGACGCGCCAGCAAGCGACCGCCTGCTGAGAATGCGTACGCCGTTCCTTTCGGAAGTTGTTCGGCTCCTTTTGTTTCCAGCAAATTCGCAGCGACATTCAAACGAATGGCGCGCGGTGTTTTTTTATCATCTTTCTGTGCCATTGCTTTTTCTCCTTGTTGAGTTGAATTGTTCAGTGAAAATGGTCAGTTGCTTAGTCAGCCCAAAGGCACACGTCGGCCCGTGAATGGCGATTTCTGTTCGTCATTCTTTGCCGACTGACAACACTTCTGACCAGTGAATACAGCGGGGGCTGGTGATGAGACAACGCGCCTTAGCGCAGGTCGTTTCGCGTATCAAATACGGTGAGGGGGAGGTTTTTCCTGGTTTGCTTTTTTTCGGTTCAGGTCAATTGATCGTCTGAACAAACGGACGCAGAGCAGCGGCCTTTGTTCATTAACGATTCAGGTGACCATTCGTAATTACAACCTGACTCACCGCAGCTAAATTGTACGGAGTAATCAGATGAGGGCAATTTTCAAGCAGGGGATTAATTACCAAAACGCAGGGGGAGATGTAAGGAGGGGAAGCGAGGTAAACTCTAGTGCAGCCATACCGCGTTGTCAATATGTTTTTCAGCGCACATGCCATCGCTGGACTGTTCATTTGTGTTGTGTCAGAAGCCCAGCCCTAAAAGCTAACCTGCACGCCATTATTTACAGGCAGGCTTCTGATACCACATTTTCAATTACGCCAATGTCACAGTTAATTTTGTGACCGAAGCCGCAGGGAACCGATGGACAAACGATGCGCCCTTTGCCTTCACTTCTTCGGTGCGCGGTTGGATCACATTGGGGTTCTCAAAGGTGTTGCAGGCGTGAATATCTTTGTCGGTCAGGACTGTTGCGGTAATAGATTTGATGGTGGCTCCGCGCAAAGCAATTTCTGTTTCCTGCGTATTTTTCGGATCAGGATTCGTCACAGTCAGAGTTAATTCTTTGCTGCGCAGCGAAGCCGAACTGTTCAGTCCGCGCATTGTTGCGGGCTTGCCATTACGCGTGTAGGAAAGACGTTGTGACGCGACTAAAGTGCGTACCGCTTGTGCGCCCTGATGCGCGGCGTACATATCAAACACGTGATAGGTTGGTGTCACAATAAATTTGTCTTCATGAGTAAAGAAAAGCGCCGCCAGACAATTGACCAGTTGCGCAATATTCGCCATCCCGACCTTATCCGCGTGATTATGAAAAATGTTGAGCGTTTGCCCCGCCAGCACGGCATCCCGCATGGTGGATTGTTGTCCGAGCAAATGTGTATTGTGTAATTCGCTGCCGGGTTTATACCACGCGCCCCATTCGTCAATTACTAATTTCACACGATGCTGGCGATCAAACTCGCCCATAATCGCCCAATTATCGGTGATGAGATTTTCGATTTTATCGGCTTCGTTGAGCAATTCGTACCATTCATCATCGGCATATTTCACCGCGTCGCCCTTGCCCTGGAACCAATCGCTGGTGCGTCCGCCACTGACATTCCACGAGTAATGATGCAGCGCCCAACCCCACATCCGACCGAAGCCACCTTTCTCCGCCAGCTTCCCAAAAAACCGCCGCGTCCAGCTTAAATCGCCGCCGTTTGGCCCCGATCCAACAAACGCCAAATCCATGCCATAGCGCGGCACCCATTCGGCAAAACGGCGATATTCAACAACATATTCTTCCGGCTGAAAGTTGCCGCCACAACCCCACGATTCATTGCCAACGCCCCAATAACGCACTTTCCACGGCTCGCGCTGACCTGCCGCACCACGTGCATCGGCTAGTGTTGTCATGCCCGCCGGAGAATTGCAATAATCAACCCATTCGTAAAAATCTCGCGGTGTCAGGCTGCGCAAATTCGCGGCTAAATAAGCCTGTGCGCCGCTCAACTGACAGAAGCGCAAAAACTCATCCGTCCCGAATTGATTGGGGTCATACTTCCACGGGCCATCGGGTACGCCTTTCGGCCATTCCTGCGCATCTACCCAGAAATTCGGGCGGCGTGGGCGATCTTTACGCGGGCCAATGCCATCGCGCCAATTATAGCTGTCCGCAAAACATCCGCCGGGCCAGCGGATATTATTGGCTTTGATTTTTACCAGCGCGTCCACCAAAGCTTTGCGAATACCGCCGATATTGGGAATTTTCGAATTCTCTCCAACCCAGATTCCATCGTAAACGACGCCACCCAGGTGCTCAGCAAAATGTCCATAAATTTCGGGCGCAATCGTACCAACAGGTTCGTTAAGCAACACTTCAATATGAGAATCAGTAGCCGCCTGTGGAAGCGCAGCACTAAAAATTGTGGCAGATGATTTTTGTGTCGTCAGCAAGGCTGCGCTGCTGGCAATTGTCGTAGTCAGAAAATCTCGTCTCTTCATGGTTGACCTTTCGTTTTCGGTGGAGTGGAAATTATGGAACGTGAGGAAGATACAGAACACGCTAACACTCGGCAAGGTCTGCGGCAGACTTCCTGTTTTTCTGTCGCCTGTGCGATGATGGCAACGCAATAAAAAAACTGTAGGTGATGAGGGCTTTGGCTTTTGGTCTTTGGTTTTTGGCAAGGTCTGGCAAATATTCGCCTCGACCAAAAGATTAATTCTCTTGTGACTGCTGTCGGAGGCTAATAATTCGGGCAGCGGTTCCAAGCCCAAAAGCCAAAGACCCAAGCCCTCATCCGTAAAAAAATATTCGCGCTATATTCTGTGAGGTTCAAAATGAAAATTTTTATCACTCTGACCTGCATCTGCCTGCTTGCCTTTGTGTCTGTTTTTGCCCAGACAAAAACCAAACCATTCCTTACTTCAGAAATAATTTTCCCGCTGGAACACTGGCACAACCACGCTTCGTGCATTGTCGAAGCGCCCAACGGCGATTTGCTTGTCTGCTGGTTTCACGGCTCCGGCGAGCGCACGGCTGATGACGTAATCGTCGAGGGTGCACGCTTGAAAAAAGGCGCAAAACAATGGTCGCCGCGCTTCACTATGGCCGACACGCCCGGTTATCCCGACACGAATTGCACGATGTTCGTTGATCCCCAGGGCAGGCTCTGGTTACTGTGGCCGACGATTCTGGCGAATCAATGGGAAAGCGCGTTGATGAAATACAAAATCTCTTCGCGCTGGTTTGGCGCGGGCGTACCGCAATGGGATGTACAGGAAATTTTGCACGTCACGCCAGGACAGGAATTCGTTGATGGCGTCAACAAAGTGATGGATCAGCTTGCAGGCACAACTGCTCTTTCGTCTGAATATCCGAAAGAAAAGCTGGACGCCTACATGGCACGAATGCGAAAAATGGCAGCGGACAAATTGACGCGGCGGATTGGCTGGATGACGCGCGCACATCCGTTTGTACTGGACAGCAAACGTCTGATTGTGCCGTTGTATTCGGATGGGTTTTCGATTTCGCTGATGGCGATTTCGGATGATTGGGGTAAGACCTGGCACACGAGTACGCCGTTAGTTGGCGGCGGAAATATTCAGCCCAGCATCGTGCGCAAAAAAGACGGAACGCTTTACACGTTGATGCGCGACAACGGCCCCGCACCAAAACGCCTGCACCAAAGCGAATCCAAAGACAATGGAGATACGTGGTTGCCAGTGACTGACAGCGAGCTTCCGAATCCCGGCTCCGGTGCAGAGGTCATTAATTTGCGCAATGGACATTGGGCATTGATTTCCAATGACTCGGAAAATAGTCGGAGTTCGTTAGCCGTGACGATTTCTGCTGACGAAGGCAAAACCTGGCAATGGAAACGGCATTTGGAACTTGAGCCATCGGGTAATGAATCAGGCCGTTATCATTACCCTTCGCTTATCCAGGCCAAAGACGGCACATTGCATGCGAGTTACAGCTATCACTTGAACAAGAAAGAAGTGAGTCTGGACAAAGACGGAAAAGAGATGCGCAAAACAATCAAGCATGCGCATTTTAACGAAGAGTGGGTGATGGAGGGCGATCAAAAATAATTATGGCAGGAGCTCCCAACCCTGGGTATGCAGGCGTCCCGCCTGCGTGTTCCTTTTTGTAGCTTGTTCTCACTCGCCAGACGCAGGCGGGACGCCTGCGTACCCAGGGATCAACATTACGGCCTGGGCAACCGAAGCATTGCTTGCTGCCAGCGCTTTTTCTGCTACTTCACGATTGACGCCTGCCTGTTGCATCACTAACGCAATGGGCAATTTCCAATCTGCGACTTCCAGCACAGCCTGCGCAGTTGTTTCATCAACCTGACAATCAGCCATCACAATGCCAATTGCGCGTTCGCGCAGCTTGATATTTTTCGTTTGCATGTTCGCCATGCGATTGCCCTTTACATAACCCAACCGCACCATCGCCATCGTCGAAAGCATATTCAAAACTAATTTTTGCGCAGTGCCTGATTTCAGGCGCGTCGAACCGGCAATAACTTCGGGACCAACAATCGGTTCAATGGGAATTTCTACCGCCGCCGCCAGCGCCGTGTTTTTATTGCACGTAATGCAAATCGTCAGAGCGCCAAGGCTTCGTGCGTATTCAACCGCACCAATCGTGTACGGCGTGCGACCACTGGCGGCAATCCCAACGACAACATCGTTTGCATTCACGTCACGTGATTTTAAGTCTGAGGCTCCGGCAGTGCGATCATCTTCTGACGCTTCGACGGCTTTGTAACAGGCTTCATAACCACCTGCGATAATTCCCTGCACCAGTTCTGGCGACACGCCAAACGTCGGCGGACATTCTGAAGCGTCGAGGACACCCAAACGTCCGCTCGTGCCTGTGCCGATGTACAGCAATCGTCCGCCGCGTTGCAGACGTTCGACGATTCCATCAATCGCGGTGGCAATCGCGGGCAAAACCTGCTCAATCGCTGCGGCAACTTTTTTGTCTTCGGAATTGATGATGCGCAAGGCTTCGAGCGTAGGAAGGCGGTCAATTTCTGCGGTGTTTGGATTGGGTTGTTCGGTTATGGTCATAAACCAAATTATCTGCTAAGCAGGTTTTCATTGCTCAGCATCTGCTGTCCGACTAATAAATCGCGCTGCGTCTTCACGTAATTTTCCAGTGCCATTTTCGCTGCACCGATAACAGGCGGATGCAAAGGAGCCGCGATGGTTGCTTGTGGCGCGAACTCGGCAACCTCTGCTCGCAATGGCGCGAGGATTAATTCTCCGGCGGCAAAAACCCCTCCGACATAACCGATACGAAAGTGTTCCTGTGACATTTCCAACTGCTCGGTTACCGCTTTAATCGCGCGCGCTAATTCGTGCGCGGCATCCTTCAGAATTTCAATTGCGGTGGTATCACCTTCGTGCGCGGCTTCCACTACTTCTTTGGCAAGCTGTGCAATTTCGCCCATTGCGTTATTGTTCGGAATATAAATTACGGCAGGCAATTCGGGCGGAGTACTCACCCCGAAATGACGACAAATTTTTTCCGTCAACAAAGTGTCTTCGTGCGTGCGGTGATCGTAGGCAGTCATTACAGCCTCAAGCGCACGACGACCGATGTATGTACCGCTACCTTCATCGCCCAGCGTCGGCCCCCAGCCACCCGCACGCGCAACTTCGCCGTCGTGGTTTACGCCGTAAGCAATTGATCCCGTGCCAGCGATAATGACAATGCCGGGCTTGCCTGCGGTGGCTCCGGCAAGCGCAATGCGAGCATCAATTTCAAGCTGGAAATCAAGCGCTGGCAGCGTTGCGGCAATCGCTTCAGACATTTTGCGATGATTGTCGGGATGCGAAACTCCGGCAAGTCCAATGCAGGCGGCGGTGATTTGCGAGAGGTTAATTCCGGCTTGAGCGCACGCGTGAGTGATGGCGGATGCAATGGCCTGAACTGCCGACGCAACACCGACACGGTGAAAATTTGCAGCGGCGGCATGGCCTTCGCCAACCAGGTAATCGGTCAAATCAAGGTCAGGATCGGCAGGCGCACGAAAGATCATCGCTCTGGTATTTGTCCCACCGCCATCAACACCTAACCAGTACTGCAAATCTTCCTGTGCTTCCGCCAAATTTCTGACCACCGAATCTAAAACTTCGGTGAGGTGGAGCATATCATTTATTCCTTCCCAGTCATTTTCAACCTGTTGCATCAAGCTCGGAATTTAAGGGCGATTGAGCTTTCCCACTGATGCCAGCCAAGTTTACTTTTTTCAGCCCAGGGTAAAGTTATGATAGGATTAATTTAATGATAAATAAAACTAAAAGTTCTGATGATAACGATAGAAAAAAGTTATCAATGATTGCCACATGGAATTTCGCCAACTGAAAACATTTTTAGCGATTGCCGAAACGAGCAATTTTACGCGGGCGGCTGAACGTGTGCATCTGACGCAGGCTGCTGTCAGCGCACAAATCAAACTGCTGGAAACAGAAATTGGTGTGCCGCTATTTGCGCGCGTCAACAAAAAAGTTTTCCTTACCGAAGCTGGTGAAATTTTAGTGGGACGCGCGGAAAAATTATTACAGGCGCACGATGAAACCCTGCTGACGCTGAATGAATTGGGCAGCGCAGAACACGGCAGGTTGCGCATTGGGACGGCTTCGACGATGGCCAGCAACGACCAGCTCCCAACCATCTTGGCGGAGCTGAAAAAAAATTATCCAGCGGCACAAGTCACGATGCGACGTGCCACCAGCACCGAAATCGTCGCGCAAATTTTGCAAAATGATTTGGATATTGGTCTGGTTTCATTACCTGTCGAAGCCTCTGATATCCGTGCTGAGGTTTTACAACGTGATCGTTTGGTCGCCATCGTGCAACCTTCGCATCCGCTCGCGCACCAAAGAAATATCAGTCCCAAACAATTGGCGATGGAACCCCTGATCCTGGGCGAGCAGGGCGGCAATACGCGCCGCCTGATAGATTTATTTTTTGAAAAATCGGGTGTGCGCCCAGAGGTCACGATGGAACTCGGAAGTATGACTTCGATCAAACGAATGGTCGAACATGGCTTGGGAGTAAGCATTGTGCCGCGTTCTTCCGTGCGTGATGAGGTTAAGGCTGGTAAACTAACTGCGCTGCCTGTGCGAGGATTCAAAGATCATTGGGAACTGGGGTTGGTCACGCTTAAAACCGAGCATGTCCCGCCCTTACAAAAAGCATTCAAAAAGCTATGCGAAAAATATTTTGATTGAAGGAAAATTAAGGATGAAACAAAGACTGCAAACTTGGCTGAGCATACTTTCAATAATTGCTATTATTACCAACACTTTCACGCTTTCCACGCGGGCGCAACAAAAACGTCCGCGCCGCGCCAGTGCCACAAACGACGAGCGAATTGCTCCGGGTGCGCGGGTTTTGCCCAGAGGATATGTGCTGGTTTTGCGCATGGAAACCAGACTTGATTCCGGTAAAAATCATGCGAGTGATCGTTTCCAGACGCGTATTGATGAAGCCATGACAGATGAAGCAGGCAATATGGTTTTGCCGGCTAATTTGCTGGTCATCGGTCACGTCAGCGAAGTTTCACCCGCGCAAATGCGGCGGCGGTCAGGTCTGATCGAAATCACTTTTGATAAGATGATTATGCCGAACGGGCGCGAATTACCAATCAAAGGAATCCTGACCAGCGCCGATGCAAGCGAGCGTAAAAAACTTAAAGTTGACGAAGAAGGGATCATCGGCGGCGGCAGTCCGGTAAAGCGTAATACTGTCTTCATTGGCGGCGGAGTGGCGGCAGGCGCGGTGATTGGCGCCATTGCGGGAGGCGCAGCCCTGGGCGCAGGCGTCGGCGTTGCCGTTGGAGTCGTGGCAGTCCTGCTCGCCAAAGGCAAAGAAGCAGTGGTCGAGCCGGGAACCTTAATTGGTGTCGAACTGATTGAACCGCTCGATTTAAATCAACATGGTTCCATGACTCCACGCCCCACTACGCCAACTACTCCCACTTATCCAGGCACACCAAATAACGTTCCTGCCAATAACAATTCTCCAAATAATCCTCCTGCCAATAATAATGGAGGTGGTAATCAACCACCTGTTCCTTATCAACCGCCGCCGCCCCTGGAGCCGCAACTTCTAAAGCTGAGTTTTTTACAAGCTGAGAGAATTTCCGGCGGGTCAATCATGGTTGTGGCAACGGCGGAAACCACCACCAGCGGCTGGCGCGTCAAAACGGAACAACAAATTAATCGTGAGACGCTGGAGGTTTGGGTCAAAGGAACTCCGCCGGAAGGACGCGCGGCCAGGGTCGCTTCACATCCAACCGTCACAACCACCGTCCCTGATCCAACTGGCGCAATTCGCCGGGTGATAGTTCATGGACTGGGTGGCGACCGCGTAGTAAATTTACCCGCGAAATCAACTCGTTAATTGTCATGAAAATTTACGATGTCACCGTTCCGCTCGCGCCGGAAATACCTGTCTATCCCGGCGACCCTGCCTTTCAAATTAAGCAGCTTTCGTGTTTGGAACATGGCGATATTTGCACGGTTTCGCAGCTTAGTTTTGGCTCGCACACAGGCACACACGTTGACCCGCCCTCGCATTTTGTCGCTGGCGGAATCACGCTCGACCAATTGTCGCTGGACGTATTAATCGGCAAAGCACGAGTGGTTGACGCCGGAGCAGTTGACGCGATTGATGCCACCACAATTGCCAGAGCAAATTTAGCCGGAGTCGAGCGCGTACTTTTCAAAACACGCAATTCCAAATTGTGGCAAAGAGGCGAAAAAGAATTCGACGAGAATTTCGTTTACATCGAAGCTGAAGCCGCACAAATGTTAGTCGAATTAGGTGTGAAGCTGGTAGGGATTGATTATCTCTCGGTTGAGAAATTTAATTTCGACGCGCCAGCCACGCATTACACGTTGTTGCGCAATAACGTCATAATTATCGAAGGATTGAATCTGAGTGAAGTGGCAGAAGGTGAGTACGAACTGATTTGCTTACCGCTGAAAATCAAAGGCGGAGATGGTGGCCCGGCACGCGTGGTTTTGCGCGAACTTACTTAACTTTTCTGGTTATTCGATTGACTAGGTAACGCCAAAGGGTGGGATGTGAATAAAGCCTGGAAGGAAGCGCGGAGATAGGATTTTGCAGGGTTACAGTTCCAGCCAGGATTGCACGAGCGGACTCGACTAAAGCTGGCACACCAACGCCCAACTGTAAAACCGGATAGGTAACAAAGGAATCTGCTTCCGTCGCCTGAACGGTGACTTGTCTGATAATCTTACCTGTATCAATTCCCTTATCTACAAAATGCACAGTTGTGCCAACTAATTCTGGATGGCCTTCGGCTAACGCCCAATATCCTCCATGGACTCCGCGATAGGCAGGTGTGATACCTGAGTGCATATTGATAATCGGAGCTGCAATACAAGCCAGTGTTTCTTTGGCCAGAATGCGCGTCCCGTTAATAATTACTAAATCCGGGTTGAGTTGTTTGAGCAAACTTCTGGCTTCTTCCGAGTTGACGGAGACGACGCGTGTGACCTTTCCAGCGAGAGGAATGATCTGCAAGCTAAACTGTTTTGTTATTTGTTCTATCCGTCTGGCGCTTGCTTTTCTCTGCGGTCGCTCAATCAACAACATGAACAGGATTTGTCCAATGACGGTCAGGATTCCCAGTTTTTTGACGCGCCGTTTCAGGTGCTGATAACGTGGGACGTGATTTTCAATAATGACCTCAACGGAGGTGAATTCGCGCTCCAGGGCATGATAGACAACATTCGTTGAAACCCCTTCCGTTGCCAATAAAACCAGGCGCGACAACTAGGCCTCTCCTCGCGCCAATAAAGCAGTTTCGCGCATTGTTAATGAACGCATTCCATAACGATTGTGTAAGTTTTTGTACTCGTCACAAATCGCCCGCAGGAAGGCCAGGTTCGCGCTCATGTTGACTCCCAGGTTATGCGCGTGCGTCCAAAGATGAATTATTTTTTTTGTGGCGGCGGCTTCACGCATCGCGTGCAGGATGCGCCGTAATCGTAAGGATTCCAACTGAGGTAATGAATTATTCACCGGACGAAGAAAGCGGCTGGACGGAATATTACAAAGCCCTCCTGGTTCGACAAGTTCATCCCAGGAAGTTAAATTCTGCCCGGAAAGATTGAAGTATGTGTCTAAAATTCTTCCACCTCGCACATAGGTTGGATGGACACTACCAACCATTTCACGATACATCCATTTTTTTTCCGTGCCGCGATAAGTAATGATTTCGGCTTCCAGTAACGATTGAAAATATGCCTGATTTACCTGATTACGCGGGAAGACTATCGAAGAAAGATTGACGCCATAACTCCGGGCAATTTGTCGGGCGCTTTGGATGTCAGCACAAAATGTTTCTTTCGTTTGCCCTGCTTCCAAACAGTAATAATGTGAGTAAGTATGCGTTCCGACTTCCTGACGCGGAGTGGCAAGAATTTGTTTGATGAGAGTTGGTGCGTAGTGAAGCGGATCATCCTGCTCATTATTGCCAACGCGTTCGTGGTATGGAGATAATATTTGCTCATCGTATTCAGGTCGCAGGGCCGGCGCATAATGTTCCAGTTCATCCCGCGAATGCGCGAACAAAAACCCGACTGTAGCCCACGTTGCAGCAAGCCCGAACTCCCTGAATAATTTCAACATTTCAGGGACAGCTTTTCTTTCACCCAGCAAATTTTCCTGATAGCTGCCGTTGGGTCGCTGTAAATCCCGCACGCCCCAATGCAATTCAAAATCAATTGAAAAAACCAGCCCGCCAAAATCAATTTTGTGGTTGTCCGTCTTCATCGCTAATTATTATTGTGCAAAAAAAACGATTGCCCCGCTAAATTATCTGGTCCCGAATCAAGCCTGAAGCAATGATTGATAAACTTTCATTGTTTGCTGAATAACAGTTTCCTGCGTAAATTTTTCTAGGGCCAACTGGCGTCCATTGGCGCCAAACTGTTTTCGCAGTTCGGCATCCTGAAGCAATTGTTGCAAGGCGTCCGCCAGCGTTAACGCATCCTTTGCAGGCACTAACAAACCGTTCCACCCGTCACGCACAATCTCCCGACAGCCCGGCACGTTGGTCGTCACAATGGGACGCCCAGCCGCCGCCGCTTCAAGCAACGAAAGCGGTAAGCCTTCACGATAAGAGGGTAAACAAACGATATGGCATTCCGCCAATCTTTGCGCAACATTGGCTTGATGACCGACCCATTCGACTAAGCCTTCAGCCTGCCACTTGTTAATTTCCTGTTCAGTAATCGCCGTTGGATTTCCGGGGTCAAGCATCCCGGCTAAAACGACGCGCAAAATATTTCCGCGCTGTTTCAAAATGCGGCTGGCTTCGACTAATTCGACAATCCCTTTATCGCGCAGCATCCGCGCTGTCAGCAGAACTGTCATCAAGCCTGCAGGTTCTGGCGCAGGGGCAAATTCCTGTGTATTAACTCCGGCTCCCGCAATGAGAACTGTCTGCTTCTTCCTGACGATTTTTCGTTGCAGGAAAGCGCCCCGATCATCTTCGTTTTGAAAGATCGTACAAACGCTCTTGCCAGTTAAAAAAAACCGAAAGATCAAGGCGAGAAAACTCCGTATCAGGCGTTCTTTCAGCCCATTCGCAATGAACAAATAACCCAAGCCGGTGATGGCATTGACGGTCGGAATACGAGTTATTTTCGCCGCAATCGAACCGTAAAAAACGACGCGTAAGGTCACCTGATGAATAATGTCAGGGCGCACCCGACGATGAAGTGAAACAATATCGGCGATGGTTTTGATTTCCGTCCACGGTGTGGCATTCAGGCGCTGCAATTTCAGGGGATGAAAAATAAAGCCCTCAGCTTTGATCCGCTCAACATATTCGCCAGGCAGAGTAGCGACTGTCACCTCGTAACCGGCATCACGCGCCGCCTGAGCCAGATGCAAACGATGCGTCCAGAAATACCAGTCATTGGGAATCAAATAAAGAATGCGGGGCGGCTGATTGGTGTGCGGCAGGGCCAGAGCAGCGCGATCAGGCGGGTTTGCGGGAATGGCAAACCCGCTCACCACTCGCGGTACAGACCCCGGAGCGACGGGGTCTGAATGCTCATACACTGATTTGAAATCCGCTTCAGGTTCGGTCATCAAGCTAGTCTGCACTTATCAGGACACTTTATATCCAACCGCACACCAGTAAGGAACTTCCGGGCTAAAAGTGATGCGCTCTAATCCGGCTTTTTCCATCATCATTTTAATTTCCGGGGCCGTAAATCTGTGTTCCAGGCGCGTCCCAAACCGATCCAGTGCATCTGTCCTCATTGAATAAAAACTACGATGACGATAAGGAGCCAGCGGCAGATTCTCAATTTTTTTCAGCCCCATCTTTTCCAGTAATAACGAAAATCTGGCGAGCGGGTAATAAATAACGGCAGCAATCATCTGGCTCATGAGATTTCTCAGCCCATAAGGTAACCCGGAAATAAATTTCCTGATCAGATCGCTGATTTTCCAGAGGAGGCGGAACCAAACCGGACGATTATCAAAGGCATAGTAGAGGTACAACAGAAAGGGCGCACCGGGTTTCAGTTTGGCAACGCAGGAGGTAATGCCCGCTGCTGTATCCGGGATATGATGCAAAACTCCCAGTGAATATCCGAAGTCGGCGGAATTGTCGTCCAGAGGAATTTGATCCACCGAAGCCAGATGAAAAACGCAATTGGGGAGCGTCTGCAAATTTCGTTGCGCGACGCTTAAAGCCTCCTGGCTGGCATCAATACAATGCAAACGACCAACACGCGGAGCTACTCGTTTGGCCCATCTGCCACTGCCACAGCCCAGATCGAAACCGACTGCTCCCGCCGGTAATTTCGCCCAGGGAAAAATTCTAAAATAGCCATCAAAGAGATAGCCCGCCTCCCATTCACTCAGCGTACTCTGGTCAAAGCTGCGCCATTCTTTCCCAAATCCGTCAACTGTTTGGGTATCAATATTTTTGTTCATTTTGTGCTAACTTTTTGCTCCGCCAACCACGCCTGAAACATCAAAACAGGCCATAAATAATATTGCCAGTTGCGCTGTCCTGATAAATGCTCCTGCCATCTGGTGCGCACCAAAGCGACATTGAAAAAACCTTCGCGGCGCAATCTGTCTTCCGCGATCAGGTCTTCCGCCCACTCCCGCAATTCTCCGCGCAACCACTTTTCAAGTGGCACACCAAAGCCGGTTTTCGGACGTTCAATTAATTCCGACGGTACATATTTATAAAGCAATTGGCGCAACAACCATTTGCCTTTGCCCGCATGAATTTTCATGGAGAGTGGCAGCCGCCAGGCAAATTCAATCACCCGATGATCCAAAAAAGGCACCCGAGTTTCCAAACTCACGCCCATCGCGGCGCGATCAACTTTGACCAGAATGTCATCAGGCAAATAGGTGATGAAATCAAGATACATCATCCGTTGCTCAAATTCCGGTAACGCTGCCCATTGATTTTTATCCGTCAGAGCCGTCGGCCATTCCTGCGAATGTAAAACTAATTCCGCCGGATTTTTCCAACTCGAAATCAAGCTGTGATAGATCGCTTCCGGGTGTTCGACGGTCAGCACCTCCGCCAGCTTATGCAACTTATCGCCCGGCACATTGTATTTAAGGTTTTCCGGGATGATTGCGCTAAGTCCCTGAAAAGCGCTATTCCAGTTGGCAGGCGAAACCGTCGTGATGCCCGCCGCTGCCGCCTTTCTAATTCCGCGCGGAACCCAGCCAAACTTGTTCCAAATATTGCGCGCCCAAAAATACCGATTATAGCCGCCAAACAATTCATCTCCGGCATCGCCCGATAAACTGACTGTCACGTGTTGACGCGCCAGTTGCGAAACCAGGAAAGTAGGAATTTGCGAGGCGTCGGCGAACGGCTCATCATACAATTTCGGCAGGCGCGGAATGACCGCCATCGCCTCTGCCGAGGTCACATAAAGTTCCGTGTGATCCGTTCCCAAATGACGTGCGACAGCTTTGGCAAACTCCGCTTCGTTGTAACCTGCCTCGTGAAAACCAATGGTAAAAGTTTTGACCGGCGTACTCGTTTGCGCCTGCATCAACGCCACGATTAATGACGAATCTATCCCGCCCGAAAGAAACGCGCCCAGCGGCACATCTGCCACCATTTGCCCGCCGACCGAATCACGCAACAAACTCTCAAGTTCAGCCAAGGCTTCATCAGTTGTGCCGCCAAATTTTTTCTGGTGTTCAGCTTCGGCGACTTCTTTGGCTGACCAGTAAGGTTTTGGTTGTGGAAGGGTTTGCCCGGCAAGTTGTGAGAGGGAAAGCGCCAGGATATTTCCCGGCGGTAATTTGTAAATGCCCTGATAAATTGAATACGGAGCCGGAGTATAGTTGTGGCGCATAAACAGCGCCAACGCGTTACGATCAATTGTTCCCTGCCAAGCCGGGTGCACCTGCAACGCCTTGAGTTCCGAACCGAAAAGAAAAGTTTTCCCCATCCAGCCGTAATAAAGCGGCTTTTCACCGGCGCGATCCCGGCCTAAAGATAAAACTTTTTCCTGCCGATCCCAGAGCGCGAACGCAAACATTCCCACACAACGTTTGACCGCCGCTTCAATGCCCCATTGGCTGATCGCCGCCAACAGCACTTCGGTATCCGAATGACCGCGAAATTGCTGCCTCAGGTTTTCCAACTCTTTTCTGAGCTTACCGAAATTGTAAATTTCTCCGTTGAAGACAAGGACAAATCGCCCTGCCGCAGAAACCATCGGCTGATGTCCTTCCGGCGATAAATCAACAATTGATAAGCGGCGCTGCCCCAGCCCAATCCCAGATTCCACCTCAGCCCACGCGCCGCCATCATCCGGGCCGCGATGAATCAGCGCATCAGCCATACGCGTTGCTAATGAAAGCAAATCCGTTTGCGCTAAGTTTCGGGAGGGATCAATAAATCCGGTAATGCCACACATCTTAATTTTTCCGGGAATGCGCTGCGATTACTTCGTGATAAAGATTTTCATAGCGTGCGACTACTACATCCAAACTAAAATTTTCCATAATTCTTTGCCGCGCTGCGAATCCTAAATTTGCTCTTTCTTCCTGACTCATCATCAGAATTTTTTTCCACCCTTCCGCCAAAGCCTGCGGGTCTTTGGGAGGAACAATAATCCCCGTCTCCCCGACAATTAACGCGGCATCCCCGACATCAGTCGCCACACAGGGAACACCACAAGCCATCGCTTCGCCCAGCACATTGGGGAAAGCTTCACTGGCAGAGGATAAGGTTGCAACATCAAGCGCTGCGGTCAGACGAGGAACATCATCTCTGCGACCCAGCAAATAGCATGCGTTGCGAATGCCCGCCTCCTCAATCATTGCTACCAGTTCTGTATTTTCCCAGCTAATCCCGTTACCACAGAGAAGAAAGCGAGCGGCTGGCATTATTTTCAGCAGGATTCCAGCCGCACGAGCAAAATTGGGTAAATCTTTTCTGCGGTCAAATCGGGTAATAAGCCCAATGAGAGGCGTTGATAAGTCTACCCCTAACTCTCGCCGGACTGACGTGTACGCCGCTCCATCAACACGATAACGTGAGACATCAAAGCCATTAGGAATCGTCACCATTTTCGTAGCGTCATAGCCTGAATTCACATGCGCCTGACGAGCAGCTTCCGAACAATTAATGATCCGGGTTGGAATTGATGAAGAAAAAAACGCGCCTGTTTTCGTGAGCAGCCAGGTGCGCCGATCTTTAGCAAAAGGAACTATATTGGAGCGAACATTCCAAACTACCGGAACTTTTAAAATATGCCTGCCGAGCCAGCCTCCAATCAAGTCTGAATGATACATCCAGGTCTGAATTATTGTCGGCTTTTGTTGTCGTAAGAGGCGCGTCAGTCTGAAAATACCTAAAGGATGAGGAATTCCGCTTTGCATTCCGATGGTACTTACTTTAATGCCTAAAGCTTCGATCTTATCTCCTAACTGACCACGATCACTCAGCGAGATTACTTCCACTTTTCTGTCATGTTGCATTGAGTTGGAAAGCAGTTTGTAAAGCATCGTCTCTGCTCCGCCAGCCTTCAAACCAGAAATTATATGGGTAATCATGCAGGAAATTTTTACTTACTCTCTACTCCTCGTGTTCTTAAACCAATCAGTAAATTTTTGTATGCCTGCTTCTATCGAAGTAGTCGGCTGATAGTTAAGTAATCTTTTTGCCTTACTAATGTCAGCACATGTTTTCAACAAATCTCCGGGCTGTAGTTCATGGCGTTCAATAAGCGCCCGACAGCCAAGCGTTACTTCCAACAATTGGATCAAACGGTTAAGTGTGACGGTTTGAGATTCGCCAAGATTGATAATTTCAAATGGTGTAGCCTGATAATCCAAAGCCGCCATGATTCCGTTTACGATGTCATCAATATAAGTATAATCCCGCTCCGTACTGCCATCGCCATACACTGGAATGGCTTTTTGCTCGGTCATCAGTTGCGCAAATTTGTGAATTGCCAGATCGGGGCGCTGCCGCGCACCGTAGACAGTAAAGAAGCGCAAACAAACAGCCGTGATACCGTAAAGATGACTATAGGTATGCACCAGCATCTCCGCCGCCGCTTTGGTTGCGGCATAAGGTGAAATTGGTCGGAGCGGCGCATCTTCCCGGAACGGAGGCTGGACGCCAATGCCATAAACCGAGCTTGATGAGCCAAAAATAAAGCGGTTGACTTGATACTCCCGCGCTAACTCTAGAAGGTTCAGCGTACCCTTAACATTTGTTTCGTAATACTCCTGCGGACGAGCCAGAGAAGGTCGCACTCCGGCACGCGCAGCAAGGTGAATAATTGCGTCGAACCTTTCTTCAGCAAATATTTTCCGCAAAGCCTCCGGGTTGCAAATGTCTGCTTCTACTAATCTGTAGCTGGGATGTTGTAAGTGTTCGGCAATATTTGCCCACTTGATTTTTGGATCATAAAAATCGTTAAAATTATCAACTACGACTACTCTCTTCGCGCCTTCCTTTAGTACACGATCTACTACCTGACTACCGATAAACCCGGCGCCACCTGTGACCAGCAAACGGGCAAACTTCATATTTCAATTGATGAATCAGGAAGGGAAGCTATTCTGTTGTCCAGTGCTACAGACGGATTATTGGCGAGTGCGCCCAATTTGACCAGTCGCCGTTTTCTGATGGGCTGACGCGCTCTAAACCTGACGTGAGGTAACCGTTTGCCGAGGCTTCTCGCCAATCCTGGCCCACCTAAAAGTGCCAATACTCCATAAGCAACGACGTGGTGGCGGGTCGCAGTTCCCCAATTTGCAGTTCCGGCTGCCCATAAAAACTCCAGACTGAAATAACAAATTAACAGGTATCCCCATTGGCTCTTGCGCTCCCCCGTGGCGCGATACCAGGTTGCCAGCGCCTGATACAACAGTAACATTCTGAGCAACCCTTCGAGCGCAGCATAAATATCCACCGGACTGGATATTTGCCAGGGGAAGGGCGCAAACATGTACAGGGTAAAAACGACCACAGCCGAAGGAATAAAAGCAAAAACAGATGATGTATCTAACTTGCCGCCATAAGTCGCCCGATCATAAGACCCCGATACTTTATCTCGATAACCACCGGCATAAACACTGCCTTCTCCTAACATCAACGCCTTTGATGCACCGCCGACATCGTTGGCAAAAGTGAGCCAAACCGCCAAAACTCCACCAAGCAATACGATCCCGGCCAATCGCGCAGTCAGCCCTCGCCCTTTCCAATTTCTGAGACTAAATCTCAACCCCCAAAAGAAGCTGAAACAAACCAGGAAAACTGCATAAAGTAATAACCCATTGTGTAATATCCCAAACCCAAACCCAGCCAGAACAATCATTAACAATTTGTAAAAACTGGCCTTTTTACGCAGTGTCAGAGTGAAATAACTTCCCATCAGAAAAAATAGCATCTGATAGGCCTCGCGCATCGTAATCGAAGTAAAGATGATGGTAGACGGTAATAATCCATAAAGAATTACTATCGGTATTTGCCATCTGGTCAACCCCATTTCTCTGGCGGACTTAATTAAAAATAAGCAGGAACAAACATACGCCATAACCGACAATTCCTGTCCGAGCAAGCGTGAGTCTCCGAAAATACGATAGAAAATGGAGAGGAAGCGAGTGTAAGTACCGCTGCCCGCATCCATCCCTCCAAACTCCGCAAACCAGCTTGGCTGAATTGAGTAAGCCATCAGCTTTGCATTCTCGTGAAAAGTCACAGCATCTAAATCCGCTCCCATCAGAGTAGCGTAGTAAGCGTTAACCAGCGATGCAATATGATGTGCCGTGATAATTAAAACGATTACAGCTAATAACCGCCAGTCTTTACGAATATCTTTAGAAAGGAAAACTATGGCAAAAGAACTATAAATTAAACAAACCCCCGCCCATTCTGGAACAACCAGGCTCAGAGGAATTGTTAATAAAAACAAAATGACGATGATAACTATTTCAGATCGATTCATGGCTTAATAATTATAGAACCAACTAACTCAACTATTTACAGTTAGCGCACTCAGTGACCAGGAGGCGTTAGCTTTATTTATTGAAATGTAGCTTGTGAGTACCGTCTGCGGGAGAAATTCGTAAGTCTTATCTCAGGCAAAACTCATTAAGCTTTTTCTCGGTCGTTGAAACTAAGGACTCTAAACTAAAATTAGCAGTTATCCTCGCTCTAATTGTTTCTGTATTATGAGGCATATCTGAAATAAGGTTGATAATACCTTGCGCCATCAATTCAGTATTCTCAGGAGGAACTTTAATTCCTGTCCCCCCCAGAATTAAAGATGAATCACCCACATCTGTAACCACACAAGGCACACCAGACGCCATCGCTTCACAGATCGTATTTGAGAAACCTTCCGTCACCGATGACGAAACAGCTATATCCAAAGCATTATAGACCGCCTGCACATCCTGTCGCCCTTTTTCCCAAATCAATCGTCCTTCTAATTCCAGAGGTTTACCAATCTCCTGAACTTTATCATAATAACTTTTCTCACCATCACCAACACAGACAAAGCGTACATTTGAACAACGAGCAGCCACCAAAGCTGCTGCCTCAAGAAAATTATGATGATCTTTCATCGGATCAATTCGCGCTACTAGGCCAACTAAAATCTCATCATCTTTTATATCCCACTCATTCCTAACTTGTTGTCGAGCAATTAAATTCGGAGAAAAAAGAGCGGTGTCTATTCCATTAGGTATAACAACTATCTTAGCTGATGGAAATCCACGCCTGATAAGATAATCACCTCCAGCCCTGGAGTTTGCAATAATTAGAGTGGGGATCCAAGCCAAGCATGCTTCCAGGCGATCAGTGAATCCTGCGGTCCAGTCATAGCTTTCCAACTTCATGTCAGAAGCTCTAATGCCCCAGACTACTCTTAGTTTTGGAATAAATAACTTAACCATTGTAGCCAGGATATTGCCAACAGTTAGGTAGCTATGCAAAATTAACGCGTCTTCTCTCCTAACAGCTGAGATAAGTCGCTTGAAAAACCCTAATAACTCCCATCGTCCCTTCTTCTCAAGGCAGTAGACGCCTATTCCTTTCTGTTTCAACTGTGCCTCAAATAATCCGTGATAAAATGTGATAACAGCAACTTTCCAGCCTCTCTCTGATAATCCGCAAGCTAGTAACACTAACTGCCTCTCAGCTCCACCTTTTTCTAATGATCTTATAAGGAATAATATCTTTTTTTGCTTTATCATTTTTCAGACGATCTGCTACATTGAACTAAATTAATTTCTGAAATTTTCATCCTGTATTACTTCATAGAATCGCCTCTTTTAGTTTGGTTAGAGCTTAAGTTTATGTGTAGATATTCCGATGTAAGAATATTCCTGGTAAGTAATAGCAAGCAAAATATGGATACTACCTCGACAGATTCCTCCGTCACGCAAAACTTGCTGATTGATTAGCCACATCGCTCAAATACATATTCATTGCACCCAAGTCCACCTGCACACGTTTTCAATCGCAATAAGCGAAACCCTCTCTCATGATAAAAATCAACGATCCCCTCTGGTTTCGCCACTTCAAATGGTAAGCCACCAATCCAGTCCACAATATCGTGCCAGCGATTCATCCCGCGATTGCCTTTATAACGTGTCCAAGTATAGATATACCCTTTTATATTCAAGCTTAGCATAAACATAGTAACAGAAGCGGATTCGCGCGGTATTGCGATTAGCAGCAAGTAAGATAAGCGCAATGCCCTGGGAAGCTTATTATATACCTTCTTAACCGCAAGCCAGATTTTACTCATCCGCCCTTGATCGTTATAAATTGAGACGTATAATTTACCACTTTGCTTTACTTTGCTTGTAATGTTCTCTAAAGCATTCCACATTGCCCCAGTATGATGAAGTACGCCCCATGAGTACACGATATCAAAGCTGCCAAGCGCGGCTAAATAGCTCTCGTCAAGCACCGATCCTTGTTCTATTATCCAGGACGAATCGTATGGATAGAATCTATCACGTAAAACCTGGGCACAACCAACCGAATTCGTGTCAAAGTCAAAAGAATGAACTTTTGCTCCAAGCCGCCGCGCGGCCAAACTAAAGAGCCCACTGCCACAACCAATGTCGAGGAAAGTTTTCCCATTAAGAGAAGTTTCCCCTAAAAACTCTAAAAGCGATTTCTCAGCTTGTAGGATACGCTCCTCATCAAGAGTGTTGAGAAAGTTTTTCCAATTCTTTCCGAACTCAAACCGTAACTCTTTTGTATCTGTGGTTATTACAGAGTTTGTTTCCATCGAATACATTTCCGCCTTCTAAATTTATGATTTCATCAAATGCAAAGTAAGCGTAAAGAACGGGTTACTTCTGCACACGAAATACAAAGTGAGGGTCAGCCATTGCCTCACCCAGTTTTCCAGCTTGCCATTTAAAAATATTCTTAATAAATCGGCCTAAGCCTGGTTGCTTCCAATCGACGAAGGTCCTTCGCTCCACGTTTAGTGAGTGTCCAATTTTCGCTAGTGCCACAGTTAAATCCTGCTGACCAAAACTTCTTACGTGCCCCCAACGATGAAACTGTTCGCTGCAATTTGGGCAAACCGTCTGATTATCAGACAACTTTTCACGGTAGGGTACTGTTCCCAAAAACCAGCCCTGCGGTTTCAGGACGCGCAAAACTTCTTGTATACCCAAATCAAAATCAGGGTCAGGAATATGTTCCAATACTTCCGAAGCGACGACAAAATCGAACTGCTCCGCAGGAAATGGAATTGCGGCAATACTTGCAGTAACACCTGCAATCTTCCGTTGTTTCAGGTTTTCGATAGTTTTTTCGCTCGGATCAAGGGCAATAACTGAGTAATTGTCCGCGATACAACGTGACTCAAAATAGCCATTGCCTGGCCCAATATTAAGGATACTAATATTGCTTTTTTTAGCCAGGCTTTTAACTTTATGAAATAAATAGTCCAGCCGTGGACTATTCGCAGCAAAGTGCGCGAGACCTTCAGTCTGATAGTAATCCCAGATGTTTTGCTGTGACATACAAAATTAAATGCTAATTAAGAAGAGAGTGAGAAAAAGAATATGCCGTAGTATCTATAACACATAATTTAGGCTCATACTTTTCAAGTTATTCTAACAGGGTATAACGCAAAATGCTCGTAAACATTGAGCAATATTGCATATCGTCTATTTATTCGAGTAAAATCCACTATAAGTTTCACATGGAGCCACAACTCCTCAGTTCTTTCGTTCCGTCAGTGCAGCTATTGGTAAGCCGATGTTGGGTGTTCATACTTCTGGTCTAATTCGAGACCTCTTGTTGCTGAGCTTTTTATTACCACATATTTCTCTTTTAAAGTCATAAAGTATTTTTCAAAGTAATTATATGACAAATGTGCAAGTATAATTGTAGTAGTTAGTATCACAATATAAACAATAAAATACTTATATGGCAATTGAATATGCACTTGGTTTAGGATTTTAGAAAAGCCAAAAATCACTAATGGATGTATGACATATATCCCGTATGAAATTTTCCCTAAATAGTCACAAATACTGGTTTCCAAATTTACAATTCTGTTTTTAACGTTTATTTGCCCTATAATCAGAAATATCGCCACTACTGAAATGATTTCATTATCAATTACAGAGGCCAAATGAAATTTATTTATTGTTGCTAATAATATTAAAAACCAGCAAAGAGTTTGCGATATTTTATGGTCAGTTATCTTTAAAAATAATTTATTATTTTGACGATAATATAAAGCACCTACTGCGCCTATCATCATACAATGAACCCTCGTTACCTGAATAGCTAGAGCTTGTAATTAACTTAAGCCTATCAAGATCAGTGAGAGAGGCGAGGAGACTGGCAATTCGTTCACCTTTTCTGGTACGGTTTTCGGATGGAACGAAAAGCTTATGACACGGATTGCAATGAACTGGAGTGGGAGTTTATGGCTCCCTACCTAACCCTGATGAACCAGGACGCGCCGCACCGCACGTATGACTTACGCGAAGTCTTCAATGGCTTGCGCTGGCGCGTCCAGGCGGGCCTTATTGCCGCAAGATCTCCCGCCCTGGCCAGTAGTGTATGAACAAACCCAGCGCTGGATTCGGGCCGGGGTCTTCGAGATCATGAACCACGATGTGCGCCGGATTCTGCGGCTTTGGGAGGGGCGGGACGAAGACCCGACCACCGCCATTATTGCTAGTGTTCAGTCAAATATGAATTGACGGGTTAGCCCTGAACAGGCTCGCCAGCTTGGTCTTGTTTTTATCCGTCAATTCAAGCTTGACTGAACATTAGTCGTACGTTGCAAGCGACGCCCACGAGCGGGTGGCGCGCGGGCTTTGATGGTGCCAGCGGCGCAACGGCAGTCGCGTGCATTTGTTGGTCGATACACTCGGTCACTTGCTCGCTTTGCACGTCACAGCAGCCAACGAAGAAGAGCGCCTGCAAGTCAGCCCGCTGTGTGCGGCGGCTCAAGCCGAGACGGACAACTCGCGCGAACTCGTCTATGCCGATCGGACCACGGGCGGTGGCGGCGGCCGCTGACCACGGGATTGAGTTAGAAATTGTCAAATTAGCGGAAGCCAAAAAAGGCTTTGTCTTATTACCACGCCGCTGGGTAGTAGCGCGTACGATTGGTTGGGCGGCTCGTTTTCGGCGACTCACACGAGACTATGAAGGGCTGGCCGAAACGTTACAAGGACTGCACGACGCGGCGTTCGGCCTCTTGTTTACTAAACGCTTAGTTCGCTTGGTAACTTGAAAGTTAATAACAAGCTCTAGACCTTTTCCTTACACCGCAACAAGTCTATTGATTTATATTTTTTATCAGAAAACATCATATAGAATATATGATGTTTTTAATAAAAAACCCACCGCCATCAGGTAATGTAATCATTTTTTCATTTTTATCTGCTAAAAATTCATCAAGCGCTTGTTTAACCCCAGGACAGGTACTAAAACCATAATCGTCACATAAAAAAACTCCGCCGGGATTTAATCTAGAGTAAAAAAACTCTATACTATCCTTTGTGGGCTGGTAAATATCTACATCAATATGTACAAAACTGAATTTACGATCTGCTACTTTTTTAAACCCTGAAGGAATCCAACCCTTAATAAGCTCAACACTAGAAAATTCGGATAAATTACTTTTGCACATCTGCATCGACACGCTCAAATCACCTTCTTTCCAATAATGACCATCTTCTGCTTTTGGCTTTGAAAGTCCCTCAAATGAATCAAAACCAAAATGAGTTTTACTTAACTGACTCATTTCATTTGACTGACAAATCAAATACGAAGACGCCCCTAAATAAACACCACACTCTGCTGTATCACCCTCGATATTTTTAGTTAGTTTTAATAATTCATTTAACATCCACCTACGATCTGAATTTAACCCAACATCCTCATTAAATTTTCGTAAGTACTGAGTAAATTGTTCATCCTTCCACCAATTGAGTTGTGGCCATTTAAATCGATATTCTGAATATAACAACTTTCCAATTTCTAATAACAGTTCAAATCGAGATTTTTCGCTTGGCTTATAGATACAAAGTATCATTGCTCGAATGAGCCTTGAGATTGACTTCATTATTTTCTACTTTCTCTTTATTCTTTTGTTTATTAGGCTTGTTGCGCTCAATAGACTTGTTGCGACCGTAAATATGGGCTTTTTCACTATTTTGCTCTTCCCGGAGAAACTTGAAAAGAGCAAATTTATGGAATAATCCTTCGTTTGTTAGGTTGCGCTAGTCAGCCGCAAGCTTTAGCCCACTCGAAAAGCCCAATGTTTATAAGTTGTTTCATCGCAGCAAGTCTATTCACTTTCAAACTGGCGTTTGGCAATTTCGCGCTTAACGATAAAAAGAGCAACTATAGTTGTAATTGTATACATAGCGCTTACCGATAAAGCAATCCCACTTATGCCCCAAATACGCGAAAAGAAATAATCCAGAACAACACAGGTAACAAGACCTGTTAAGGCAATCCAAACGGCATACCGATTCGCTTTGATGGCGCTCAAAACGCGGTAGCTCACGAAGTAAATTACATAAGCAGGCAACTGCAAAGCATACATTGCTTGAATCGTTGCTACAGTTTTTGTTGCTTCTGGCGTGAAGGCTCCGCGTTGAAACAGGATTCGCACGATTGGCTCGGAAAAAATAATAATGAGTACGCTTGCCAGCACACAAACCGGCAAAATAAATTTATAAATACTGCCGTAAAAAGCCTGTCGTAAGCCGTCCCAATCTTTTTCCGCTGCAAATTTGGAAAAATGAGGCAACACGGTTGTCCCCACAGCCACAGCAAATAATGTCAAATAAAGGCTAATGATGCGATAGCCAAAGCCTAACGCCGCCACATCGCCCACTCGCAAATTGGCGGCAAAATGCTGGTCAATCAGCGGCATTGCGCCCGACAAAACAAACGCGATAATGACCGGTAAGGCGCTTGCAAACACCTGGCGCACTTTTTTATTATCGAGCTGCCAACGAAGCCGTAAAGAAATTCCGAATTTATGGAGCAGATACGTTAAGAAGGACAACTCAATTAATGCACCGCCGACAACTCCGATGGCAAGGGCATAAACTCCCAGCGACTTTCCCCATACGATTAAGACAACGATTGAACTGATTGCCGTCCAACCCGGTATCAATGCCGTAAACCTGAATTCTTCTTCAGCATTCAGGATAGAAGTTACAAATAAGGCGGCACCGCTTAAAACAATCAGCGGTAAAAGCAGATAAAATAAACGCGTCGTGACCGCGAGCTTATCAGGCGAAAATCCAGCATAAATGTGCGGCAGTAAGTACGGAAAGATAAGCAGTAAAACCGCTCCGAGAACAAGTAAAAAAACGAGAAAACAAGTAAAGATTGTCGAAATTAATTGCTGGGCCGCTTCTTTTCCCTCCTGTCGTTTGGTTTCGAGATAAATCGGGACTTGGGCAATCTGCAAGGCTCCAGCGGTAATGTTGATGACAACCGATGCAAGAGTAAAGGCGGCATTGAAAGCATCAAGCTCATTGCCGACACCAAAAAAAGCCGCTGAAACCATTTCTTTCACGGCTCCTAATAACTTTACGGCAAAGGTGAGTAAGCTGAAAATAATGGAGGCACTAAAGATTTTTCGCGTGACTGAGACACTAGCCCATTGCTCCCAATATTTTTTGAGTACTCTTGCTGTAGCTAAGATTTTTCAGACTCCTTCCTGCTTGTATTTCATCAGGCCAGCAATGTCCGCAAATATTTTCCATAATTGCCTGTCCCCAAAGTTGTTGTTAGTTTTTCCAACTCAATTACGTTGATAAAGCCCATTCTGAAGGCAATTTCTTCAGGACAGGAAATCATCATTCCCTGCCGATCTTCGACTGCCTGGACGAAATTTGACGCCTGCATCAATGATTCGTGGGTTCCGGCATCCAGCCACGCTACGCCGCGTCCCATTTGCTCGACCTGCAATTGTCCGGCGGCTAAGTACAGTCTGTTCAGATCGGTGATCTCTAATTCACCGCGCCCTGAAGGTTCCAGGTTCTTAGCTCTTGCGACGACTGTTCGGTCATAAAAATATATGCCGGGTACGGCGAAATTTGAGCGCGGCTGCTTTGGTTTTTCTTCAATATTTAAAGCTTTGCCTGTCTCATCAAATTCGATGACGCCGTAACGCTCCGGGTCTTTTACTGGATAGGCAAAGACCAGTGCACCTTCAGTCAGATTTGCTGCACTGCGCAATTTTTCCGGTAAGCCGTGCCCAAAGAAAATATTGTCTCCCAGGATCAAACAACTTGGCTCATCACCAATAAATTCAGCGCCGATCATAAAGGCTTCGGCTAAGCCTCGCGGTTCGGATTGCTCAGCATAACTAAACTTCAGTCCCCACTGATTACCATCACTTAATAATTTCCTGAAGGCGGGTAAATCTTCCGGTGTACTTATAATCAGGATTTCTCTAATACCAGCCAGCATCAGCATTGACAGCGGGTAATAGATCATCGGCTTGTTATACACGGGCAGGAGTTGCTTGCTGATGGTCAATGTCAACGGATGTAAACGTGTCCCTTTGCCACCCGCCAGAATGATTCCTCTCACTTGTTTGCACCTCGCTGTTGATAATTACTTTCTAACCATTGCTGATAGTTATTCTGACCACTGATAGCGGCGATCCAGTCCCCATTCGCCAAATACCAGGCAACTGTTTTTCGTAATCCTGTCGTCAGCGATTCACGTGGCTCCCAGCCAAGTTCCGTTGTAGTCTTCGTCAGGTCAATCGCATAGCGGCGATCATGGCCGGGGCGATCTGCGACAAATTGAATCAACGATTGAGACGGCTTTTCTGCTGGCAACAACTCATCCAACAATGTACAGATTTGATTTACGATCTCTAAATTCGAGGGTTGATTGTTGCCGCCAAGATTGTAAGTCTCTCCTACTCTGCCGTGCGTGATAACCAATTTAATTGCGGCGCAATGATCTGCAACATACAGCCAGTCTCTGATTTGCTGCCCGTCGCCGTAAACAGGCAAAGGCTTTCCCGCCAGAGCATTGAGGATGATGAGCGGAATCAGTTTTTCGGGAAACTGATGTGGCCCGTAATTATTCGAGCAATTCGTCACGGTTACAGGCAAGCCATAAGTATGATGATACGCTCTGACCAAATGATCGCTTGACGCTTTGGAGGCGGCATAAGGCGAGTTTGGAGCGTAGGCCGTAGTTTCGGAAAAGGCCGGATCATCCGGTTGCAGCGTGCCATAAACTTCATCCGTCGAAACGTGATGAAAGCGAACGGCATGCAATGGCAACAGCTTTTCTTCCAGCCAAACCTTGCGACAGGCATCCAGCAGGCTCATCGTTCCGACAACATTGGTTTCGATAAATTGACCGGGATTCGTGATTGAACGATCTACATGAGATTCGGCGGCGAAATGAACTACGGTGTCAATCTGGTATTGGCGCAACAGCTTGACAACCAATTCCCGATCACAAATGTTACCGTTGATAAAAGTGTATCTTTCGTCATCCGCCACACTGGTCAAATTATCCAGACTGCCCGCATACGTCAACGCATCAAGATTGATAATTTTTATTGGTTCTTCGGATTGCAACAAAGAGTGGATGAAGTTAGAGCCGATGAAGCCAGCGCCGCCTGTGACTAAAATATTTTGCATATTATCTGGAGTGGTTCCTCTTTACGACAATTGTTAATTTGGCCTAAGCAAAAATCTCAGCCTCGTTGAGCAGCTTTCCCTGGGCATCTTTGGCGGAAATAATCGGCGGTTTTCCGTCAGGCAAAGGCCACTCTATGTTTAATCCCGGATCATTCCATAACAAGGTTCGTTCCCATTGCGGCGCATAATAATCGGTTGTTTTGTAACTAACTTCGGCCCATTTGCTCAACACATAAAACCCATGCGCAAAGCCTGGTGGAACCCATAGCTGGCGACGATCCTGCGCTGAAAGATTAATCCCGATGCTTTGCCCAAACGTTGGCGAGTGCCGCCGAATGTCTACGACCACATCGAAAATTTCTCCAACAATAACCCGAATCAATTTCCCCTGTGGCTGGCGGATCTGGTAATGCAAGCCGCGCAATACACCCTGATGAGAACCAGACTGATTATCCTGGACAAAGGTAGCAGCGATGCCCAGATTGGCATAATTTTCCTGCTGGTATGTTTCCCAAAAAAGTCCGCGCTCATCCTCGAAAATACGTGGCTCAATCGTCAGGACATCGGGGATTGCCATCATTTTGATGGTGATGTTATTGGACATGAAATTTATCAGGACTGGTTATTGATACTGGTGGCGAAAATTTCCTGGCAGACTTGTTCATAGCGGCTCACAACCGATGGCAGGCTGAAATTTTCTGCGATGCGCTGCCGTGCATTGAATTCCAAATTCATTCTGGTTGGCTGATCCAGTTGCAGCACGAACTGCCAGGCCTGTGATAACTCAAAGGGGTCGCGAGGCGAAACAACGACTCCGGTAGCACCAACAATATGGGCCGAATCTCCGACATTGGTGGTCACACAAGGCACGCCGCAAGCCATCGCTTCGCCAAGCGAAATCGGGAAGCCTTCGCCATAGGATGAAGACGAGGTCGCAAGGTCAAACGCAGCAGTCAGGCGCGGTATGTCTTCTCTGATCCCTAACAAGCGGCAATTATCATTGAGTCCGGCCTCGGTAATCCACCTTAATAACTCGCGGTTTTCTGCGGTAATTCCGTCGCCGCAAAGCACGAAGTGAACTTTCGGCATAGTGAGATTTAATAACGCCGCAGCCTGAATAAAGGTCTGATGATCTTTCTTGGGATGAAAGCGGGCAACTAATCCAATCAAGGGCGCGTTCAGCGGAATCCCTAATTCTTTGCGAACCGACGCCCGCGCCAGAGGATTTGGTTGAAATAATTCCAGGTCAAAACCATTGGGAATCACTTTTGTCTTCTTTGCGTCATAGCCCAATTCGATGTGAACCTGACGCGGGACTTCACCACAGCAAATAATTTTGTGCGGGATGCGACCTGAAAGCATAGCTCCGGCTTTCATCGTCAGCAGCGTCCTTTTCTTGGTTTTTGCGCCATCGAAGTTGCTGTGATGAATACCCCAAATCACTGGGATATTGCCCGCCAGTTTCGCCGCAATTCCGCCCACTAAATTGGCGTGATACATCCAGGTTTGCACGACATCAGGCCGGCTGCGCTTGAGCAATCTGACCAATTGTAAAGCCGCCAGCGGATTGGGATATTTATTACTCATCTCCAGCGTGTGAACTTTAATTCCCAGTTTCTCAATTTTTTTACCGAGCGCCCCGAGGTTCATTAGTGATACGACCTCGGCCTGAAATAATTTATGGTTCATCCGCGAGAGCACCTGGTAAAGCATCATTTCTGCGCCGCCAACATCCAAATCCGTAATGATGTGTACCAGGCGAATGGGACGATGGGCAATGCTCTGAAGCTGAGTCTCTGCCAATTCTGGCGCTAAAGTAAGCGTCCCTGTTTTTTCTTTTGGTAATGCGTTCATCAAATAAAATTCAGGTCAGTGTTAAGAACACAGCTTCTGTATCGTCAATCATTTTTTGTACGCTGAATCTTTCGCTTATTCGCTGGCGTGCCTGCCTCCCTATTTCCTGACGATCACGGCGCAAACATTCCAACCAACCTGTCACCAAAGCTGCGGGGTTATTAGCTTCGATCACAATACCGCTGTCCCCGACAATCTGCGCTGAATCACCAACGTTTGTCACCACACAGGGAATGCCACAAGCCATCGCTTCACCAATCACATTTGAGAAGCCTTCGCTTGCTGAACAATTCGTCAGGACATCAAGTGCATTATAAACAGCAGGCAGATCGTACCTGACCGCAGCCCAGATAACTTTTTGTTGCAAACCCAACGCTTCGGTCAATGCCAATAATTGTTTTTGGTAAGCCTGATGCGCGGCATCGCCAACACAAACAAAACGAACGTTGGCAAGCACTGGAATTAGCTGCGCGGCGGCTTGCAGGAAAATCCGATGCTCCTTGATCGGGTCAATCCGACCAACGATGCCGATTAAGAATTCGTCGTCTGCCACCTTCCACTCTGCCCTGATCTTTTTTCTCGCCTCAATATTTAGTTGGAATCTTTTTACCTCAATTCCATTGGGAATGACGACAAAATTCTTTGGCTTCCATCCCTGAGAACGTGCATAACGCATACCAGCTTCAGAATTTGCAATGGCGAGCGCAGCGAGGACTGATAATTTTATTTCCAGCCAGGCGAGGCAGCGCGAAAGCCAGTCGTAATAATGCAAATTCAAGTCAGAAACACGGACGCCCCAGACCGCTTTGGCAGGCCGCGAAAAAAATTTGAGCCAGCCAGTCAGCAAATTACAGGTCGCCAGGTAGCCATACAAAATGTCCGGCGCTTCAGCACGAATCAGCCGCGTGAGTCGCCATAAAAATCCAATCACATCCCACCGACCGCGTTTATTGAGGAGATGTACTTTGATTCCCGCCGCCAGTAATTCTCGTTCGTGAATGCCGTTATAAAAAGCAATGACACTAATTGCATGCCCTCTTTTTTTTAATTCCTGCGCCAGAATCACAAGCTGACTTTGCGCGCCGCCATAATTCAAAGCACGAACCAAAAATGTAATTTTCACAAGACGCTTTTTATTTGCCCGATGCGGCTGGCTCAAAATAAGAAATTACCGGTCTTAATTTTGCTGTCGCGGTGGAACGCTCAATCATCATCGGATATTCAAATTCGAGATTTAGCCCACAGAGATTTTCCTGCATTGTGCGTTGCATGGTTTTTCGCTCATCCTTCGTCAGATTAGGGCCGGGAACAATTTTCACCTGCACGCTGGAATCGGCGTTTTGAATGACCTGATAAGCCAGAATATCTTTGTTTTGAAAAAGCAGCCCCAGCATGCCACCAAAGATTTTCCGTTGATCCGGCAGCGAAATATAATCCAGCGTTCGCCCCACCACTTCACCCAATTTGGTCACTGTTCCGCTGCTCTTTTCATCATTTGGAAAGTGCGCTAAATCCTCAATGCGATAACGCAGCAGCGGCATCGCCTGATTGCGCAGCGTCGTGACTAAGATTGGCGCAAGGCCATTTTCGTCAGGCTCGCCATCCGGTTCAAGCAAACAATACGCCCGATCAATCTGTAGCTCATTTTGATTACCCGGCAGTTGCCAGGCCATCTGGCCAACATCTCTTGAGCCATAGCGTTCCACTACTGGTAGCCCAAAAACGTTTTCAATGACTTCGCGCTGATAGTTTTCCAACCGTTCAGCCGCCGCCACAATTACTTGCGCCGGATAATTCGGACGAAGTGAATTTCTTTGCAAAGTTAACGCCAACAAGTAAATTGCCGAAGAGTAGGCAACCAGCATGTCAGGAGAAAATTTCGTCAGGCGTGCATGAACCTGTAACAAATATTTTTCATCCAGCCGCAGACAATCAAGTTGCAAACAATTGAACGCCCAGTTTTTTAACTGGCGCAGACGTGATTTCGAATTGATGTCCAACTCGCCGCCATAAAATTTTCCCAGCCGTGTCCCGCGCGGGCAACCAAGTAATTCATTGTAATATTGTTCGCCGGAAAGCCGCCAGCCAACATCTTTTTTTGACGAGTAAACAACTATCGGCTCGCCAGTGCTGCCACTGGTGGAACAGGCAATCAACTCGGATAAATTAAATTCCTGCGAAATTAAATCTTTTTTCCGTGCTCTGATCATGGCTTTGTCCAGCGCTGGCAAAGACCTGAATTCAGCAAATGACTGAGGAAAATCAACCGGAAAGTCACGCAACTTTTCAGTGTAATAAGGCACATCCTGCCGCGCCTTACTGACGATTTGTTGCAGGGTTTTCAGGACTTCAACATCCTGTCGTGCGCGTGACAAACTAAAAAAATTGCGGCGATAATTCATCCCCTCGACAAAGCTTCGACCTGTTTCCTGGCGACCGGGAAACCATTTCGAATAGGCAAATTTTCCTAATAACTGTCCGGTAAAATCCTGAATTCTCATGCCACAACTTCAGTCAGTAATTTTTCCCATCGGCCCATAATTGCCGTCAATCCAAATCTGGTCGTAACCTCGGATGCATGCGCGGCAATTTCACCTCGTGCTGCTTCATTCCTCATCAAATCAGCTATCGCAGAAGTTAACGCCGGGACATTTCCAGGTGGAACGATAACGCCGTTGATGCCATCACGAATTATTGCTCGCACACCATCTGAACAATCAGTGGCAATGACCGGAAGCCCGCAAGCCATCGCTTCGCAAAGAGCAACAGGAAAGCCTTCGACCCTTGATGACAGGACAAATAAATCGCTTTGCTGCAGGTAGTCAGCCACATTTTTTACCGCCCCGGGGAAAGATACTCGTTCGCTAATTTTCAACTCGGAGCAAAGTTCTGCCAGGGGGTTTTTTTGCGAGCCGTCGCCCAGAATTATTAACGACCAGGACGTAAACTCATCTTTCAACTCGGCAAAACTACGCAACAAAAGATCGAAGCTTTTTTCTTTTTCAAGTCTGCCGACCGCAATTATTTTTTTGACGTTTGGATGTCTGGGAATTGCCGCAGGATTTTCAGCAACGATGCAAACTGGATTGGGAATAGCCTGGATGCGAGATTGCAAATAGCCCGGAAAATATTCAGCCAAACGTTGCGTCAGAACAATCACGCGGGTTGCTTTGCAGTAGGCAATTAAACGTGCCAGCCGCCACCCAAAACTCAAACTGTCACGCGCCGGATCAGTATGCTCGACTACCACAACAGGAATTTTGCTGCCAAACTGCGCTAACAGAACGCGCACATTTGTCCGCCCAATAAAACTGATAATCACGTCTGCGTCACTGGCGTTGATGGCGGTGCGAATGATGCGCAACCGCTTCAGGTTATTCCACAATCCAGCGAGAGGATTTTTTGCTTGTTGCGCCAGGCCTAATTTTATGTGACACACACGCGCATCAATTTCATAAAAAGGTTGCTCGGTTATCGCATCGAACGTAATCAGGGTAATTTCTTTTCCCGTGCTGACCCAATAATTTGCCATCGTTGACACCACTCGCTCAGCGCCTCCACACGCCAGCGATGGAATCACCAGAGTTATTCGCATCAAGCACCGATTAACCGATTGATCTTTCGATTAGCCCAAACATAAAGCATCAAAAACGATCCCAGGTAAGTAATGCTTGTGGAAATTGCGACGCCAATGATTCCCAATTTATTGGTTAGCCAGTAAGTAAAAATAATGTGGACGGTCAGGTTAATTGCGGAAGTAACCAAAATCACTTTTTGTGCCTGAAGCGCTAAAAATATTTTGGCGACCAGCGCGGCGGTCACATAAAAAGGCACTTGCAACGCGAGGTAAAATAAAAGACTGGAAACTACACTCACATTTTCAGGCGCGAACGCACCGCGCTTGAAAAGCAAATTTGTCAGCGGCGTGGCGAACAGAAGCAAAACCAGCGTGATCGGAATGGTGAGTGCAAAAGCCAGTAATAGAAATTTGTGCAGGGAATTTTTAAGTTGTCGCCAATCCTGCCCCGCGCTCATTTTGGCAAAGAATGGAATTGTCGCGGTGCCCAGCGAAGTTGACAATAATCCAGCCGCGAGAGAAATCAGTTTATTCGCGTAGCCAAGTGACGAAACGCTTCCGGTGGATAAGCGCGCCGCCATTCCGAGGCTGACTAAACTGGTTCCTGACATCAATAAGTTTCCGACCATCAGGGAAAAGGACTGGCGAAAAATATTGTGGACAGGCAACGAGATTGGTTGCCAATTGAAATTTAACGAAACGCCCGTTTTATGCAAAACATTAGTCAGTACTACAAGTTCAAAAGCTGCTCCCAGAGTCAGCGCAAGAGCGAGGGCATAAATACCAAAGCGCTGCGCCCAAACCAGAAAAATGACTGTCAGCAGGGTGGTGATGATTGGCGTGGCGGCAACAATCGCAAATTGATCTTTGACATTCAAAACTCCGCCCCACAGAAAATTAAGACCCGTCAGCAAAATCACCGGTGACAGAATACACAGAAGATGAAAAGTCAGGTTCAGTTTTTCCGGCGTGAATCCTCGCGCCAGAGCGGGAAGATAAAGCGGAGCCAGCAACAACATCAGAATTGCTGTGACTGTAAAAACGAAGAATATCAAAATTGCAGCGCCGGACAACAAACGATGCGCACTTTCCGCTCCATCTTTTTGCTCAACCTGAACATAAGTCGGAATAAACGCAGTCAGAAACGAGACAGCAGCAATATTAATCAGCGTAAAGGGAACGATCAGAGCAATATTGAACGCATCCAAATCGTCGCCGACACCAAAGCGCCACGCGACCAGCATTTCCTTCGCCATCGCCGCCAGCTTGATGCACAAGCTGATGATTGCGACAGTGACCGAAGCCCGAAAAATGCGGCGATTGATTGACCCCGAAAAAAACGTCGCCAGAAATTGCCCCATTTTTTGGAGCAAGCCTGGCGACGTTTGCGGATTCGTTGATTTGCGTGAATTACGAGTGATCGTTTTTGTTATTGTCAGAGCTATAACTTGAATAGTACCGTTGATAGTAATATTCATCATAGCCTTCGCGTTGGAGATTCACGTTATTGAGAACAACGCCAAAGACTTTGGCGCCAACTCCGGTGAGTTCCTGACTCGCACGGCGCACGACATCCCGCGTACTCTTGCCCGCATGCACAACCATAATGACGCCATCAACCATCGTCGAAAGGATCACCGGATCAGTTACATTAATGAGTGGCGGAGAGTCAATGATGATGTGGTCGTAATGCTCGCCCAGCATAATTAACATGTCGCGCATTTTTTCTGAACTGATCAATTCAGCCGGATTGGGAGGAGTCGGGCCACAAGGCAGTAGCGACAAATTCGGAATCGCTAACGGATGAATCAATTCGTGGATGTCGGCTTCGCGGGAAAGATAAGTTGAAAGGCCATGGACATGTGTGATGCCGAAAACCTTATGCACTTTTGGACGCCGTAAATCACAATCAATAATCAATACCGAAGCCCCAAGCTGGGCCAGAGAAATTGCAGTATTGACCGCCGTTGTCGTTTTGCCTTCGCCAGGGCGACCACTGGTGACCAGAATAGTTTTCGGCGGATGCCCGGCAGATGACAACAGCACCGAAGTTCTGAGTGCGCGATAGGCTTCGGCGACGGTTGATTGATTATCGAGTGTCATCAACTGCGTAGCAATGGAAGCGCCAGCCAATGCCAGACCAGCGGCAGTAGCCTCCTCCGGGTCTATTTTATTAACGGGGAGTTTGCGCAGCGAAGTGCTGGTCGCAATGGCGGGGATGACCCCGAGCGCTGGCATATTTGTATAGCGTTCGACATCTTCCGCCGTTTTAATTGTATTGTCGAGATATTCGAGGAAGAAGGCCAGACCGACCGCTGCCGCAGTACTGAGAAAGAAAGCAATCAGCACTGAGAGCAACCGTCGCGGCCCCGCCGGCACATTGGGAACCTGCGCCGGTTCAAGCACACGAATATTGCTGAATTGCTCTTTTACCTTAAGTTGTGCCTGCTGTGATTTATCGCCTAAATCCCGATATAGTTTCTCTTTGTCCGCCACTTCCTGTCTCAAAGTATCCAGCTTAATGCCGGATTGATTTCCATCAACCGCCTCGCCCTTAATTTTATTTTTCTCCACCTCAATTGAGCGCACTTCTTTGAGCGCACGGTCATAATCGCTTTTGAATTTATCTTCCAGGGCCTTAGTCCCTGTCTTGTATTGACTTTCAACTTCCGTGATTTTTTTTATCACTTCCTGCACTAAAGGATTTTCCGGCCCGTATCTGACACTGAGTTGCTGCTCCTTAACCCTTAAATCTCCCAGGTCTTTTTGGAGCGCAACCAGTTTCGAGTTGGGATCAAACTCGGCAGCCAGCTTGGCAACATTTCCCTTCTGAACTTCCGCATAAAGGGCTTCAGCTTTAATCCGCTTTTCTTCCGCCTCGGTTAATTTGAGTTGAATTTGCGCCAGTCGCGCGGAACTTAATGTCACGCCCCCATCCAGCGAAACAATATTATGTTCGCGGGTATAGCGCGCCAAATCTTCCTGGGCTTTTTCCAGTTCGGCCTTCACTTGACGCTGCGAGCGCTTCAACCACTCTTCTGTTTGTTCCAGCCCGCCAATGCGATTGGTAAAGTTTCGCTGCTTAAAAATTTTCGTAATTTCATTTGCTACCTGGGCAGCAATCAATTTATCGGTATGAACAAAACTGAGCGAAATCGCACGAGTATCGCGTATCTGCTGAACGTTCAAACTATTTTCTATTAATTTGACATAGGGAGCCAGGTGCGCACTTTCCGCCGGAGAACGCGTAATATCGTCCTCAAGTTCTGCGGGTACCGTTGTCGGCAATGATTCACCGCTGTTTTTCTTCTCAACGATGGTCGCGCCAAACCATCCTTTTTTGGACGAATCCATGAACTTATCATTTTTATCAAGCTTTAAATTGATAATCACATCTTCCAGCAAAGTGCGACTGGTTAACATCAGCATTTTTGTTTTGATGTTAACCTGATAAAATGGATCGAAATCGCTGTCCTGCGTCATCGCCATGCCCTGATTGCCGAAAGAAGCGGATTCTTTGGCAATTTCAATGGTTGAGTCAGCCTGATAATAAGAGTCGGCACGATACATTTGAATCGCCACAATCGTGGTCACAATCATGATGATGGTCAGCACCAGCCATTTGCGGCGCCGAATCATCAGCCACAGTTCGCGTAAATTAAAAGAGCTTTCGGCTGATTCTTCCATCCGTGGTTCATCATACGGATCATAGAGCGGTTCGTTATTTTGGTGGAGGTTCCGGCTGCGATTGCGTAACTCCATTTTCATGTTGCGCGAAGAGACCTTTTCAAGATCAAGTCTTTCGTTTGCCATTGATAATTCCTTTTAAGTCAATAATGAGTTTTCGGCGGGCACGACTGAACTCTGAAGCTTTTTCAAATCGCGTGAGAGGGGGCAGTTCACACGAAAATAATCTGCCGATTAAGTAATCTAGCGACGAATGATTCGTCCTCCGACCGCGTAAGAAGCACCTGACCCGATGGTATTCAAAATCGGAACCAACGCTGATTTCAGCTTACTATTCGGGACGGAAACAATATCGTTAGCCATTAACTTTATATCCTCTTTTTTCCCCTTGGTAATCAGGTCAACATCTACCGGAATTTCAATCCGCTGGCCTTTTTCATCCTCGCGGAAAATTATGGCTTTTTTGGGATCGGCTTTGATTGTCGTCCCCTGTGCCATAGCAATTGCCTGTCTGAGCGTAGTGCCATCTTTGAGGGGAAACTCTCCCGGTAAACTCACTTCTCCAGCCACGAAGAAAACATCTGCTGTCGGAATATTAATCTGGTCGCCCGGCTCTAACCGCACATCCTGATCAAAACGTCCTTTGTATAAAGAACTGATATTACTGGACAGCATTTCATATTTAATTAAGTCATCAACATCATTTGCGCTTTTCGTCCCGTTTTGATTATTGGCCGGTTCACCTGATTCGATTTTGATCGGAGTTTTTAACTCTCGCACCACATAAGCAGTAGAGCCATGATTTTCCACGAGTCCGCCGGCGATGCCCAGCAGTTTCATTAACGATGGTCGTCCTTCAATTTGATAGACGCCAGGTTTTCTGACTGCGCCCTGAATGATGTACGTCTGACTATTGGGTTGCTTAATGAGAACTGTAACCTGGGGATTTTTCAGGTAACGTCCGCGTAATTTATCGGCAATCAGCAGGCTTAACTCATCCTGCGTTTTACCTTGTGCAGAGATATATTGCAGGAACGGCATCAGGAAAGTGCCTTTAGGCGAAACACGCGCATTTGGCACACCCAGTTCAGGTGCATCTTCAACTCTGACTTCTATCAAATCACCCGGCCCAATCCGATACTCTTCATTGGGAGCAACAATCACGTTCGGAGCCGGTATCGGCTCGCTGGATGACTGTGTTTTGTTCACAAATTTCTCATCCAGTGTGCGCTGTCCCAGAGCAAATGTACTCGTTAAAGCCAGAGCACAAACCAACACAGAAAGTGTTTTGGTAAATACGAGCGAATCTTTGACCAACTTCATCTTGAAACTCCTACCGTAAAACGTGGGACACTTTGATTAAGATTAACAGGAAACGCAACATTTATTTCCTGCTCTGAAACTTTCTGACTACAAAATGAGGCAACCGAGCAAAGCAGCAAAAACATGAGTGCATTGGAAGGAACCTGCAAATTAAAATCAATCAGGCTGTGCGCCAATAATCCCACCACTCCCGCTCCGCTGCCGAGGGCCAGCCCGGCAATCAAAGGATCACGTGCCCGAACGCCACGCCACACATCGCGCAGCACCAGCAAAATAAACCATAATGCTAAAGCACCGCCGATCATACCACTATCTGCCAAAACCTGGAGGTAATCATTATGCGACTGAGCGACAAAACCCTGATAACCATCATAAGTACTTTGGTGCGGATACACGGTTTGAAAAGCTCCGATTCCGGCTCCCCAAATCGGATAAGCAGTAAAAACCCGCCAACTGTCTTTCCAAATCCAAACGCGGCTGGTGGATAAATTGTCCTGATTATTTGCACTGATTCGATTCAGCACCGGATCAGCACCGATCCACCAGCTCCCAATAATGATTGCCAAAATAACTGCGACCATTGAGGCGCCTCTCCAAAACGCTGAACTCCCGATTTTGTTTGCTTTTGTTTTGCTGGACAATCTTCGGCTTAAAACTGTAATGAACATTAGCTCGACAAATAAACTGAACCAGCCTCCTCTGGAAAGCGAGAAGATGATCGTCATTCCCATGATTGACGCAACAAAACCATAAAACACACGTTCCTCACGCCGTATCCCACCAGCAATTACCAGAGCGACGGGTAAGCCGATGAGCAACTCCAGATAGCCAGCGAAATGATTGTGATTCGCAAATGGGCCAAAGGGCGAGCTCAAATCACTGAGCGGCGTTCTGAGCCAGTAAAATTTCCCATTCCAGGTAAAATGCTGGATCAAGGCAAAAAGAGAAAAAGCAAAGCCATATATGGCTAAAAAGCTAACCATCACACGCAATCGTTCCCGGTTAGCAAAGAAATTTGCACATAAAAGGAAAACTACCAGCGCGGCAAATAAAATTACGGTTGCCCCACGGGTTGACTCAACATCCCGGGACAAACTTTTATTCGCCACTCGCAGACTTTGAATTAACCCAAAAACAAAAAAGATGGCAAGCGGCCACGTCGCAGCGGGAATTTTCAAATTCAATCGCTGATCCAGAATGGCTTTGAACCCCCAAAGCAAAAGCAATCCTCCAATCAGTATTTCGAGCAAAGCAATTGACCAGGCTTCTACTGCACCATGAGCAAGTGCAGCAAAACAAAGAACAGCTAAAATACCAATGGCGATCAGATTATCTAATCTTGGATTCATGGGGGTTTTAAAGGGAAAGCTAATGCAGGCTAAGTATTTTGGGCAAAGCAGTCCCTATAAATCTTAGCCCCGAAGGGAAACCGCTGCCAGCGGCAAAACCATCGCGGCTAGTCCTTTGGGGCAGGAAGACAGAACCGCTTTTGGATAAATCAGGTTACGCCGATAATGACGTCCCCGTATGCTAATAAAACATATCCAAATCAAAGCCATTAAAGATGCAGCAGGCTACTACAGGGCATCAATGACTGTCAATTTTTTCGTTATCATTCCGCCCAACTTGATAACAGGTTGCTTATTTACCAATCCGGTCTTTTTAACCGAAATTTATCATTGACTATTTTATTCTCCCTACGCTAGAATGCGCTCCGACACAAAGTCATCCTCACAATCCGGCAAACTACTTTTGTAGATGACTTGTTTTCTATCAAATTTTTCAGATCGGGATCTCTAACTGCTTAACCTTCTTCATCCGATTCCTTCATCCCTGTGCCCAAAGGAAGATGTTAATGAAGTCCCTGCTTAGCTGGCAGTAGCCTGATATTTAGTTTATTGATTTTTCTTTTATCCCCGGTATTCAATAGGCTGAAAAATATTTCTCACTCCATTCTGAAAATTACGCTTAATTAGTAATTTCAATTGTTCGTCACTGGAAACCAATAGCTTCCTGGTTATTGGATAACGGCTTTTTTATCACGGAGCGATGGCATAGTAACCATTTTGCCCAATGCAGATTGGGTAATAGGTACCTTTCGGGGTACTCAGCTCGACAGATCACATTCAACCACATATCAAATCTCAGGAATCTTTCCTGAGAGAGGGGAAAGAATATGCGAACCTCACATAAACTCACACACATTTTTCTCACACTTCTCGTGTTGATTGCCTGCGCAGCAGCAGCAGCGGCACAAACAATCCCGAATGCTGGTGCTGCCGGTGCAGCTATTCCCAGCGATCAGAAACCGGGTTCGATGTTGTTTTACAATATCTATGACTCGAAAGCGGGCGACCCGTCGCAAAACACTCGGTTCAATTTAACCAATACGCATCCGACCAGACCGGTCAATGTCCACTTGTTTTTCATCAGTAAGGCGAATTGCTCAATTATGGATCAATACCTTTGCGTCACGGCAAATGGAACCATAACGTTCTTCGCCTCTGACATGGATCCAGGTGAAACAGGATTTATGTTTCTGGTAGCTACTGACGCTGAGGGTGTACCGTTTAATCACAATTATTTGATTGGCGATGAGTACATCAAAAGTCAGTTTGGCACAGCCAGCTATTTCCAGGCTAATTTAGGAGCCGAGGCCTTCTCTGCTCGTCAATTGTGGAATCCTGTTACCGCCACAGCGACACCCTGGGCAGATGGTACATCTGGTGTTGTCTGGACTGTTGATCCTTCACGGACAGGTCTTTCCTATGGCGACTTCACAGGTCCTAACCCGGAAAATCAGTATGATTTTGTCCCGTACAAACTTGCAGTCGACAATATTCAAAGCCCCAAAGACGGCAACCAGACACTCCTGATTCTGCACTCAATGCAGGGTAAGGTAGACATAGCTGGTGCGATTGGTACGATTACCGGTCAGGTTTACAATGACCACGAAAAAGGATTCAGCTACCTGGTTCGGAATCTGAGCTGCCTCGAAACGAAGATCATTGATGATTCCTTTATCAAGCTGGTAGGGACATATTCCAAAGTTATTCCATCGGGAACAACTGGCTGGTTGTATTTCTCTTCACCTGCTAACCCGGCTGGGGTGCCTGATCTGGGGCTTTTAGGCTCCACCATCGTGGCGAACACGAAGGCAGGATTAGACAGCACCGCCTTTAATGGTGGACATAACCTGCATTTCTTATCGGTTAAGTCCAACACCGGCTTTGCGGTTCCGATTATTACCGTTGGTGCAACCTGCAGAAACTTCTAAACAGGCAGCTATTCATCGGTTGAAACATCGCTCAATGAAAAGCAGGGAGCTGGATATTATCCAGTTCCCTGCTTTTTTTATATTATCCGCAGGCCTGCAATATTTCCTCACCGTTGCCTGTCATCCAAAACGTATGATAGCTTTAGTTGCTGCCTGCAATAACAAATATCCGATGAAATACTTTTAAGCGAATTAGAAAACCAGTGATTCCATTTCAACGTAAACGTTTTAATTCTAACTTTTCTCCGGCCCATTATGAACGGCTTATTCAGTCGCTTGAAAGAACTGTTGGCCTGCACATTGAATTTCGAGTCAGTGAAACTCCGGTTTTTTTGCCGGCGGAATTACTACAGCAAATCGTTCAGTCAGCAGTTGACATTAATAAACAGTTACTCACCCCTGAATACCTGGCAACTACAGACCGTTCCATTCCGCGCGATTTTTTTGCCCCTCAGCAACCAACACACCCGACCTTTATCCAAATTGATTTTGCCATTACACGCCAGGCGGATGGTTCATTTGCTCCTCAACTGGTTGAGTTGCAGGGTTGTGCATCAGTTCATGCCTTTCAACTCTTACTTTCGCAGACCTATCAGAACATCTACCAGCTCAATGACTCCAGTTATTTATTACCTGACCTGAGCGACAAAAATTATGTTGAGTTATTGCGTCGGACAATTATTGGCAGCCATTCACCAGAGGAAGTAGTTTTGCTGGAGGTTGAGCCAAATCAGCAAAAAACGCGCCCTGATTTTGTCGTGACGGAACAATTGCTCGGCGTCAAAACTGTAGCTATCAATGAAATCATCAAGCGCAAAAATCAGCTTTTCTATCCCCGGCAGGGACGCGAGATTCCCATTAAGCGCCTTTACAATCGCGTGATTGTTGATGAGTTAATCCGCAAAAATACGCAGTACAATTTTGCTTACCGCGATGAACTTGAAGTCGAATGGGCCGGGCATCCAAACTGGTTTTTCCGGCTCAGTAAATTTTCGCTGCCCTATCTCAAACACAAATCAGTTCCTCGTTCCTGGTTTCTCAATCAACTCAACACCTATCCTGAAGATTTAGCAAACTTTGTCCTCAAACCATTATTTTCATTTGCCGGGAGCGGCGTCCAGGTCAACATCACCCGCGCCGATCTTGACGCGATTCCTGCGGCTGAGCGTGAAAATTATCTCTTACAGGAAAAAATCAATTATGGAGCCGTAATTGAAACTCCTGACGATCCGGCGAAAGTTGAAGTGCGGGTGATGTTCCTCTGGCCGGATGGTGATCCTGAACCAACTCCCACAATGCTGCTGGGTCGAATGAGCAAAGGTGCGATGATGGGCGTTGACTTCAACAAAAACAAAACCTGGGTTGGCGCCTCGGCTTGTTTTTTTAACTTATGAGAGTATTGGCAATTGATTACGGCTCCAAAGCCATTGGCGTAGCGATTTGCGACGAATTGCGAATAACCGTGCGTCCGCTCACGACCATTCGCAAAACTGGTCAAAGTCACGAGCAAATTATTGAACAGCTAAAAAACCTCGTTGAAGAAAACGAAGTTGTCACCTTAATTGTCGGTTTACCAATCAGGCTGGATGGTTCAATTGGCGAGGCGGCGGAACGAGTAAAAAAACTCATCGCCCAATTACAAACCGTCATTTCAATTCCGGTCATTGCTCAGGATGAACGATTAACTTCACGCGAAGCGGAAGAGATGATGCGCGAACTTGGCTTTGATATGCGCAAGCGCAAGGAAAAATCCGATGAATACGCGGCGGCAATAATTTTACAGGATTATCTTTCGAGCCATTAAAAAGCAGATAGGCTTATCGTCTGTCCACGAAATCATGAAAATAACTTCAACTCATAAAAAACTACCGATAGGAATTTTAGCGTTTCTGGTTGTACTGATTGGCGGAACTGCCTTCTGGCTGAACAGTGCCATCAAGCGTCCTTATACACATTCGGCAACCGAAAAAATCATTACGATCCCACCGAAAAGCAGCACCAGCTTTATCGTGTCAAAACTTCATCAGGAAGGCGTGATCAGTAATCCCACCGCCGTTTCGCTGTGGCTGAAAACATTTGGACGCGGCAAGGTGCTGAAGACCGGAGATTATCAATTTGATTCGCCGATTACTCCGTTGCAGGTCATTGACAAGCTTGTCCGCGCCGATGTGGCAACCCGCAAACTCACAATTCCTGAAGGTTATAATCAATGGGAAATTGCCGACAAGCTGGCTGCCCCTTTGCCAGGGATGAAAGAACCTCCGCCCGCCAATCGTGACGAATTGCTACCACTTTTCAAAAACACAAAATTAATTTCAGACCTTGATCCGAAGGCTACGGACTTGGAAGGGTATCTTTTTCCTGACACCTACGAATACACAACTACAACCACGCGCGCACAATTAGTTGAAGCGATGGTCAAGCGTTTTCGCAAGGTCTATACAGGCGAATTGCAAAGCAAAGCCCGTGCGTTGGGAATGAATACGCGGCAGGCGATTACGATGGCTTCACTGATCGAGAAAGAAGCGAAGGTTGATAAAGACCGGAAGTTGATTTCTCAGGTGTATCACAAACGCCTGAAAATGAAGATGAATCTGGCCTGTGATCCGACGGTAATTTATGGAGCAATTCTGGCGGGAAAATACAAATGGAATGGCAAGATTTATCAAAGCGATCTTGATCGTGACACGCCTTATAACACTTACAAATATCCAGGCATGCCACCTGGCCCGATTGCCTCCGCAGGTAAACGAGCGATTGAAGCAGCCTTAAATCCGGCCCAAACTGATTATTTATTTTTTGTGGTTGATGGCGTGAAGCGCGATGGCTCGCACATCTTTACCACTAATGGAGCCGCTCACGAACGCGCCGTTTCAGCCTATCGGCAAATGGAACACGACCAACAATCCCAATCGAAATAATTAATTTGGACGGGCGGGATTTCACTTTAGAAATTATGAAATCCCGCCCTGTAATTGGCTCGCCATATCCTGCCTTGAATCATCCACGAGCCAATAAAATCAAAGGCTTTACGGTTTACCCGGTTTCGCTGACATCACCATTAATGATTTGGCTACCGGCGGATTTGAGGAACCGTCCAATTCATAAATAACCCGATCACCAGCCTTGACCTCTGCCAGTGCAATCTCCTTCCCTTCCTTCATAATTTTCGTGTCGGGACTGACTGCCATTGTTTTTTCCGCACCTTTTTCATCCTTTACTGCCAATTCATTTTTTGCTGTATCAATGGCAACAACCTTTCCTGCCTCCGCTTTCATCGCCCCGTCCTGCCCAACGGCAGAGTTAGCCGCTTTATCCTGAGCATAGATCAGGGCAACCCCGGCAACAATAATCATCATCCATCCGGCAAATACTAAAGTAAGCTTCTTCATAATCACTTCTCCTCGTTAATTATATTTATCTGACTGCGGGCGGAACCATCTGCCGCGCAGCCTGAAGGTTATGGCTGCGATTTATTCGCAGCTCCTCAGCCACCACCCACAAAACACGAAAACAGCCAATGAAATCAGGGCTAAACACATTTATGCTGCTCCGATCTCAACTCGGTTTTAGCTTTCGTAATGCAGTTTGGGGATGCTGTTTACAGGGCAATAACTATGCCGCCCGGCGGTTTAATCCTTAAACCGGTAATGATGAGAGAGGATTAAAATTCTGAAGACACTTTTCACCGAAGGCTGAAAGCAGTGATTTATGGTAAGAATTTCATACTTTGCTATGTAAGAAGTGCCTGTTGGGGTGATATTCGAGTCAGAGCATAAATTTTGCGCCTTAAATTATGCTTTGTAGGCGAACAGCTTTTGGCTAATCAGGCAAAAGTAAAGTAGGATCACTCATCAACTGATGTGATAATAGAAAAGCCACCCAGGCGAGTAGTACGATTGAAAGCTTCGGTGTTAAGCCACAATGATTTTTATCAGGAGACTACATTGACTATTGAGAAAAATACTTTAGCTCCAGAAGAAGCAGATCGAGTCCTCACCGATTTATTAAAAGAGACCGCGACCGGAAGCCTCCGCTGGGGTTTTCAACCGCCCGCCACGGCGCAGGCCAATCGGGGTAATACGCATTTTGTATTGCGCCTGCGGAAAAGAGTGTATCGGCTCACAGCCCGCCGCGATGGCAGTAAACAAGTCGGGTTAGTGATTGAGCGGATAGAGGCAGAAAACGATTTCTTAACGAAGCTTTTCCGCCTGGCGATTGGCGAGCAGGAATAAATTAGTTTTTGCTGGTGAGAGGACTCCTCAATCCAGGCCTTTGCGCAGATTCAGCTACTTCGCTCACTTCGCCTTTTTCAGTGATCGAATTGATAATCTCCACCTACATCAAAGCGTTATAAATTGAGCAGTACGCGAGTGCGCTTACACATCCAGAGTGTCTCGGCTCGAAAGCTTACTCGCTCACGCTCGCGTACTGTTACGGATGATTGACGCCTCTCAATTACTTCTTCAGTTATTTATTAAGGATCAAAACTCCCCACGGACTTCCGGTTAATTTAAGTTTCTTCGTCACTGCCTGCGTCGCTACATCAACGACGGAGACATCATTTGACGGGCCATTCGCAGTGAAAAGCGTTTTGCCGTCGGGAGAAATTGCGATTCCCCACGGGCGTTGTCCGACTTCAAAATTCGCAGTCGGCTGATTCGTGGTCGTGTCTACCACAAACACTTTTTTGCCACGTCCGGTGCTGACATAAAGAGTTTTGGCGTCGGGCGCAAGGGCTAATCCCATCGGCTTGATTTCTCCCGCCGTGCCGAGCTGAATGTCTTTCATTTTTTCGTTTTTGACGGTATCAAGCAACGCGATAGACCCGGCGGTTTCGGCGTTGACATAAGCGTGTTTGCCGTCCGGTAAAAAGACTACATTGCGCGGACGCCCGCCAACTTTAATATTTTTCACCAGCTTTTGTGTGGCGACATCAATCACGGAAACGGTTCCGTCATTTTCAGAAGTTGAATACACTTTTTTGCCGTCAGGAGAGAGCGTCACGCCTTCAGGTTCTTCGCCCGTTTTAATTGTGACTCCTAATTTTCCTGTACTTAAATCAACAAAGCTGATGCCTGCTACATCTTCGTTGGAGATGAACATCATTTTTCCGTCGAGGCTGATCGCAAAATTTTCAGGGTCGGAACCACCGGGTAAAACTTTGACAATTTTATTTTGCTCAACATCGTAGACGCCAATGCCATCAGCGCTTTTATCAGGTGGTGGCAGCTTGCTTTCGTCTACACCTGGAGGCGCGAGCGGCGAACCACTCAACGCTACATAAATTGTTTTTTGATCGGGGCTGGCGTGAATTCCGCGCGGACGTTTGCCGAGCTTGACCGTCCCGATGACTTCGAGCGTAGTGCCGTCAATGATGCTCAGATCGCCGGAAGTTTCATTCGTGACGAAGACGCGATAGCCGGATTTCCATTCAGGAATCGGGGCAGGGGCTTTGGATGCAGTTGCGTTCGGAGCCGTATTTGCAGGCGGTTGCGAGCAACTAGCGGCAAGCAGTGCGACGAAAAAAATGATCAATAACTGGGGCTTCATAAATTTATTCTCCTAATGTAGCGCAAACTTTCCAGTTTGCGATGGTGGCATCCAAATAATTCAAATGTAAAAAAAAATAATCTCGCAAGATGTCTTGGTTATTCCGAAATTATTTCCTCAGCACAGAAGCAAACTGGAAAGTTTGCTCTACTTTTGCCGACGGCGCGAGCGTGACTTGTTGTGCTTGTTTTCCTAATTCTTCGTGCCAGATTTCGAGGGTGTAATTTCCTGGCGGCACATCACTGAGAGTAAATGTGCCATCGGCTCCGGTGACGGCAAAATACGGATGTGCGACTGCGCCGACCCATGCGTGCATCCATGCATGAATATTGCATTTCACTTTGATCATGACTTCGGGCTGCGTGAATTTTCGCGTGAACGGTTCCGTATCGGGAGCCTGACTCTGATTCCATTCGCGGTTAATTTCCGGCATCGGATGGATGTTGTGCGTCACCGGATCAGAATTTTTCACCTTCAACGTTTGCCCGACTTGAATGCCAAGTACTCGCGGATTGAACCAACAACCATTTTGATCAATGACTACGGGGTCGGAAGGCGGTTCAAAATTTTTGCCTTCTAATCCCTGCTTGATGTAAACGAATACATTGGCGAGCGCGCCATCAGGATTGACGGCAATACTTTCATCGGCTACGGCATTTGGATGCAATTTTGCGCACTGCGGATCGGCATCCATGCTGACGATTTTATGAGAAGTTTTTTTGCCGGAATAAATAATTTTTCCTGAGATTGTTCCAGCAGTTTTTGCATCAACTTTGTAGAAACCTGGAGCGGGTTCGGTCGGAAGATTTTGTTTGGAACAGGCGAAAAGAAAAACAGCGCACAGGGCTATGAATATTGCGCTCCCTACGGGTCGCGGTACTGATTGGGTCATTTATTTCCTTTCCGGCGCTCCAACATTCGCAGGAATTTCTCCTGTTAACGATGCGAGAAACTCAATCAAATCCTGCTTCTCCTGCGCAGTCAAAATCAGTGGCTTAATTTCTTTGTCCAACTGCGGGTTTGAACTGCCGCCACCGATATAAAAATCAATTACTTCTTTAAGTGTTTTCAGGCTCCCATCGTGCATGTATGGCGCAGTTTTTGCAACGTTGCGCAGGCTTGGTGTACGAAATGCGCCTCGGTCGGTTTCGATTTTTGTTTGACTGAAACGACCTAAATCTTTTAGTTCTCCGTTTGCATCCATTCCGGCTCCGATGTTATGAAATTTTCCATCGGTGAAAAGTGTAGACGAATGGCAAGTCGCGCAATTTCCTTTGTCTTTATTATTGAAAACTTTCATTCCTCGAACGGCGGCGGCGCTCATAGATTTTTTATCGAAGACAGAATT